>NZ_JBNTKF010000019.1:0-40733 GCF_050408675.1 Microbacterium daqui | reverse complement strand
CACCCAGCCGAAGCTAGACGAGGATAATTTGGCATTTGACAAGTGCACGCTGTTGAGTTCTCAAGGATCGGATGCTCCCCCACCAAACCATCACTGGCCTGCCAAAGGGCAACTTCTCTATCTTACCCAGCCGCTTCGTTCTGTCAAACCGACACGCGGTTTGTTTAGAACAGTTTGGGGCTGGATTTCCACTGTAGCTCATCCTTGCGGATCTTGCTAACCGGGATGTTCACCAGCTTGAGGGGAGCCAGGCCTTCTGGCCTTTCGCTCTACCCTGTGGGGCGAACAGGTAATAACTTACGCGGCTTCCGGGGGTCGGGCAAATTCGGCTCAAACCTCGGGCGTGTCGCAATACTGATTCCGCGGAATCACGCTAGTTTTTGCCTTTTGGGCGCTTTTCGCGTCATCGCCCTCGCGTGCGGTGATCTGTCGTCCGTACAGTGAGCACATGCTTTCTGCTGCTCCCCGCCGCACCACCATGGCGATCTGTGCGAGTCTTGCATTGGCGGCGTGTTGCACGGCATGCGCGCCCACGACGTCGACGGAATACGCGCTTCCTCCCGCGCACGGCTCCCTCTCCTACCAACTCGGTGGTTCCTATTCCCCGCCCGACGGCACCGCGATTGTGGTGCGCGACCGCACCGAGCTCCCCTCCCCCGAAGCCGACTACAACGTTTGCTACGTCAACCTCCTGCAGACGCAACCCGATGGTTCCGCTCCCGACGCGGCGGCCTACGGAACCACGGCATGGTGGCTTGCGAATCATCCGACGCTGCTGTTGCGAGACGGGGCTGGCGCGCTCGTCATCGATGGCGAGTGGAACGAGGCGCTGTTCGATGTATCGACTGCCGATAAGCGACAAGAGTTGTTCGGCATCCAGCAGGAATGGCTGAGCGGGTGCGCGAGCGCCGGGTTCGACGCGATCGAACCCGACAACCTCGACGCCAACGAACGATCCGACGGACTCCTCACGCATAGCGACATTCGCGACTACCTCACGATCGTCGTGCCCTACGCGCATGACGCTGGCCTCGCGATCGCACAGAAGAATGCGATCGATACCGAGCACGGGTTCGGCAACGAGGGTGCGACCTTCGTGAACGGAACCGAGGGATTCGACTTCGCAATCGTCGAGCAGTGCGGAGCGTTCGATGAGTGCGCCGACTACGCGGCGGTGTACGGCGAGCGCGTGTACGACATCGAGTACGACAGTTCCGGCTTCGCGCACGCGTGCGAGGAGTATGGGTCTGCGATCTCGATCGAGCTGCGCGATCGCGACCTCTCCACGCCGAGCGACGACGCCTACGTCGAAGAGCGCTGCTGACCGTTAGTGCTCAGCGGGCGACAGCAGGCTGTCGAGGTGCTCACGCGTCGGCGCGGTCGCCGGCCCTGGCCGGGTGACCGAATCGGCCGCCGCAACATTCGCTCGACGCAACGCCGTCGGCAAGTCGAACCCTTCCGCCAATGCCGCAGCCATGGTTCCGGTGTGGGTATCTCCGGCGCCCGTCGTGTCGACGGCGACAACGCGCGGCGCCGACACGTGACCGTGCGCACCGTTCGAGCGCCACGTGCATCCGGTGGAACCACGGCGAATGACGGTCGCTGTCTCCGGTCGCAGCCGAAGGCGCTCGCGAAGCGCGAAGTGCTGCTCGGCGGGCACGGAACCAGGGGTCAGCTTTTCGGCTTCTTGCTCGTTGAGCGTCAGCACGTCGGTGCGAGCGAGCAAGGCGTTCCACACCGGCTCCGGGATATCGGCGACCAGCGGACCCGGATCGAAAATGATCGTGGTGCCGAGCGGCAGCGACATGACCCACTCGGTCAACGCATTGCGTGAACCTTCGTAGACGGCGTCGTATCCCGAAACGCACACGACATCGGCCGCCTGCGGGCGCACCGCATCGAGGTGTTCAGGAGCAAGCCGAGACTCGGCACCCGGCGACGTGATGAAGGTGCGCTCAGCGTTTTCGTCGACGAGCGTGATGCACACGCCGGTGTCGCCGGTCGCGGCGGCGCCCGGAATGCGGGTGATGCCTTCGGCAGCGAGCGCGGCTGAAGCGAGTTGTCCGTAGGGGCCGGTTCCGATGACTCCGGCATAGACCACGTGCGCGCCATGTCGGGATGCGGCGGCCGCGAGGTTAAAGCCGCCGCCAACGAGGGCTTGGAGTGGCGACGCGAGGACGTCGCCGCCGGGTTCGGGTACCGCCGGAACCGTCACCGTGAGATCTACGATGATGCTTCCCGTGCTGATGACCCGGCTCATGCGGCCGCCCGCAACTCGAGGAGGCCATCGACGAGCGCGTCGAGGTCGAGGCCCGCGTTGACGGCGATGAGCTGTGCGCGTGCGTCGGCGGGGAAGGCGGCGGAACCATGGTGGGCTCCGAGCATCGCGCCGGCCATCGCGGCGATCGTGTCGCAATCGCCGCCAATGCTTGCGGCTTCGCGCACCGCGCGCCACGCATCGCCACGGAACAGGTGTGCGATGGCGATGGCCGCCGCAACCGACTCTTGCGTTGCGACGCTCGTGCCGACGAGGTCGGCGATCAGGTCGAGCGCGGTCTGCTCGTCGTTCTCATCAACGATGTCGAGTGCCCACTGCACGCGAGCAAGCATGTCGGGTGCCGGAACATAGTGACCGCGAGTGGAACCATCGGCGATCGCATCGAAAGCAAGGTTGATGCTGTCGTGCCAGTCGTATCCGGAGATACCGGCAGACACGATCGCTGCGACGGCAGCAGCTCCGGCGATCGCAACGCCCGTGTTATGGGTGACGAAGCTGGCATCGACAACGGCATCGACGAGTACGGTCGCGTCGTGCGCTGGCGTCGCGATACCGACCGGAGCGACGCGCATCGCAGCCCCGTTGGTGTCGCCCCATCTCCCGGAGTCGTGTGGCGAGGTTCCATTCGCCACCGCCGTGAGTGCACGGATCGTCGAGGGGCCGAGCAGGTCTGCGGAACCCCGTGCCTGCATGCGCTGCTGCCACGCGAGAAAGCGCTCGGCGAGCTGGTGCGGGTTGACGTGGCCGTGACCGTTGATGAGGAGCTCGGCAATCATGACGGCCTGATCGGTGTCGTCAGTGACGCGGGCAGCGGGCATGCCCCGGCTGATCTCGTTGTCTGCGGGTGCCTGCTCGAATCCGGTGAGGACGCCGTAGCGCTCGTGGATGAGCTCGCGCGAGAAACACTGCGTCGGCATGCCGAGGGCGTCGCCGATCGCGAGCCCCAGGAAAGATCCGAGTGCCCGGTCACGCAATGCGGCAGTCATGCGTTCAGCGTAGCGCGCGGGGGAAAAGCAAAAGGCCCCTTGCGGGACCTTTTGATTTGGTAGCAGGAGCGGGGCTTGAACCCGCGACCTCACGATTATGAGTCGTGCGCTCTAACCAGCTGAGCTACCCTGCCACAGTCATCCAGAAGATGGCTGAGCCCCGAGTCAGGATTGAACTGACGACCCCTTCCTTACCATGGAAGTGCTCTGCCACTGAGCTATCGGGGCGTACCTGAGCGATTCAGGCAACTAGAAAATCGTAGCATCACTTTTGAGTGGTTTTGACCACTACCCAGCGTGCTCCTTCATCCACGGCATCGGGTCGATGGTGGAACCATTGACGATGAGTTCGAAGTGCAAGTGCGCACCAAACGAACGACCGGTGTTGCCGGTCAATCCGATTGGGTCTCCGACCTTGACTTCTTGTCCTTCGACAACAGCGAGTGAGCCGTACTGCATGTGCGAGTAGTGGCTCGTGATGACCTCGCCGTCGATCACGTGATCGACATAAACAGTCACGCCATAATTGCCACCATTTTCGGTGGCGATACGAACGACACCATCGGCGATGCTCTGAATAGGAGCACCGGCGCCGGGGGTGAAGTCGATTCCTTCGTGCAGACGGCCATCGCGCATGCCATAGCCGTACGACATGTCAACACCGACCGCAAAGGGCCACTGAATAGCAGCGTTGCGGTTGTTGGTGAACACGTTGGACGAGTAGTTGATACCGGTCTCGTCGGCGATCTGCGCCGCGGTGACCTGCGAGTAGTCGCCCTCACGGGTGACCGTCGCGTTGTTCACTTCGCTCGATGCGACGAAGGCTTGAATCTCGGAGTCATCCACCGGCGTCAGCGATGCGGCCGCGGCCGTTTCAGGCTTCGCGGTTGGTGCGCCCATGAACGGCATGCTCATCGAGAGAACGAAAGCACCGATGACACCCATCACGCTCACCGAGAAACCGGCGGTCGCGATCTTGCGGAAGTTCGAGCGAGCCTTGCGGGGCTCGGAACCACGAACGTCGCTGAGCGGGTCGTCGGCGGTGGGCACGGTGGTCGGCTTTTCGACCACGTCGGTCAGCGCGATCTCACCGGTAAAAGCAAAGAGTCGAGCAGCGTGCTCGAAGGCGTCGGCGTGGTCGGCCGGGGTGTCATCCTTGACGGACGTCGCGGCGGGGCCGAAAGCAGCGCCGGGTTCCGAAGTGTGTTCAGCGACCGGTGCGGGTTCAGCAACCGGTGCGGGCGGGGCATCAGCAGCGGGGGTCTCAACAACCTCGGCCGCGGGAGCCTCAACGACTGTTGCCGCCGAGCGAACACGAGAGCGACGAGTCGGAGCCGGAGTGATAACCGGCGCAACTACGCTCTTCTCGACAAAATCGCCGAATTTAGTTACTGGTTGCGCAACGACTGCGGCGGTCGCCAAGGCGCGCATGGCACGACGAGTCAGAGGTGAAGTGGGTGTAGCCAAAGCCTCTGATGGCCGTGCGCCACCGTGTGCGCGTGCTTCGGTCACGCGCTCAGCTTGATTCGTCAATCGGGGAGGACTTTCGGGGTGTTCGCCATTCGGGTGGCGATTGGGGGGACTTGCACTCTCTCAGAGAGAAAGTAACGAATAGGTAAACACTACATGCGAGCGCCTGAGAACTCTATGGCAACGCCCACTCTTGTTAGGAATCTATCCGTTCAAGAATTTCACGCACGAGTTCTTTTGTACCGGCTACACACATGGGGCGGCCGGAATCGAGCATCGTGCGCCGCACTTCTCCCCCGGCTTCGGCAACGAGGAGAGCCCCCGCCGCATAGTCCCACGGCTTGAGTCCGCGCTCGAAGTAGCCATCCAACCGACCGGCTGCGACAAAGGCTAAATCCAATGCCGCTGAGCCCATACGGCGCAAGTCACGGGCGATCGGCATGACCTTGGCCACGTTAGCGAGATCACCCTCGTGGGTCGCGGGGTCGTATCCAAACCCCGAAGCGAGCAGTGCGCCAGCGGGCCACGCCGTCGACACCGCCAGACGCCGAGAACCCAGCCAGGCACCACCACCACGCGAAGCGGTGAACGTCTCACCGAGCGCCGGGGCTGACACCACGCCGGCGAGTGTCGTCCACGATTCGAGTGCGTCGCCACCTGTGACCGCAGCAATACTCACCGCATAAGAAGGGATACCGAACGAGTAGTTCACGGTGCCGTCAATCGGATCCACGACCCACGTCACATCCGTGGTTCCGCTCGCATCGCCAAATTCTTCACCGATGAAGCCATCGCCCGGGCGCTCCGCGTTGAGCCGGGTGCGGATGAGGTCTTCGACTTCGCGGTCAGCTTCGGTGACGATATCAGCCAGGGTCGACTTGCTCGCGGCAACCGCGACGCCCTCAGCACGGCGCCGCGCAGCGAGCGATGCCGCCTCGTCGGCGATGTCGACGGCGAGGGCGAGCAGGTCAGCTTCCGAAGTCATGCCTCCACGGTAGCCGGTGACGGCGTCGGTGCGGCTGGTTCGTCGTCGAGGTTCTCTGGCTGTTCACCCAACTCATTCGCATCGGTTTCGGCGGGGTCATCAATGTCTTCGAGCGTGTCGGGGCTCGTGACAGCGGAGCGCACACGATGCGTGCGCCGTGCGAACAACGCCGCCAGCGTCGAGATCAGGAGCGCCCCGACGAGCCAGCCACTGAGCACACCGATCGCAGCACTCACGCCAAGGTTGCCGCCCGCAATCATCGAGCGCATTGCCTCGAGCGAGTGCGTCAGCGGGAGTGCGGTATGGATGCTCTGGAAGAACGATGGCGCCGTTTGGATGGGGTACGTGCCACCGGCCGCGGAAAGCTGCAGCACGATCATGATCAGCGCGAGGAAACGACCGGGCGCGCCGAGGAGAGCGATGAGCGCCTGGTTGATGGCAACGAACGTCAGGCTCGTCAGCAACGCGATACCCCACAGCCCCCAGGGATTGACGGCGTGGATACCGACCGGGCCGGTCAAGATCATCACCGCGAGCACGCTCTGCGCGACCGCCATCGTTGCACCAGGAAGATATGACTTCACAGCCGCACCGATGGCGGTCCGCGATGAGACCAATGCGCGCTTGTTCATGGCCGGGAACATCAGGTAGAACGCGAGTGCCCCCACCCAGAGCGCGAGCGATAAGAAGTAGGGTGCGAGGCCGTGGCCGTATCCGGCAACCTCATTGAGGCGCGAGTTGTCGGTCGCGATGGGGTCGCTGGCGACGGTGCTGAGAGATTTTGCTTCGCCGTCGGTATAGGTCGGAACCTCGTCTGCGCCGTCGACGAGACCGTCACGAAGTTCGGTGGTTCCGTCGGCGAGTGTGTTGAGGCCCGTGGCGAGATCTGATGCCCCTGTCGACGCGTCTTGAGCGCCGGTTTCGAGGGACGCGGTGCCGTTCGCGAGAGTACTGGCTCCGGTTGCGAGGTCACCAACACCGGCCGCGAGATCGGTCGCGCCGGTGGATGCCGTCGCGATTGCGGAGGTCAGGGTGGGTGCGGCGTCGGCGAGGGCCTGCGTACCGGTGGCGAGTGTGGCAGCCCCGGTGCTGAGCGTGGTCGCCGACGTTGCCGCCGTCGTCGCGCCAGTCGCGAGTGCTGTCGCACCGTCGGCGAGCGCGGAGAGCCCGGTGCCGTCTTCGGACGAGCCGACGAGCTGGGTGCCGCCGGTGGCGAGCTGCTGAACAGAGGCGTCGGCCACGCTGAGTCCGTCGGCGAGATCTTGCGCTCCGGTGCTCAGCGCGCTGAGGGAGGCAAGTTTCTGTTCGTCGGTGAGCAGGGACCAGGCCGCGGTGAGGCTGTCGATTCCGGTCTTGAGGTCTTCGGCGCCGGTTGCCGCCGACGGTGTTTGAGCGGCGAGCGCGGTCAGCCCATCGCTCAGCAGCTGTGCACTGTCGCGAGCTGTTGCTGCTCCCGTCGCGAGCGTCGTGGTTGAGTTCGACAGCGTCGAAAGCCCCGTCGATAGTTGCGAAGCACCGGTGGCGAGCGCGGATGCTCCGGTGTTCAACTGCGTGGCCTGTGTCGGCAGATCCGCGGCGTTGAGCGACAGCAGCGCGAGACCCTGCGCCAACGTGTCAGCACCGGTCGAAGCTTCTCCTGCCCCCGTTGCCAACGTTTGTGCGCCCGTATTCAGCGTCACGGTTCCGCTCGCCAAATCGGTCAGACCCACCACGAGAGTGTTGGAACCATCTTTCGCTTCGTTCGCGCCGGTGGAGAGCTGGGTGGCGCCATCGCGTGCGTCAGTCATGCCGGTGTGGATGTCGGTGAATCCGAGGTAGATCTGCTCGAGGTACGCAGCACTCACTTCGCTCGCGAGACTCTCGCGCACCGACGTCGCAATCGTTGCGGCGATGGTTCCGCTGATCATATTGGCGCCATCGTTCGTTTCGATCGAGATGGTCGCGACCGAGGCGTCCACGGGATTCGCTTCTGCAGGCGATGCTGCGTGCTGCGAGAAGTTCTCGGGGATGGTGAGCACCGCGAGCACGTCGCCGTTTTCGAGTGCCGCTGCGGCGTCAGCCGCGTCATACTCAACCCAGTCAAAGTTGTTCTTTGCGGTCGAGTCGACGAGTTCTTTTGTGACCTCATCGCCCAGCTCAATTGTGCTGTCACCTGCCTTCGCGGGAACGTCGTTGTTGACGACGGCGGCGGGAATCTGGTCGAGATTGTGCGTCGGGTCTTGATTCGACCACGTCAACGCCCCGGCGTAGATCAGCGGGATGGCGGCGATGGCCGCGATGATCACACCGGTGCGGAGGCGAGAAATCAGGCGCGCAGAGGGGCGCTTTTTCGACATGAGTCGGCTTTCGGGGTTTCAGGCGGTGAGGGGCCGTGAGCTAAAAGAGAGGAAGACCGTGACGATACGCTCGGTCATCCGCGCGGGCGACTCAGGCTCATCGCCGTCGAGCCAACGGCCGATGAGAGCAAAGAGTCCGGCGGCGAGCACCAGAATGTGGTCAGGAATTTCACCCGCGGGAAGATCCCGGTAGGCAGCGCCGAGCGGCGAGGCCCGAATGATGCGCTCGGCGATAAACGCGATGACCCGATCGCTCAGGCGGCGGGAGCCGGCCTCACGCAGCGCGGTTTGGTAGAAGGCGTGGTGCGCATACAGGTGCGTGGTGAGCGCCGTCCAGGTCGGAGCGATTTGCGCTTCGCCGCGCTGCCCTTCGCCGGGCATTGGAATCAGATCAAGCTGCCGCTGAATACGAGCGAGGCCCGTTTCGGCGTAGGCCGTCTGCAGGTCACCGAAGTGCTGGTAGAACGTCGGTCGGCTCACGCCGGCGCGCGTCACGATGTCGGTGACGGTCGGGGCGACGCCCTGCTCGAGGAACTCCGCGATGGCGCGCATCAATCCTTCGCGCGAGCGTACGACGCGGGGGTCATCCATCAGTAGCCTTCTTTACATCTGTAAGTTATTTACATATGTAATTTAGTTCGCTGGCTGTCACGGCGCAAGGTGACGGGGCGCTTGTCAGCAAATGCAAAGAAAATGCCGGAACCACGGTGCGAGTACTTCCGCTTGTTGCGGGTCGAACCGTGGTTCCGGCAGGTGTTCTGCGACGTTACGCCTTCGGCGACTCGCCCTCTGCTGGGTCTTGCTCTGATGGTTCCGGAGCAGCAAGGGCCTCGCGATGAGATGCCTCGATCGCCTCGTGTTCGACCGATTCGAGAGCCTCGTGCTCGACGGCTTCGAGAGCTTCTTGCTCGGCCTTCTGCGCGAGGATGACATCAATCTGGCCGGTGCGGGCGTCGTCGTACCACTCGGTGAGCTCGGGGTTTTCGGTGTCGAGCCAGGCTCCGGCACCCTCGTCGGGCGCGGTCGCGGAGGCTTCGAAGACGAAGTCATCGCCGTGCTCTTCGATGCCGCGTTTGATGCCCTCTTCGATCGCGACTTCGGCGAACCTGTTACGGAGAATGAGCGGGTCAGTGGAGAGGTCGCGCCACCACGCGAACATGATGCCGATTATCACGAAGGCGAACGGGAGCGCAGAAACCGTGACGAGTGCTTGGAGCGCTGTGAGGGCGTCGCGTCCGCCGGCGAGAAGAAGTGTTGTCGCGATTGCCGAGAGCGCCACGCCCCACGTGATCGTGACCCACTTGGTCGGTTGCGGGTTGCCGCGCTGGCTCATCTGACCCATCACGATCGACGCAGAGTCGGCGCTCGTGACGAAGAAGATGATCACCGCGACCATCGCGATCACCGACGTGACAAGTGGGATCGGCAAGTTACCGAGCAAGCTGAACAGGATGTCTTGACTGTCTTCTGCCTGCGAGAGACCCGCGCCGCCTTCTTCCATGCGCATCGCGGTTCCGCCGAAAATACCGAACCAAATGAGGCACACAATGGACGGCACGATCATCACAACGAACGTGAACTGCCGGATCGTGCGACCGCGCGAGATCTTCGCGATGAACATGCCGACGAACGGCGTCCAGGAGACCCACCAGGCCCAGTAATAGGTGGTCCAAGTCTTCATGAACTCGGCGGTTTCAGCACCGTCGACGGGAGAACGCTGCATCATCGTGGTGAGGTCATTAAAGAACGCGACGCCGGATGACGGAATGAAGTTGAGCAGGAAGAGCGTCGGGCCGCCGATGAACACGAAGGCCGCAAGAATCGCCACCATCAGCATGTTGATGTTGGAGAGCACGCGAATACCGCGCTTCACGCCCGATACCGCCGACAGGATGAAGGCGCACGTCAGGACGGCGATGATCGCGATGATGATGCCGTTGCCGACGGGGCCAATGCCACCCACGATCTCGATGCCACGCGCGATTTGGAGCGCACCTATGCCGAGGGAGACGGCGGTACCGAACAGGGTCACGATGATCGCGAAGATGTCGATGACGGTGCCGACCGGGCCTTTCGTCTTCTGACTGAAGATCGGGTCGAAGATCGAGGAGATGAGGGGCGAGCGCGCACGGCGGTAGGCAACGTACGCGATCGCTCCACCGACGAGGGCGTAGTAAGCCCACGCCATCGGGCCCCAGTGGAACATCGTCTGCGCCATCGCGTGAAGCATGGCGTCGCGGGTTTCGGCCTCCCCCGAGAAGCCCGACGGCGGCGCCATGAAGTAGACGAGCGGCTCGTACGGGCCGTAGAAGAGGAGTCCGATGCCCATACCGGCGGAGAACAGCATCGCGACCCATGACACCGTGGAGAACTCGGGCTTCTCATCATCGGCACCGAGCACGATGCGGCCGCGCTGGCTGATCGAAACGATCAGCATGAAGAAAAACACCGCGATCGTCAACAGCGAGAACAGCCAGCCGAAGCCGGACGAGACACCGTTCAGCGCCGTGGTTGAGAAGGTTCCCATGCCCACGGTATCGAGCAGACCCCACACCACGAAACCAACCGCGAACGCGGCGGTGATAACAAAGACCCACCAGTTGGTGCTGAATTTTTTGCCGGTGTCGTCAACGCCGATGCCGGGGATCAGCGCGGGGTGCACGCCATACGGCGTATTGACCTCATGGAGGATGCGCTTCGCGGCGTCTTTGCGTCCGCGACGCGTAAATTCTGGCTCCGTTGACGATGATTGTGTCATTGTGGTGGCCCCCTATATGCAAGATTTTGCCCCATCAAGCCTATAAAGCGGGGATGCAATTTGCGCCCTGGCGTCGCTCAGGTGCGTGTGAGACGCGCGCGAGCATACCTGATGCCCTGGTGAGTGGGGGGCGGCGCCACGCAAGCGCGGGCTCCAACGCCGGATAAACGAAGAAGACCCTGACTTTCGTCAGGGCCTTCTTCGTCTGGTGGCAAGTGAGGGATTCGAACCCCCGAATGCAATGCAGGCTGATTTACAGTCAGCTCCCTTTGGCCGCTTGGGTAACTTGCCAGGTGCATCCCCGTCCGACTTGTACAGCCGACCGGAGGCGCGATTATTGATACTACCCTGCGAAAGCCGATCGGAAAAATCGAACTTGTCGCCCGCGAGTGTCAGCGTCGAGCGCCGTGAAACGATGCGCACTCACGTCTCGATGCGATCGTAGCTTTCGCCCGGTTGCGCAGGAATTTGCAACAGCGCACCCTCATGTCGAACGGTCGCAGCGGCAACATCCATTGCCCGCTCAACGCCAGCTGCCCAATCGACGGGCTGCGTAGCGGTGAGCGTCCACGACACCATCGCCGACAGCACCGCGTCGCCGGCACCCATTGTGTCCACCACGGCGCCAGGCATGTGCGCAATGCCGCGCTCGACGGCGACATCTTCGCTATCGATGCGGGCACCGTCGCGTCCGAGCGTGGAAACCACCACCGGCACCCCGCGCTCCCGCAACCAGCCGCGCACTGCTTCCACTCGCGAGTTGTACAGCAACTCGGTGTCGTCATCGCCGACCTTCACGAGCCGCGCGCGAGCGATGAGCGCCTCAAAACCGCGCACGAACTCATCGCGGTCGCGCATCATGCCGGCGCGCGGATTCGGGTCGATAAAGAGGTCAGCGTCGGAACCATCAAGTGCGGCGCGCAGGCCCATCACCTGCGCCGGGTCGTCGAGGGCCATACAGCTCACCACAACCGCGCGGGCGGAGCCGATGGCGTCGCGCTCGGCGCTGCCGAAGACGATTGAGCGGTTTTTCGACGCGTTATTAAAGATGTACGTGGGTTCGCCATTTATGCGCTCGCTAATAGCTCGAGCCGTGCCGAGTGGTGACGGCGTGGCGATCAGCGTCACGCCGAACGTCGAGAGGTAGGTACGCACGCGAGCGCCGTCGGCATCGTCGCCGACCATCGCGATAAGTGCCGCCGAGTGGCCGAGCCGTGACAGTCCGACAGCAACGTTGAGCGCCGCACCGCCCACAAACTCGCGCACGCCGCGTTCGTCGCGTAGCTCGTCGATCAGCGCATCGCCGACGACAACGACATCGGCTGTCATGCGAGCACCTGCGCGACGAGGTTTTCGGCGCGGAGCCGGGTCGAGTCGATGCGGCGATCAACACTCGCGCGTACCTCGCCGGGCGCGAGCGGAGCAGCCAACCGCACGTTGTCGTGACACGACAAATCCGCGCACATCATGGTTCCGATGCTGTCGCCCTTCTCCCCTGCGTGCCCCGCCTTGCGGGCGGTGAACATCGCGACCTGGTCGCCTGGCTGCATCGTGTGACAGATATTGCAGAGTGCCGAACGCACGCGGGAATGCCCGTCGGCGCGACGCAACACGATGCCGGTGGCTTCGTCGCCGGACTGCACGATGAGGTATCCGCGGCCGGCGTGACGCGGGTCGGCCCACGCGTAGAAATCCTGATGATCCCAGTCGGCAATATAGAAGCCGATCGGCACGGTGAGGTGCTTCATCTCTTCTGCGGTGGCATTGCGGAGCGTCTGCGCGACATCCGCCTCGGTCAAAGCCTGCATTGGCTGAGTCTATGAGGTGCGCGAAGTTTCGGCACCCTCCGTGTCGGCGTGCGTTTCTGGCGCGGTGCTGCGGTCGCGAATGATGAACCCGAAGGCGAAAGCGATGAAGAACATGAGTACGCCGTAGACGGCGGCGGGGAGGCTGAGTTCCATCGAGCCCATCACTGTCTGCGCGATCACGATCGCGAGGGTCGCGTTGTGAATGCCGATCTCGAACGACGCGGCGATCGACTGGCGCTTGCCGACGCGGGCGAGGCGCGGAACCACGTAGCCGACGGCGAGGCTGATGATGCAGAAGAGAACGGTGATTGCGGCGAGGGCACCGACGTTGTCGACGAGCAGCTGCCAGTTGCTGGCGACGGCGCCGGCAATCACGACGACGAGCACGATCATCGAAATGATGCGCACCGCGCGGTCGGCGCGCTTGGCGAAATCGGTCGCGAAGTGCCGCACGATCATGCCGAGCACGACCGGCAGCAGCACAATCGCGAAGACCTCAATGACCTTCGACCATTGCATACCGAGCTGGTCATCGAACGGCTTGAAATACATGATCGCAAGGTTCGTGATCAGCGGCAGCGTGACCACAGCGATCACAGAGTTGACGGCGGTGAGCGAAATGTTCAGCGCCACATCGCCACGGAAGAGGTGGCTATAAAGGTTCGCCGTGGTTCCGCCCGGCGAAGCCGCCAGCATCATCATGCCGACGGCGAGAATCGGCGGGAGTTGGAACCACAACACGAGTCCGAAACAGATCGCCGGCAGCAGAATGAGTTGGCACAGCAGCGCCAAGATGACCGCCTTGGGCTGTTTCACGACGCGCGCGAAATCGCCCGGTGTGAGGCTGAGGCCCAGGCCAAACATAATGATGCCGAGGGCGACGGGTAATCCGATGGTGGTCAACGCTGATCCCATGGCTCACAGTGTGGCCGAGAGTTGCGAGGAAGTCGATCATTTTGGGGTTGGGGGGCGGCTGAGCGGCGGTTGGTAGCTATGGTGGCGGGCGGCGGTTGGGCTGGGCGGCATGCGGGATAGGGCGGCGTGGGCTGGGGCGGCGGGCTGGGGCGGCCTGGGCTGGGGCGGCGGGCGGCTCGGGCGCGCGCGGCTCGGGCGCGTCACCCATGGAGTGAGCAGAACGAAACGGAGCACGCCGCTACTTCTNACCACGTCCGCCCGCACGAAGCGATCGCCTGGAACCGACCCGCCGACGTATACGCCGGCACCGCCAACCCCACCATCCCCAACTTCGAAATCGAAGAATTCCTGCCAACTACTTGACGCGGGACAAGCGGGCGCCTTGCCCCGCCCATTGAGCGGGTCGCTTTCCCTGTTGGTTGAGCGGGCGCCTTGCCCACTCGTTGAGTGAGCGCCTTCGCCCGTCCGTTGAGTGAGCGCCTTCGCCCGTCCGTTGAGCGAGCGCCTTGCCCCGTCCGTTGAGCGAGGACGTGCAGCGACCGAGACGAAACAGTGCCGCCGATTGTCCGTTACGTCGGAACGCACGGCCTCACCGTCGGCGTGTCGCGTGAAACGCGCCGCGCAACCCCGTGCCGGTTCCGACGTAGCGGGTGCCGAACTTTCCTCCACAGTTCGGTTGTCTGGTGTTCTCATCCACAGATTCTCTCGTATCTATTTACTAATATCTGTGGTGCATGTGAGAATGAGGTATGGCAAATTTGAGCGACGTTGCGGAGCTGATTCCCACCCTGTGTGGGCATGACGCTTCCGCTGTCGCGTGCCACTGCGAGGCGGCTGGGCCGGTGGATACTGGTGCTGGTGCGAGTTCCGGTGCGACGTCGGAGCAGTATGAGGCACGCATGCTTACGATGAACGACGACGAGATTCTTGCGATCATGCAAGAGAGCGCCGCGGTTGAACGTCAAGCGGCGCTGTTTCGTCAGATCGCGATCGGTATCGCGGTCGCTCGCTCCGCCCGCACCTTCGGGCACGGCGGCCTCGCCGCGAAAAAGGGACACCGTTCGGTGACCTCGCTCGTGCAAGACCTCCTCGGCGTCTCCCAAGCCGAAGCCTCACGACAAGTGAGTGTCAGCGGAGATCTCGTCGACACGACCGGAACCACCGGCCTGCCCGACTCCGTCGCAGGCAGTGGCGAACGCACTAATGGTGGCAGCATCCCCAAGGCGTGCCCGCCGCGGCCGTGGTTTGAGCCACTCCGCGTCGCGTTGCGCGCGCAATTGATTTCGAATGAGCAATCCAACACGATCCGCAAGGGCCTCGGCGAACCCCCAACCATGCCGCGCGACACCAACGGCATCCCACTCCCGATCCTGATCCCGCAGGCTGTCGACAACGGTGTCGACGCGGGCACTGACGGAGTACCGGTCATGGTGGAGCACACGCCCACCATTGAAGAAGCCGACGCGTTCGATCAGGGTGCTCGGGATGCGTGGGCTCTCGCGGCCGAACAACTCATCGCCGAAGCGCAGGTGCGCAAGATTAATGAGCTCGGCGCGCACGCCCGGTACATTCGCGACAAGCTCGACCCCGAAGGCGCCAAGCGCAGGTTCGAGCAACGGTACGAGGCGCGGGCTTTTCACATCACGACCGTTCCCGACACGGGTGCGACGCGCATCATCTGGACGCTTGATGACCAAACCGCGCTCATGATCACCGCCGCCCACGACGACGCCCTCCGCCCCCGTCGTGGCGGGCCGAGGTTTGTGGATTCTGCCGAGAAGGCGAAAGCGAAAGCTCTCGTGGAGGATCCGCGCACGAATGCTCAGCTTGCGAGTGATCTGATGACGGACATCTTCCGCGCCGGGATTCTCGCTGACGCCAAATCGGTGTTCGGCACCCGGCAGGCGGGTGTGCGTCTCGTGCAGGTCATTAACGACCACGGCCATCGCTCCGACATCACGCATGCCGAAGATCGCCTTATCGTGTTGCCCGGCAAGGTTGCCGATCAGCAGTTGTGTGACACCGAAAGCATCCACGTCACCGTCGACACCGATGGCAACCCCCTCAACCTCGGCCGCTCCAAGCGTCTGTTCACGCCGGGGCAGAAGATTGCGCTCGCGATTCGTGATGGCGGCTGCCGCTGGACCGGCTGCGAACGCCCCGCCTCGTACACCGAAGCCCACCACATCGATCCGTGGGAGTCAGGCGGGAAGACCGATATCGACCGTGGAATCCTGCTGTGCCAATACCATCACCTGCACTGCCACGACAACGGCTGGCACATCACCCGCGAAGGTAAGGGCGAGTTCATGCTGAACCACCCCGACCATCCACCCCAGCCCCTCCCGCCGAGGGCGCCGCTCGAGTACGCGTTCAAAGACATCACCCTGCCGGGCCCCCGATTCCGGGCACCCCAACCACCCCCGGGTCAACCACCGCACGCACGAGAATCGGGTCGAGCATCCGACCGAGATTCGGGTCGAGAACCCACCCGCCGCGCGGCGGCCTGACCCGAACACTCAACGGGCGAGACGCGCCCCGGCCTCACGATACGACTGGAGGGCCGATTCGAGTTCGAGATGGCCAGCCGACACGAGGGTTCCGATGCCGTGCATGAGGTCCCACAGCGCGACCTCGCCCGTCGGCCAATCTAGGTCGCTAGCGATCGAATGAAGATGTCCTCACTCAACTTGCCAGGCGCACGCCGGGGAGCGCCCACATCGCGAACGCGGGGCCCTCGGCTTCGAGGAGGACGGAACCATCGGCTCCGGTCGCGAGGGTCACGTTGCCGAACAGATCGACAGCCTGCGACGCACCCGGCAGTGCCTGCGCATCAAGCTCAACCGACAAGTCGCCACGAGCCGCGACGACCAGCACCGTCTCATCAGCACTCTCGCGCACGAACACGAGCGCCTCATCGTCAACGTGCACGAACCGCATGCCGCCGGTCTGCAATGCGGCGTGCGCATGACGCAACGCAATCAGCTCGCGATACAGAGCGAGCCGCTCGGCGACAATCGGGTCACCCTCAGTACCCCACGGAATCGGCGTGCGACTGCTCTCACCATCAGCGCCCGTCAAGGCGAACTCGTCGCCCGCGAACACAACCGGCACCCCCGGCACCGTGAGTGACAAACCAACAGCCAGCGGCATGGTTCCGTCAGCCGCATTCGTCTCAAAGCGGGCGGTGTCGTGCGTGTCGAGCGGCAACATGTTGCCCAGCCGCACGCGCCACGGAATACCCGCCGTGAATCGCGTCATCGCCGCCACCACATCACGCGCCGTGTAGCGCGGAATGCCACCGATCGGCTGCGTGAAGAACCACGGCTCGGTGAGCTCTTCGCCGTCGTACGACAGCCACGGTGTGCCGGCCGGCTCGCTCAGCCAACCCCACACCGGACGAGTAAACGATGGATAGGTCATCGCGCCGTGCCAGGCGTCGCCCTGCAGGTCACTCGTCGCGTCGTTGGTCGATTCACCCAACAAGATCGCATCGGGGTTCGTCGCGAGAACCGTCTGCAACAGCGTCTGACGTACCTCGGCATTGAGGTCGATGTCGCCATAGCGACCGGTCATATTGGCGACATCAACGCGCCACCCGTCGAGACCAAACTTCAGCCAGTGCGCGACGACCGAATCCTCGCCCTCAACGAAACGACGCCGCAGCTCGGTCGATGCCCAATTGAACTTCGGCAGCGTCTGCGCGCCCATCCACGTCGCGTACTCGGTGTTGTCGTCATTCGTGAAGTAATAGAAGTCGCTCTCAGGCGCACCCGGGTGACCGTAAGCGGCTTGGAACCATTCATGCCGGTCGCCGGAGTGGTTGCTGGTGAGGTCGCCAATAATGCGCATGCCTCGCGCGTGCGCGGCATCGATGAGCCGCCGGTACGCATCATCACCGCCGAGTAGCGGATCAACCGAGAGGAAGCTCGACGCGTCATACCGGTGGTTCGACGCCGCCGGAAAGACGGGAGTCAGGTACAGCAGCGTGACACCAAGATCTTCGAGGTGATCGAGGTGATCGATGATGCCATCGAGGTCGCCGCCGTAGAACTGCTGCGAGCGGCCCGGCAGCACCGGGTCAACCGGCGTCTCCCACGATGCCGCGATCGCCCACTCCGGCGTCGGGTGCTGATCTACCTGTGCCGAGCGCGCGAAGCGGTCCGGGAAGATTTGGTACATCACCGCTGCGCTCAGCCACGCAGGTGGGGGCGGAGTCGTCACGAACGCGAAGTCCTCAGCGTCGAGCGTCTCAGCCGCGTGTAGGCCCGACTGATTCAGCCAGTGCACGGTGCCGTCTGCGTGCACGAACACGAACCGGTACCCGTGGCGCGGGTTCTCGACCACGACGTCGGCCTGCCACCAGTCCCACCCGTCGGCGCTTGAGACGAGCACCGCATCGCTCCACCGCGGCTCGTGGTCGGGGTTCGACCGGGTGCGCACCGCGGTCAGCGGCCCATACCTCTGCGGCACTCGAACCCGCACCTGCACCGTGTCGCCGAGAGCTGGTGCCTGGGTCGAAACGTAGAGAGCGGAACCATCATGATGAGGCAACGAACCGGTCACGGTGCGCCTAACCTTTCGTAGTCATTGTGTCAGCGCGGCCGTCAGCCCCGAGCGTCGACGTGGATCGCCGCGCTTTGCCCGGGCGCCATAGTAAACGTCACGGCACCATCTTTCACCGCGAACGTCGCGGCGCAGTCCGCCACCAGAACATCGCAATAGATGCCGTCGGGCATCGACGTCGACAGCGTCAGCGCCACTTCGTCCGTGCCCTGATTGACCGCGACCGCACCCTTGCCTTCGCGTTCGAAGCCGTACGCGTCAGCGACAGTCACGCCCGGCATCCGCGCAGCATCCCCCACCGCAATGCGGAACTTCACCATGGGCGCGACTGCATCCCACGCGTGCACGCACGTGCGCTCGCCGTCGGCAAAATCCTGTGGCCCACGGGCGCCCTCTGCACACGTCACCGGCTCTATGGTTCCGCTCGCCGTCGTCGGCGCACCCATGTCGCGATCCGTATACGCGTAGCCGGAGTAGACCACGGGCGTGCCGTAGTCGTCGGCCAACATCAGCACGTTTGCCATGGCGTACGTATCGCCGTCGCGATACGTGATTTGTGATTCGCCGCGCTCGGTGTCGTGGTTGTCGACAAACACGATGGCCTGGTCTGACGGCACGTGCTGCGGGCGCTCGGTGCTGAGATCGGGCTCGGTGAACGCCCCAGCGACAAACTGAATGCCGAGGTCTCGGGCGTACGTGAACTCGAACACGCTGCCGGCGGCGAGGTATTCTTCAGGCAGCACGGGTTCGCCGGAACCACGGATCACTTCGCTCATGATGATGGCGTCGTCGGGTAGCTCGGCGACGATCGCCTCGACGTCGGTCGCGGCGATGTGCTTTGCCGCATCAATGCGGAACCCGGCAACACCGAGCGACAGCAGATCGTTGAGGTACGCCACGATCGTGTCGCGCACGTGCGGGGCGGCCGTGTCGAGGTCGGCGAGATTGACCAGCTCGCAGTTTTGCACCTGCTCGCGATCGCGATAGTCACGAATGTCGTTGTCGCCCGTGAGGCCGCAGTCGTGGAAGTCGGCTGGCTCATACAGACCGGGATAGCGGTCGTGCTCGTAGGCACTGCCGGCAAAACCAGTACCCGGCTCGCTCTGCCCCGACATGTGGTTGATGACGGCATCGGCAATGATGTCGACGCCCGCGGCATCGCACCGTTTCACCATGTCGGCAAACTCATCGCGCGTGCCGAGCCGAGATTCGAGTCGATAACTCACCGGCTGATACGACACCCACCACTCTTCACCCGCGATGCTCTCCTGCGGCGGCGAAGTTAGCACCCACCCGTAGCCGGCCGGCCCGAGCGTCGATTCGCATTCGTCAGCAAGTGCCGTCCACGGCATCTGAAACAGTTGCACGCCGACATCGCTGCGGCCAGCTGCGGCACCCGGCGCACAGGCAGTCAATGAAAGCGCCGCGAGAGCCAGAGCGGCTCCCGCCGCGACAATGCGCATCATCACGCGCTTACTTCACCGCACCCGCGGTCAGACCGCCGACGATGTACTTCTGTAGGAAGAGGAACAACGCGACCACCGGTAGCGCCGCCATCACGGCACCGGCGGAGAACGCCGACCAGTCGGCGTAGCGCGGGTTCGATACGAGCTTGGTGAGACCAACGGCCAGGGTCTGCGAATCGGTTTCGGTCAACAGCACCGAGGCGACAACGAACTCGTTGACCGTCGCGATGAAGCTCAGCAGCGCAACGACCGCGAGGATCGGTGCCACCAGGCGCAGGATGATCGTGAAGAAGATGCGGGCGTGGCCAGCACCGTCAATCTTCGCGGCCTCGTCGATGTCTTTCGGAATCGTGTTGAAGAAGCCGTACATGAGGTAGGTGTTCACGCCGAGCGCGCCACCGAGGTACACGAGGATCAGCCCGGCGTGGGTCTCAAGGCCAATCGACGGGAACCAGTCACCGAGCGTTGAGACGAGCAGGAAGATCGCGACGACCGCCAGAATCTGCGGGAACATCTGCACGATGACGATCGACATGAGTCCGAAACGACGACCCTTGAAGCGCATGCGGGAGAACGCATACGCGGCGAGAGCGCCGAGGAACACCGTGGCAACGCTTGTGATGCCGGCAACGATGAGGGTGTTGCCGAACCACGGCATGAACGGAACCTGTGGGTCGTTGAGAATGCGAATATAGCTGTCGAGACCGATCGTCGAGAACAGTGCGTTCGAGCCGGTGAGGGTGCCGTTCGGGTTCAGCGACGACGAGATGACGAAGATGATCGGGAACAGCGAGAAGATCACCATGACCACGCCAACAACGTGGCGCCAGCCAGTCTGGCTGAACCAGCGACCGAAGTTAAACGGGCGTTTCGTCGGGATCGTCGAGATGTCGGTGGGAAGTGCTGCGGTAGACATTAGTTCAGCTCCTCCAGGCTCTTGGTACGGCGGAACGCAATGATCGAAATCACGGCGACGATTACGAAGATCAGAATCGAGTAGGCGCTCGCGAGACCGTAGTCACGCGTCTGCCCGGTGAAGGCCACCTTGTAAACCATCGAGATCAGGATGTCGGTGAAGCCGACCGGAATCGGGGCCGCCGTGTCACGCGGGCCACCGTTGGTGAGCATGTAGATCACGTTGAAGTTGTTGAAGTTGAACGCGAACGAGGCTATCAGCAGCGGCGCAACACTCACCAGCAGCAACGGTAGCTTGATGAGGCGGAAGATGGCCCATGGCTTCGCGCCGTCCATCTTCGCGGCCTCAAGTGCGTCTTCGGGGATCGACTGCAGCGCCCCCATGCACACCAAGAACATGTAGGGGAAGCCGAGCCACAGGTTCACGATCAAGATCGAAACCTTCGCGAGCCACGGGTCGGTGAGCCACGGAATATCGGCGCCACCGAAGAGCACTTCGTTAATGAAACCGAACGACTGGTTCATCATGCCGGCCCACACCAGCGCCGACAGGAACGACGGCACCGCGTACGGCAGGATCATGAGCGAACGGTAGATCTTTCGGCCCTTCATACGCATGTCATTGAAGACAATCGCAAGGAAGAGACCGAGGAAGAAGGTGGTGGCCACCGAGAGGATCGCGAACGCGAAGGTCCACGCGGTGACGTACATCAGCGGCTGCATGAGGCGCTGATCGGTGACGGCCCGAATGAAGTTGTCGAAACCGACGGTCGTGACCCAACCGGTGGAGAGTTCGGAACCATCGGGTGCGACGAAAGAGCCGGCCCCGTTGTCGGAGAAGACGACGCCATCGGCATCGGTGATCGAGCCGGTTACGGGGTCGTAGGTCAGCGGCGAGGTGTAGAGGTATCCCTTTGATCCGTCGCTACTGCGGAGGGCCCCGTCGTTCGGGTCGTCAGACAGCGGAACCGAAACGGCGTTGAGTTCGTCAGAGCGCGAGGCGACCTCAGCGAACTTGAGGGAGCGCCAACCATCGAGCGCGACAGCCTTGCCATTCTCCATTTGCGCATTGGGCGCTTCCTGCAGACCTGACTCCGTGGTTCCGACCCACGTGTCACCTTCAGGATCGGTCACCAGCAGACCGAGCTCGCCGCCTCCGTTCTCGACGACGGTGACGTCGTACGAGGCGGACCCTTCGACGCGCTCGAGCGACGTCGCCATGATCGAGCTAACGGCTTGGTCCTTGTTGAGGCTGTGGCCGGTGCCCTGGTTGGTGAAAGCGATGTATCCGGTGTAGCCAAGGACAAACACCTGGAAGAGGAGAAGGAAGATGACGCCCGGAGCCAGGTACTTAGCGGGCAGTTTGCCGCGGCTGAAGTAGATCCAGTTGACGATGATCGTGACCGCTGAGATCAGCGCGGCGACGCCCCACTGCTCGTAGCCGATCAGCACGATCAGCGCGTAGATGGCGATGGCGTCGACGATGCCGAGCATCGCGATCTTGCCGATGATCGTCCACAGTCCACCGCTGGCATGCTCTGCGATGTGAGCTGCGCGACGCTGCTGTTTGGTGCGCCGAACCGGTGGCTCGACTGGCGCCTGTGTGGTCATCCCACTTGACCCTTCTCCGTACGAAAGAAATCTGTGGGTGCGACGTGACCGCCGCACCCACAGAGCAATTACTTGATAGCTGCCGTAACGTCAGTTACGAGCTTTGCCCATACCGTCGTCGGGTCGCCACCGTTGATGATCTCAGCCTGAGCGATGCCCCAGTACTGCCACACAGCACCCATGGCGGGAACAGCGGGCATCGGAACAGCGTCGGCACCAGCGGCTGCGAAACCAGCGAGGATCGGGTCGCTCGATGCTTCTTCTGCCGCAGCCTTCAGCGCGGGGAGGATGTTGCCAGCCTTGTAGAGCTCGAGCTGAACGTCGGCGGTGCCGATGTAGTTCACCAGGAAGTCGTTAGCGGCAACCTTGTTCTTCGACTCGCTGGAGATGTAGAAGCCCTTTACACCAGCGAACGGCTGAGCCGGGTTTGCGGTCGGGCTCGGGATCGCGTCAACAGCAACGTTGATGCCAGCGTCAACAGCTGCGCCAACGTTCCACGGGCCGGTCAGCCAGTAGGCCGACTTGCCGGAGAGGAAGTTCTCCTTCGCGATCGCACCGTCGATGTCGGTGTTCAGCGCGCCGGTGCCGTTCTTGCCCTGTGCGGAGAGCCACTTGGCGAACTCGGTGCCGCCAGCCGAGCCGAGCTCGAGTTTGGTCGGGTCGTACCCACCCTCAGCGTTCAGGCCGAAGACCGGAGCACCGAAAGCCGTCTGGAACGGGTAGAGGTGGTAGGGGTTACCCTCAGCGCCCTGCTCAACAACGAACGGCTGGGTGAGGCCAGCGGCTGCACCCGTCGCCAGCATGTCGTCGAACGACGCTGCCGCGTTCGGAGCGATGTCAGCGTTGCGCAGCACGGCGATGTTCTCGACGGCGTAGGGCAGGAGGTAGACGTTGCCTTCGTAGGTCGATGCCTTCAGCGCAACGTCGAGGTAGTCAGCGGCCGAGTCACCGAGCTCGAGGGGAGCAACGACACCGTTCGCGGAAAGTTCGCCAGCCCAGTCGTGTGCACCCATCGTGATGTCCGGCCCCTTGCCGGTCGGCACCTGCTGGATGAAGTCGTCCTTGATGGTGTTGTTGTCGCGGCCAACGAGGTCAACCTTGATGCCGGTCTTTTCTTCGTAAGCGTCAGCGGCACCCTGCAGGGCGTCGACGCGCTCAGCGTCTACCCAGACGACGATGGCGTTATCGCTCGGCTCGCCTGCGCCGGTGTCGCCGGATTCTTCGGGCTTTGCAGTGTTGGTCGGAGTTGCCGAGCCGGAGCAACCAGCAAGCAGTGCGCTCGTGGCGAGCAGTGCGCCGAAAACCAGGGCGCCCTTCTTGTTCACCTTCATTGGTGTTGCCTCTCTGATGTGGTGAGCCGAGGGCTGTCGGAGGCTATGGCCGGCCGACGTTGCCCTGGCGATGTGATTGCAAGCGCTTACAGTATGCACATCGTTCGACCCGATGCGCAACAGGAGATTGTGCCAAATAATCAGGCTGTATCCAGATTGTGATTGTGGAAACGCTTACAAGCAAGACCCCGTAGGGCGGTTTTCGCCCGGGACGGATACGATGTGGGTATGGCTGACTCCTCATTCGACATCGTCTCCAAGATCGACCGCCAAGAGGCAGACAACGCTCTGAACCAGGCGAAGAAGGAGGTCGAGCAGCGCTACGACTTCAAGGGCACTGAGGCCTCGATCGACTGGAGCGGCGACTCGATCATCATCAAGGCGAACTCCGAAGAGCGCGCGAACGCCGTTCTCGACGTTTTCCAGACCAAGCTCATTAAGCGCGGCATTTCGCTGAAGAGCCTGGACTCGGGCGAGCCCCTCGCCTCCGGCAAGGAGGTGCGCATCACCTCGACGCTGAAGGAAGGCATCTCGCAGGAGAACGCGAAGAAGATCGGCAAGATCATTCGCGATGAGGGTCCGAAGGGCGTCAAGAGCCAGATTCAGGGTGACGAACTGCGCGTGAGCTCGAAGAGCCGCGACGACCTCCAAGAGGTTCAGCGCCTCCTCAAAGCAGCCGATCTCGACGTCGACCTGCAGTACGTCAACTACCGCTAAGCGGATGTGAATTTCAAACGGCCCCAGTGATGATCACCGGGGCCGTTTCGCGTTTAGGAGTTACGGGGCGTCGAGATCCGCGGCCATACCGCGAAGAAAGTCGATCACCGTCTGGCGCTCGTCGGGTGTGAGCCGCATGACCGAGGGCACGCGCTTCGCATGCTGACGCCCGACCGATTGCATAGCTGCCTCGTGGGTTTCGGGCGTGATCGCGATCGCCAGCGCGCGCCGATCGGTCGGATGCGCGGAGCGCGTGACGTGGCCTCCGGCCTCAAGCCGGTCAAGAAGCTTCGTCGTCGACGCCGTCGAAATACCGAGGTGCGCCGAAATGGAACCAGGGGTCGCCACGGTCTGCGTGTGCAGACACGCGGCCAAAAAGTGGAGCGCCCGCATATCGGTGTCATTGAGCTTCATGTAGCGCCGCGACGCTTCGGAAATGCGCTGTTCTGCGGAGCGCAACGCGCCGAGCGCCTGCATGACTTCACTCACCTGCGCGATGTCGTCGGCAGACATGGCGGAGCGATCGACCAGTCGACCGGTCGGGTCGCTGGCGTCGAGGCGATAGATATTCGCCCCACTCACGCCACCTTCCGTTGCCATGGCTCTAGCATATTCGATCACTCGCGAATATTATTTCTTGCTAGGCTAGCAATCTGTTAGGCGAGAGATCATCGCCGATCGTCTCAACGCAGCCACCACCGAAACGAGAGAGCATGTCCCGCCCCAAGAAATGGTGCCGAATTCTCATCCCGGCCCTGCTGATCCTCGCCTGGTTCACCGGCGCGGGCCTCGGTGGCCCGCTGTTTGGCAAGGTCGATGAGGTGTCGTCGAATGATTCGACGGCCTACCTCCCTGACTCGGCAGACGCGACCGCGGTGCAGAAGGTGCTCGGCGACTTCAGCGGCGAGAACGCGATTCCGGCGATCGCGATCTTCACCAGCGACAGCGCCCTCACCGATGCTCAGCTCGACAGCATCACGACGGCACTCGAGGCGGCACCCGAGATCGCCGGCGTGAACGACAAGCTCTCCCCCGCGATCCCCTCCGAAGACGGCATGGCGGCCCAGGCCTTCATTCCGATCGACGCTGACAGTGATGTCGGTGACGTCGTGATGGAGCTCAGCACCCAACTCAAGACCGATGTCGCCGACGGCATCACGGTCGCCATCACCGGCCCCGCTGGCTTCACCGCCGACCTCATCGCTGGCTTCTCCGGTATCGATGGCCTCCTCCTCGGCGTCGCCCTACTCGCCGTGCTGGTCATCCTGATCCTCGTCTACCGCTCGCTCCTGCTCCCGGTCGCTGTGCTCTCGACGAGCCTGTTCGCGCTGTGCATCGCGTTGCTCACAGTGTGGTGGCTCGCGAAGTGGGGCGTGCTGCTGCTCAGCGGCCAGACCCAGGGCATTTTGTTCATCCTCGTGATCGGTGCGGCCACCGACTACTCACTGCTGTTCGTCTCCCGCTTCCGCGAAGAGCTGCGCGTCACCGAAGACAAGTGGCAAGCCACGATGCGCGCATGGAAGGGGTCAGTGGAACCAATTCTCGCGTCGGGCGGGACGGTCATCGCGGGTCTGTTGTGCCTGTTGCTGAGTGACCTGAAATCGAACAGCACGCTGGGGCCGGTGGCGGCACTCGGCATCGTCTTCGCCATGCTCGCCGCGCTCACGCTTCTGCCCGCTTTGCTTTTCGCATTCGGCCGCGCGGCGTTCTGGCCCCGTCGCCCGCACTTCGAGCCTGACGTGGTGAAGGCCGAACAGGGCATGCCGCAGAAGGGAATCTGGGCGTGGCTCGCGCGCCAGGTTCGCAAGCGTCCGCGCGCGATCTGGATCGTCACGACGCTCGTCCTGCTCGTGGGCGCGGTTGGCGTCACGCAGCTCAAGGCCGACGGGGTCGCGCAGTCTGAACTCGTGCTTGGCACGTCAGAGGCACGCGACGGCCAAGCCGCCCTCGGCGAGCACTTCCCCGGTGGTTCCGGAAGCCCCACTTACATCCTGACGCCGGAGACCGAGCAACAGGCGATCGTCGACATTTTGCTGGGGCATGACGGCATCTCGAGCGTCTCGATTTCAGCGAAAGACTCAGTGACGGGTTCGGCGTCGGTCACCGCTGACGGGATCGTTGCGCAGGGCCCTCCGGGAACGGAACCGCCGACACCGACGGTCGTGGATGGCAACGTATTGCTGCAGGCAACGCTCACCGACGCGGCCGACTCGGAAGCCGCGGCGACGACCGTGCGCGACCTGCGCACGCAGCTCGACGGCACCGGCGCGCTCGTCGGCGGCGTGACCGCAACGGCCATCGACACGAACGATGCGTCGATTCACGACCGCAACCTGATCATTCCGCTGATCCTCGTCGTGATTCTTGTCATTCTGATGCTGCTGTTGCGGTCGGTCCTCGCACCGGTGCTCCTGATTCTCACCACGGTGCTGTCGTTCGGAACAGCCATGGGTGTGTCAGCTCTGATGTTCAACGGGGTCTTCAACTTCCCCGGCGCCGATGCCGCGGTTCCGCTCTTTGGCTTCGTGTTCTTGGTGGCACTCGGCATCGACTACAACATCTTCTTGATGACGCGCGTGCGCGAAGAGTCGGTCAAGCACGGCACACGTCACGGCGTGCTGCGCGGCCTCGCGATCACCGGCGGCGTGATCACATCGGCTGGCCTCGTCTTGGCGGCAACGTTTGCGGCGCTGTCGGTGATTCCGATTCTGTTCCTCGTGCAGCTCGCGTTTATCGTCGCGTTCGGCGTGCTGCTGGACACGTTCATCGTGCGATCGCTGCTCGTGCCCGCACTCACGTACGACATTGGCCCCGCGATTTGGTGGCCGTCGAAGCTGGCACGCGCTGATCAGCCCGAAGACCCGGCCGTCGACGGCGAGCCGGTGGCCGCTAGCGCAAAGTAGACAGAAGGCGATCGCCGTGGGGTGTCAGTGCACAGCTGACACCCCACGGCGGTTTCGCGTGAGGAGGCGCGGAACAATGCCTTGCGTGGGGCTGAAGAGGTAGACGATCGCGAAGATGGCACCCTGAGTCAGCACCACCAGGGCACCCGAGGCGGCGTCGAGGTAGTAGCTGAGCGTGATGCCGACGACGGCCGCGACCGCGCCGAGAAGTGGAGCGATCCACAACATGCGTCCGAAGCGATCGGTGAGCAGGTACGCCGTGGCCCCAGGGATGATCAGCATGGCCACAACGAGCACGACGCCGATCACTTGAAGCGCCACGACACTGGTCAGCGCGAGCACGCCGAGGAGGAGCGCGCTCAACAGTTTCGGCCGCAGGCCAATCGCGAAAGCGTGCGCGGGGTCAAAGGCAAACAGCGTGAGATCGCGGCGCTTGATAAGTAACACCGCAATTGCCACGACGGCGAGAATAGCGATCTGCAACAGGTCGGCATCGGAGACCCCGAGAATGTTGCCGAAAATGATGTGCCCGAGGTCGGTCTGACTCGGAATGATCGAGACCAGTACCAGGCCGAGCGCGAACAGCGTTGTGAACACGATGCCGATCGCGGCGTCTTCTTTAAGACGGCTGGTGTCGCGAATCGCGCCGATGAGGGCGACCGCGAGCAGCCCAAAGACGAGGGCGCCCAGCGCGAACGGGACCCCGAAAAAGTAGGCGAGGACAACGCCAGGCAACACGGCGTGCGAGACTGCGTCACCCATAAGCGACCAGCCGATCAGCACCAGCCAGCACGACAACAGTGCACACACGACGGCGGCCAGAATCGTCGCCCCGTACGCGCGCAACATGAACTCGAACTGGAACGGCTCAAGCAACGCATCAACCCAACTCATGCCGCCTCCTCCCAACCGAAAGCACGCGCCAGAATCCGTGGTTCCAACCCCTCCGCCACGTCGCCGTGAAACAGCACGCGGTTGCGCAACAACACAACGTCGCGCGCGAGTTCCGGAAGCCCCGCGAGGTCGTGAGTGGAGACGAGGACGCCGCGACCCTCGGCTGCCAGCTCAATCAGCACCCGCGTGATCATCGCCTCTGACGGCTTGTCGACGCCGGCGAAGGGCTCGTCGAGTAGAAGCACCCGGGCGTCCTGAGCGATCGCCCGCGCCACGAACGCCCGCTTCTTTTGTCCGCCCGAGAGCCGACCAATCTGGCGATTCGCGAGATCGCTCAACCCGACGCGGTCGAGGGCGGTGTCGACGGCAGCGCGGTCTGCACGCGAGGCGCGACGAAGGACGCCCTGCTTGCCGTAGCGGCCCATCATCACGACGTCGCGCACACTCACCGGAAACGACCAGTCGACTTCTTCGGCCTGCGGCACATAGGCGACGGCTCCAGAGGCACGGGCGGCTTGCGGGGTCTCGCCGTCAATGCGCACGGAACCACGAGCCGGGTTGATGACACCCATGATGGTGCGAAACAGGGTCGATTTGCCTGACCCGTTCATGCCGATGAGCCCGGTGACGGTTCCGTGGGCAACCTGCAGGTCAACGCCGTCGAGGGCGACGACGTCGCCGTAGCGCACGGTCACGCCCTGCACATCAATGGCCAGTGTCATGGGGCTCCTTGCGCGAGTGCCGCGACGATGACGTCAACGTCGTGTCTGATGAGGTCGAGATAGGTGGGCACCGGCCCGTCGTCGAGTGAGAGCGAATCGACGTAGAGCGTGCCGCCGAAGCGGGTGCCGGTCGCGGAGACAACCTGCAGCATGGGTCGTTCTGACACGGTCGACTCACAAAAGACAGCCGGAACCTCGGTGCTGTTGACGACGTCAATGACGGTTGCGAGGCGCTGGGGTGTCACCTGTTGCTCCGCGTTGACCGGCCAGATGTACGCCTCCGTCAAACCGACGTCACGGGTGAGATAGCTGAACGCCCCTTCGCACGTGACGAGCGTGCGGTGTGATTCGGGGATCGTGGCAAGTGCCGCAACGAGGTCCGCTTGCACGTCGTCGAGCTCGGCGACGTACGCTTCGGCGTTCTGGGTGAAATCGGCGGCGTACTCGGGAGCGAGCTTTGTGAACTCAGCAGCTAACACGGTCGCGAAGTGCTGCACGTTAGCCGGGCTCATCCAAGCGTGCGGATTGGGCTTGCCTGCGTACGCGTCGCTCGCGATGTCGATGGGAGTCAGACCGTCGGTGAGCGTCACGACCGGAACGTCGAGATCTGCGACGAACTGGTCAAACCAGGCTTCGAGCCCCCACCCGTTTTCGATCAGCAGGTCGGCATCGACGCCCTGACGAATGTCGCCGGGCGTCGGTTCGTACCCGTGAATCTCGGCACCGACCTTTGTGATCGATCGCACCTCAATATGGTCACCGCCAATTTCGCTGGCGATATCGGCCAGCACACTGAAGGTGGCGACGACAACCGGCTTCTCCCCCAATGATTCGACAGGGGCGCTGCATGACGCGAGCCCGGCGGTGACCGCACTCAGCACGGCGACGCCGACGATTCTGCACATTCGTCGGCCAGCATTTTTAGGCATGCCGAAAACAGTACCTTTTCGGTGCACCTAAATCAACGTCGGACATACACATAATTGCCCGCAATTCCGCGGAAGTAACGGAATGGTAACGGCGTCATGGGTGGGTGACGTGAGGCAATCTCAACGCCCGATGCGCGCGACCTCGGAAGCCCCGTTTACATGGTTTGTTCAGGCTTTTCATCAGTTTCGCCCAGATCAGACGCTCAGGGTTTCTGAGGTGCCGCCCCGAACGGCACACTCGCCCGCCGAAGCCCACGCACCCGAGCGTGAGGGCCGTGACTGCGAAGCCACAGCGGCGCGCTCTGCCACCGAGAGTCGGTGGGTTCCCACACAGAAGTATTCGTTATGCCCTTCTTCCCCCTTTCTTCCCGCCCGACCCGTCACGCTCCGTCGAAGCGCACCTCTGCCTTCGCCCTTGCCGGTGCCATCGTCGCAATCGGCACCCTCGGAGTCTCCGCTCCGGCTGTTGCCGCAGCCCTGGTTCCGACCGCGTCCAAGCAGATGATGCCGGCCGTTCAGATCACCGAACTCCGTACTGCCATCACCACCGCCGAATCTGCGGTGCAGGATGCTGGTGCGGCCAACGCCGAGTTTTACGCCGCGAACATCTCGGTCGAAACCCTGACCGTCAATTCACAAGAGCTTCGCGCCGACATCGACAATGCGATGAACCTGAGTGGGGTGCCCGCGCGAGCCCTGGCCGCCAAGACGGCACAGATCACGACCGAAACCGAAAAGGTTGTCGGCGCGACGGCCGCCCTGCGTGCTGATGTTGTGGCAACGCAGGAGCGTATTGCTGCGGAGCAGGCCGCGGCCGCACAGGCCGCCGCCGAAGCTGCAGCCGCCGAGGCTGCAGCGGCCGCGAACACCCCCGATGGTGCGCGCAATACCGCCGCCACGATCGCACTGAACGACTATGGCTGGGGTGCAGACCAGTTCTCGTGCCTGGAGTCGCTGTGGAACAAGGAGTCGGGATGGAACTTCCAGGCCGAGAACCCGAGCTCCGGTGCCTACGGCATTCCGCAGTCTCTGCCCGGCGACAAGATGTCGTCGGTCGCGGGCGATTGGGCCACGAACGCCACGACGCAGATCATTTGGGGTCTGCAGTACATCGATGCCGTGTACGGCAGCCCGTGCGGTGCGTGGGGTCACTCGCAGGCGACCGATTGGTACTAAGCCGCTGATTTTACGGCCGGTGCGCGACGTCATGTTGTGCACCGGCCGTTTTGTCTGTGGGTGCTGAGAGAATCGACGGGTGACGGCAAACGCAACACCCTCCTGGCGTGATCGCCTCGGTGTTACCTCTGCACCCGGCCGAGACGGCCATGCCGACCTCGGCCTCCTGTTTCAGCTGCGCACGTTGAAGCGCGAAGGCAGCCAGTGGACGTCACCACAGGCCTCGCCCGCGACGTCCGTGCGCAAGCGCGGCACGCAGCGTCTCGGGGTGCGGCCCGCGCTCCGCAGCAAGAGCGGCAACTGGGTTACCAGCGACATCACCTGGGGCACACTCACCTACAAGGTTGAGCGACTCGGGCTCGATGCTGCCCAGGTTTCGTGGTTCACGCAGTTTGCTGCGCTGCACCGCACGAGTGGTTCCGGCTACCGCGCGTCGGAGAGCGATTGGCTCTACCTCGACGATTTCGCGAGCCAGCTGCTGTGGCCGTTGCTGGAGTCAGCCGCGAGTGCCGGCATCACGCTGCTGACGGGTAAGAAAGCGACGCGCGTTGATCTCGCACCAGCGGCACGCGTAGTTGCTGAGGTTGCGCCAGACGGAACCACGGGGCTGCGGATTGCGCCGATGGTCACGATTGACGACGTGGGCGTGACTCCGACGGGTGTTGTGGCCGATCACGGCATCTATGTGTGCACGTTTGACCCAGACCTTCGTGTGATGCTGGCGCCGGTGCCGGGCGCGGGGCTCGACCTGGTGCGTGACGAAGCCGAAGTCATTCGGGTGCCGGAGGCCGACGTCGAGGAGTTCTGGGAGCAGGTCTACCCGACGCTCACGACGCAGATTGGCGTCGCGGGGCGCGGTATCGAGCTGCCCGAAGTGCGCGAAGAGACGGTGCTCGTTGTCGAGTATCGCCCCGGCGACACCGTGCTTATGCGCTGGGAGTCGTGGATTGGTTCCGCTCACCAGCCGCTTGCCACGGGCCCCGTCGATGTGCCCGAGAAACTGACCGGTGCGGATGCCGCGGTGTTCGTGGCCGAAGAGCTGCCGATGCTGGAAGCGAGTGGCATTCGTGTGCACGCAATCGGTGAGAAGCCCGAGTATCGGGCGACCGTCGAGGCGCCGACGCTGCGTCTCACTGCGGTGCCGACCAACGACAACGACTGGCTAAGCCTGGGGTTTGTCATCATGCTGGGCGATTACATCGTGCCGTTTGCTCGAGTGTTTGCTGCGCTCAGTCGGGGGCAGACGAAGTTGTTGCTGGTCGACAAGTCGTATCTGTCACTGAAGCAACCCATTTTCGACAGTCTGCGTGAACTCATTCAGGAGGGGGCGCATCTTGAAGAGTGGGAGACCGGCGCGATCGTCAGCCGCTACCACGCTGACCTATTCGAGCCGTTTGAAGATGAGTCTGACCAGCAGCCTGAGGCTCTCGCGTGGCGGTCGGCGGCGCGTGCACTGACCGGTACCCCGTCGCCAATCGACGTGCCGGCGGGCATCACCGCGACGCTGCGCGGGTATCAGGTGGAGGGGTTCCGTTGGCTCGCGCACCTCGATGCGCACCGTCTCGGCGGCATCCTCGCCGATGACATGGGCCTCGGTAAGACGCTGCAGGCGATCGCGCTGTTGCAGCACACGCAGGGGTCGGATCGGCCGGCACTGGTTGTGGCACCGACGTCGGTTGTGGGCGGATGGGGCGATGAGATTCGCCGCTTCGCTCCTGCGCTCAGCGTGGCGGTCGTTGGCTCGACGAAAGATGTCATTCCTGCGGATGCCGACGTGGTCATCACGTCGTACGCGCTGTTTCGTTTGGAGTTCGACCGCTTCGAACGTCAGCGCTGGCGCACCCTCATTCTTGACGAAGCGCAATACATCAAGAATCCCGCGTCTCAAGTGCACGAGTGTGCGTATGCGCTGAACGCCGACGTGAAGTTCGCCCTCACCGGCACCCCGATGGAAAACAGCCTGCTCGACCTGTGGGCGCTGTTGCGGGTCGTGGCGCCTGGGCTCTATCCGTCACGACTGCGGTTCACCGACCGCTACATCAAGGCCCATTCGGCAGAGCGCATCGCCGAGTTGCGGGCGCGGATTCGCCCGCTCATGCTGCGCCGCACGAAGCAGAACGTTGCGCTCGAGTTGCCGTCACGCACCGAGCAGACGGTGACTATTGACCTCGGACCCGAGCATCGGCGCCTCTATGACCTGCATCTACAACGCGAGCGGCAGAAGATTCTGGGTCTCGTCGAAGACCTCGATCGCAACCGGTTCATCGTGTTCCGCTCGCTCACGCTGCTGCGCATGCTGGCACTCGACCCGTCGTTGATTGGTGATGAGGGCACGCGGCCGGGAGCCACGACCAAGCTTGATGAGTTGCTCGACCGCATTGAAGACTTGGCGGCCGAGGGGCATCGCGCCCTCGTATTCAGCCAGTTCACGTCGTACCTCGCGCTGGTGCGTTCGCGGCTTGAGGCACGCGGCATTCGGTACGAGTACCTCGACGGAACCACGACAAACCGCCCTGAAGTGATCTCTCGTTTTCGAGAGGGGGACGCTCCGGTGTTCCTCGTCAGCCTCCGGGCGGGTGGTGTTGGCCTGACGTTGACCGAGGCCGATTCGGTGTTCTTGCTCGACCCGTGGTGGAACCCGGCAACCGAGGCGCAGGCCATCGACCGCACCCACCGCATCGGTCAGACGAAGCCGGTCATGGTCTACCGGTTGGTCGCGCGCGACACGATCGAAGAGAAAGTGGTCGCGCTCGGCGAATCGAAGCGTGCGTTGTTCACCGAAGTCATCGATGGTGGCGATCTGTTCGCCGGCGCGTTGACGGCCGACGATGTACGGGGATTGTTGGCGTAAGTTCGGCAGATTCGCCCTGCAGCGTATCTGACTGCGCCAAACTGGTTCCACAGATTTGTGCGGGCAGCCGATGACCGGGTGCCGGTTGAGCTGAAGGAGAATCATGCGCGGAGTAGTCATGCACGCCCCCGGAGACGTTCGCGTCGAAGAGCGCCCGGATCCGGAGATTCAACTGCCAACCGATGCGATCATCCGAGTGACCGCGACCTGTATTTGTGGTTCCGACCTCTGGCCCTATCGCGGACATGACCGCGTGAACCGTAAGAACATGGGTCACGAGTACATCGGCGTTGTGACCGAGATCGGCGCCGACGTGACGTCGCTCGCGGTCGGCGATCACGTTGTCGGTTCGTTTATGACGAGCGACAACACGTGCGAAATTTGCGAGGCGGGATTCCAGTCGCGTTGCATTCACACGACCGGCATGGGCTCGATCGGCACACAGGCGGAATACGCGCGAGTTCCGCTCGCCGACGGCACGCTCGTGAGGATGCCCGGCGAACCGTCGGCTGATCTGGTGCCGTCGCTGCTCGCCGCATCGGATGTGTTGGGCACCGGCTGGTTTGCCGCTGTCGCCGCCGAGGCAGGCCCCGGCAAGACCGTTGCCGTGGTTGGTGACGGCGCGGTTGGTTTGCTCGGCATCCTGGCCGCGAAGCAGCTCGGCGCCGAGCGCATCATTGCGATGAGTCGTCACGCCGACCGCCAGGCCCTGGCCCGTGAGTTCGGTGCGACCGACATTGTTGAAGAGCGCGGCGATGAGGGCGTTGCCCGTATCAAGGAGCTCACCGGCGGCTACGGCGCCCACAGCGTGCTCGAAGCCGTCGGCACACAGGAGTCGATGCAGCAGGCGATTCGCGCGTGCCGTTCCGGTGGCCATGTCGGCTTCGTCGGCGTCTCCCACGGTGTCTCACTCGATGGTGCTGAGCTGTTCGGCAAGACCGTTCACCTGATGGGTGGCCCGGCTCCCGTGCGACGCTTCTTGCCCGAACTGATCCAGCTCATTTGGGACCGCAAGATCAACCCCGGCGCTGTCTTCGACATGACGCTCCCGCTGGAGGACGCCGCCGAGGGTTATCGCGCGATGGACGAACGCCGCGCAATCAAAGTGCTATTGACACCCTGACCGCGCGACGTTCAAACGCAACGCGAAACACTAACTCTCTTCGAGTTCATCACTACTTACGCTTCGGCCATCCTGCCTCGGGCGAATGAGCGGCGCTAAGTCAAACCCCTGGGCAGTGGCATGGTCGAGAAACTCACGCTCGATCTCAGGGTCGATAGTTGACGTGCGAGCGAGCAACCAAAGATTCTTGTGGTCGGGCGTACCGACCAACGCGTGCTTGTAGTTTTCGTCGATCTTCAGCACCCAGTAGTCCCCTTCGGTGAAGGGCATCCACCGGAGAAGCTCCGGCATGAACGACACCCGCAGCTGGGCGGGTTCGCCCTCCACGGGCTTTGCTCGGCCTATCGACTGGACCGGCTTACCGTCCTCGTCATAGCACCGGTTGTCGACGCGAACGGTGCCATCGTCGTTCATCGTGTAATGCGCGGTGACGCATGTGGCCTTGTCGTCTTCCCAGCGCATGGGAAGACGGGCAATTTCGAACCATGGGCCCAGATACCGCTCGAGGTCAAGCGCAGGCAGGGATACAACGTCAGTCATCGTGATCTCCGTTTCGTGTCGTTGCCCGTCACACTACGGTGCGTGAACACCCACACCAATGGGGTTGACGATGCCTACGCGGGCGGCTATCTCTGGCGGTCGCGCTCGATAGGTGGAGGCACGATCCGTCATCGAAGGCAGTGTCGCGTGCAAGAACCGAACAGGAAGTCGCGCTCACGACGAACCTTCGCGGGCCGCTTTCGCGGCAGCACGCTCTTCATCAGACCGGCCCACACAAATCTGTGTGCCGTCGACGTCTTCAACGGTAAACCAGCCGGCGCCGTCGGCGGTGCGTGCGTCGACCACGAGCTTCATTCCGCGTGTGAGGAGGTTCTCTAGCTCCTGCTCGCGGGTGTTGCCCGAGGCGACCGCGTCGAGATGAATGCGCGGCACAAACGTGTCGCCCACCTCACCGTTGTCGGGTGGCTGGAACGCGAAATACACCTCGGTTCCGGGGATCCGATACGTGATGAAGTCGTTTGCCGACGTGATGTCGCCCTCCGGCTCGAGCCCGAGGATTTCGGCCCAGCGGGCGCCACTGGCCGCGTGATCACGGCACGTGATGTTGATGGCTTCTAGTCGTGCTGACATGATGCTCCTTTGCGTCGGATGCGACGATACGCCGTCCCTGGGACATTGCACCAGAGCCAGTGCCAGCCGCATTCAATCGGCGATTTTGTCAGATGAGACCTCGCGATGAAACCCCTACCCCGGGGGCGGCAATTGCCCGTACCGTGGGGGCATGCGGTCGCCGATGCAGTACTTCCGTGGGGTGCGTCACCCCGAGGGCTACCACGGTCGCGGGCGCAAGCGCGAATTCTTCGAGGGCTGGTACATCAAGCTCGTCTCCCCCGATCTCTCCCAGCGCTGGGCGCTGATTCCGGGCATTTTCCGCGGCGGCAGCTCCGATGGTTCCGTCGACGAAGCCTTCATCCAGGTGCTTGATGGCGTGGGCGGGCGATCCTGGTATTTTCGGTTCACGTCTGACGAGTTTGAGGCTGATGAGTCGCGCATGGCGGTCACGGTCGGCAGCAACCGCTTCGATCAGAGCGGCGTCATGCTCGACCTCCCGATGATCAGCGGATCCCTTTCGTACGCGACGCCGATCGACCCGTATCCGGTGACGCTGCGGCGCCCGGGAATCATGGGCTGGTACGGCTACCTGCCGATCATGGAGTGCTTTCACGGCATCGTGTCGTTCGGCCACGGCCTCGCCGGCACGCTCGTCATTGAAGACAAGCTCGTCGAGTTCACGGACGGTCGCGGGTATATCGAGAAAGACTGGGGCACGGCGTTTCCGTCCAGCTACGTGTGGCTCGCAAGCAATCACCTGCGCGATGCCGCTGGCGCCGAAATCGCGGGCTCGCTCGTAGCGTCATGCGCGATCATTCCGGGCGTCGGGCGCACGTTTCGCGGGTCGATCGTTGCCCTGCGGTACCCCGATCGGCTCGCGACCTGGGCGACGTGGAACGGCTCGCGCGACGACGAGCTCACGATCGACGACTCCCACGTACGCTGGCGCATGCACGGCCCCGATGGCACCCTCACCCTTCGCGCCGAGCGCTGCACAATGGTTCCGGCGCCCGCAATCAACAGCGACTCGGCCGCCCGGAGCGCATCGCCGGCGGCAGTGATCGCGGCGATCGCTTCGCCATCATCGCCCAGCTCGAGCGCGCCGGATGCATGGAATTCGCGCGCCTGCACAACGAACACCGCGATCGCATCGCGCAGTTGCGATGCCGGGGTTTGCGGTGTCGTTGTCATGTCTTCACCCTCTCACCAACCTCCGACGTTGAGAGGGCAAATATGGCCGATCAGAGGGCAGTTAGCTGGGAGAAATTGTCGCGACGGAGCGCAGTCGAAATCAGCCCCATTCGTGAGCCCGTCGCCTCAGGAATCGCCACGCTTTGCCCGCACCGCGGGCTCCACGCCAGGCTGGCCCGATGCTTATCACGTACGCCGCCGACAAATATCCCTCACGCGAAGATCTGGTCGATCTGTACGACGCTGTCGAGTGGGCTGCATACACGAATGACCCGGATCGCCTGGCCTCAACGGCGGCCGCCTCATTCACCGTGGCGACCGCGAGAGATGAATCGGGCATGCTCGTCGGCCTCGCACTCGTCGTCGGCGACGGCATGACAATCGCCTACTTGCAAGACGTTCTCGTTCGCCCTTCCCACCAGCGGCATGGCATTGCGCGCGAGTGGCGCCGACGGGCGTTCGAGCCTTCCGCCGACGTGCGTCAGAAGGTTCTCATGACCGACGATGAGCCGGAGCGGCGCGCGTTTTACGAGTCGATTGGCTTCACCGAGGTTCGCGAACTCCCGTTTCCCATTCGCGTGTTTGCGCGGCTCGAATAGACCCAAGTCCCACTCAGCGAACTCATGAGAAACAAATCACAAAAAGATAACGACAAACCCTTCCCTTCGTTACCCCGCCGTTATATAGTCATTGCACGGTAGTTGTTTTGCTGTGGCAGCTACCGGCATGTGATTGCAGGACACTCTTGGTGCAAGGGATAGAACCGGCCGGAAGCCTCTCCGGCCGGTTCTACATTTCTCCCGGCAGAACGCCTAACCCATACACACGCAACAACTCGCGAACCGCACCCCATGGCTCCGCCGTCACCCCATGGTTCCGCCGTCACCCCATGGCTCAGCCGTCACCCCATGGCTCCGCCGACACCCCATGGTTCCGCGCGCACCCATGGTTCCGACCCGCGCCAGCTCACTCCAGAACTGAGCGCCTGGTTCCGGAACCACCACCACCGCCGTGCACACACCACCAGCCGTCGACAACAACCGTTATGCACGCACACCTGTGACTCATGAGGCTCATGTGGCTGGTGGGGCACTTATTGCGTGCGGACCATTTTCAATCGTGCATAACGGTCGTTGACATCGCCCTCACGACCCGGAAACCCCGAAAATCCGACAGACCGTGAACCCTCAAACCCCGCCGCCTCCGCCGCCGCCACCGCCACCGCCGACGGAGCCGCCACCACCGGAACCACCGCTCGATGATGAAGACGAAGACGCCGGCGTGAACGACTGCACGACCGAGTTCAGCGCGCTCACCGTGAACGCTGTGCGGCCGGTGTACCAGTACGGCTCGTAGCCACCGACGGCGTAGTAGTCCTCGAGCGTCTTGGTCCACTTCTTCTCAAGCCCGAAGACCACAGCGAAGGGCAGCAGCGGCTCGTAGAGCTTCAGCATCGACGCCGGGTCAGCCGTGTTCACGCGCACACGCTCAGCTCCCTCGGGCGACTGCAGCATGCGGATGCGATCAGCCTCAGCCCAGTCCATGAACATCTTGAGCCCCGCGAGGTGGTCACGCACTTCAGCACCGCGGTCGGTGAAGGGTTTCTTCGACACGAGCGATCCCATGAACATCGACAGCACCGCAACGCCACCCGCCACGATGAATCCGAAGCCGTTGTTGCTCTGCACGTAGATGATGCCGGCCGTCAAGAACGCGAGCGCCGTCAGCACCACACCGACCAGGAAGAAGACCACCCGCAGTAGCGGGCTCGGCTTGCGGCGCAGCCCACCTCGCAACTGTGCCTTCTTCGTGTCCAGGCGCATTTGTTGCAGCTTGGCGGCGCGACTCGATGACGGCTTGCCGCTCACGGTGGTTCCGGGCAGCAACTTCATGCCGAACAGAATCGACAGCATGCGCGCGCCGTTGCCGTCGCCAGCGCGGGTCGCATCGACCAATTGCAGCACGTATTTGCCACGCTTGCCGTCTTCGCGGATCCGCAACGACCCCCGCACAGCCTGCTCCAAAATCTCAGCGGTCACGGCGTGCTGGTTGCCCAGCAACACCGCCGCGTTCATGCCATCAACCCCGGCGGGCGGCTCGTACTGCGGAACGATGATGCCACGCCCACGCGCATCGCGCAGCGCGGTCGCACGCACCACTCCGGCACCCAACAGCCCCGCAACACCAGCACCCGCAACACCCAACTGCCACGGCGCCGCATCTTGCGACATGTACGAACCGTCGAACGCCGTGATGGTTCCCTCATCAAAACCGATCGCAATCGTGACGCCCTGATACCGGTCGAGCGAGACACTCGAGAACTCCCACGTCTGCCCGTCTGCCGACGACGTCAGCGTGCACGGCGTATTCCCGCCACTGTCACCCCGATAACACGACGCCTTGCCGTTCAGCCCCGCCGCCAGCTCCGGATCAACATGCAACGTCATCGACACCTCGCCGAACGGCTGAGCCCACTCCGCACCAATGACATCCCAATAAAACTCGTCGACATTCTCAGCCGAGTAATTGCGCATCACATTGTCGACCGTGTACGTGAAAACGTAGGTCTCCACACCGTTGACGTAGTCGTCACCACGCGACGTCATGAGGTAGCTGCCGTCTTCGGTTTCCGTCTCGGCGTTGCGCGAGGCCCCGTTTTCATCCGTGATCGAAATCAGGTGCGGCTGCAACGGCGCCCCGTTGTACGTCGTCGGCAGAATGCGCCGCATGCCGCGGTTCGTGTCGAGGTTTATGAAATTCGCGACGAACGTCTCGGTCACCAGCAACGAGCCGGTACCATCCTCGCCAGGCGTGAGCTCGTAATCCACGTGCACGCTGTCGAAGGTGAAGTCATCGACACCAGCGGCTACAACATCAGAGAGCGGAACCACGGAGCCAGCAGAGAGCGGAACCACGGAGCCAGCAGAGAGCGGAACCACCGGTTGCGTCGCAGACGGAACCACGGCGGCTGCGGGCAACGCCACGACGCCGAGGCCCAACGCCAAACCAACAGCGACGAAATACTTCCGCAGTCTGCTCATGGGGCTATCTTAGGAATCGAAACCCGCGTTCGTCGCCATGTGACGCACATTATATTCATACGTATATAATGTGGCCATGAGTACCCGACGACTTGCGACCGACGCGTGGGAGAGCCTGTTCCGCGCCCAGCACGAGATTCTCGCGGAGCTCTCGACTGATTTCGACAACCGCGAGATCTCCCAGGGCGAGTACGACGTGCTCCTCACCGTGACTCGAGCCCCCGAGATGACGGCGCGACTGCGCGATGTCACCGCCCGCATGCTCATCAGTCAGCCCAGCGTTTCACGCCTCGTCGACCGCATGGTTCAGCGGGGCCTGCTCACCAAGTGCGCTGACCCAGAAGACGGTCGCGGCTCGCTTCTCACGGCAACCGATGAGGGCGCTCACGCATTCCGCGTGCTGGCCACCGATCACGCGCGTTCGATCGCCCACCGCATGTCGGTGCTTACACCCGATGAGCTGCGCACCCTGCACGCGCTCACCAAGAGACTCCGCGCAACGCACCCCTAACGCAACGCGCCTCTAGGGCGTGTTGATCAAGAGGTTCCGCTCCTCGGTGGGTGAGTCTTGAACGGTGACGCGACAGGAGATCTCTGACGAGGTGTGGGCCGTGATGGAGCCGTTGATGCCGACGGTGACCGGTCGGT
>NZ_JBNTKF010000018.1:0-41328 GCF_050408675.1 Microbacterium daqui | reverse complement strand
TCGCCTGGTACAACACCGAACGTGTCTCACTCACGCTCGAGGGCATGAGCCCAATGGAATATCGCGCTCATGCCCTCGCAGCGTAATGCTTTAATTAAGTTGTCCAACTTCCGGGGAGCAGTTCATTTAGCTCCCGCCCTTCTTTGTTGTCTCCGTGCGTTTAGAAGCTCGGGTCGATCAGTTCTGCCGGCACCTGACCGGCGGCGGCTTCGTCAACGATGATGATCGTGCGGCTCGTGCCCTTGGCACCGGCAGCCGGTACCTGCTCGTAGTTTGCGCCAGCAAGAATGAGTCCGAGGGCTCCCGCCTTCTCTTCACCCGCAACGACCATCCACACCCGACGCGACGAGTTGATGACCGGTCGGGTCAGCGAAATGCGCTCGGCTGGCGGCTTGGGGGAGTTGCGCACCGCGACGGCGGCCCGGTCGGTCACCGTGATTGCTGAACGGTCGGGGAAGAGCGACGCAATGTGACCGTCGGGGCCAACGCCAAGGAAGCAGACGTCAAACGTCGGCCACGCGTTCGCGCCGTCGGCAAAGCTCGCCAGCTCGGCCGCGTAGGCGTCGGCCGCTTCATCGAGCGTGAGCCCTTCGTCGGCCGCCGGCATTTCGTGGATGTTCGCGGCGGGCACGTCGAGCTGGTCAAGCAGCGCGTCGCGCGCCTGCAGCTCATTGCGGTCAGCATCGCCGCGAGCAACCCAACGCTCGTCACTCCACCAGAAGTGCACGGCCGACCAGTTCACCAGGTCACGCAATGGATTTTCGGCGACCGCGGCCAACACAGCGATTCCCATGGTTCCGCCGGTCAGTGACACGTGAACCGCGCGATCCTCCGACGCATCCATGGCGACCTTGCCGAGAAACCGCTTCGCGACGCTTTCGGCGAGCTCGGCGGGAGTCGGTACGACGACGACACGCTTTTCGGTCATGCTGGCTGCCCTTCCGAAGCGGGCCCGAGGCGGTCCCATCCTTCTGAGATGACTCGACCGTACAGCACGTCAGGGTCAAGGCGACGCAACTCTTCGGCCAGGCACTCGCGCAGGGTGCGGCGAGGAAGCGGGAGATCGTGATCCGGTTGCCCGGGTTGCGTCAGCAACGCGATACCTGGTTCCGGGCGCTCTAACAGGATGTCACCCGAAGCACGCGTCATGCGCACGCTCTTGATGCCTTCGCGCCAGTTCTCGTGCGATTCGTAAACCCACTTCACCGGCACATCGAGTTGCAAGCGCAACCACGCGGCGAGGAGGCCGGTGGAGGGGGATTCAGCGGAACCATGGACTTCGACCGCGGTGACTTGGTCGTACGGCGGCTGGTCAAGAACCGCGGCAAGCTGTTCACGCCAGTAGGTGAGGCGCGTCCACGCCAGGTCGGTGTCTCCCGGAGCGTAGCCCTCGCCGAGGTTCGACAAACGCTTGATCGTGTCGGGGTCGGTGGAGGCATCCGTGATGCGGCGCTGTGCGATGCGGCCCAGGGGGCTGGTGGCAGGGCGCAGGGGCGGCTGGTCGGGCCACCACACGACGACGGGCGCGTCGGGGAGGAGTAGACCAGTCACGAGGCTCTCCTCGTTAGACGCGGCAGCACCGAATGCGCGCAACACGATGACCTCGCTCGCGCCTGCGTCGCCGCCCACGCGAATCTGCGCGTCAAGGCGGGCGTCTTCCGACTTGCTCGTCATCAGCACGATGACGCGCATCGGGTGCTCACGCGAGGCGTCGTTAGCGGCGTCAATCGCCGGTTCAGCAGCCTCTTCGCGTGTCGCGATGACAAGCGTCAGAACACGGCCGAGTGCAACGGCGCCGCCCTCTTCGCGAACCTGCACGAGGCGCTTTGCCACCTGGCTAATCGTGGTGTCAGGAAGATCAACGATCATGGTCGCCTCCAGCTGCGTCCGTCGCGTGCCAGCATTTGGTCGGCACTCGCCGGACCCCACGAGCCGGGCGCGTACTGGTCAAGGGGGCCGCCGAGTGATGCCCAATACTCTTCGACCGGGTCAAGGATGCGCCACGACTCTTCGACCTCTTCGTGCCGCGGGAACAGCGGCGGGTCACCGAGCAACACGTCCAGAATGAGACGCTCGTATGCTTCGGGGCTGGCCTCGGTGAAGGCGTGACCGTAGCCGAAGTCCATCGTGACGTCACGAACGTGCGTGCCGGTTCCGGGAACCTTTGAACCAAACTTGAGCGTGACGCCCTCATCGGGCTGCACCCGGATCACGAGCGCGTTCTGGCCGAGGTCGGGCGTGCTACCGCGTGAGAATAGGTGCTCGGGCGCGCGCTTGAAGACGACGGCGATCTCGGTGACACGGCGGCCGAGGCGCTTGCCGGTGCGGAGGTAGAACGGCACACCTGCCCAACGGCGGGTGTTGATTTCGAGCTTCACGGCGGCGTACGTCTCGGTGGCGGAGTCTGGCGCCATTCCCTCTTCAGTGAGGAAGCTGCGCACTTCTTCGCCACCCTGCCAACCGCCCGCGTACTGGCCGCGTGCGGTCGCCGTGGAGAGGTCGTCGGGAAGGGTGACCGCGGCGAGAACCTTTTCTTTCTCGGCGCGGAGGTGGTCGGCGCTGAGACTGATGGGTTCTTCCATGGCGGTCAACGCCAGGAGCTGCAGAAGGTGGTTCTGGATGACGTCGCGCGCGGCACCGACACCGTCGTAGTAGCCAGCACGGCCACCGACACCGATGTCTTCTGCCATCGTGATCTGCACGTGGTCGACGTAGTTGCGGTTCCAGATCGGCTCGTACAGCTCGTTAGCGAAGCGCAGCGCCAAAATATTCTGCACCGTCTCTTTACCGAGATAGTGGTCGATGCGGAAGATGGCGTCGGGTGCGAACGTCGACTCGAGCGCTTCGTTGAGTTCGCGTGCCGACTCGAGGTTGTGCCCGAAGGGCTTCTCGATGACGACGCGGCGCCAGCGATCGGGGTCTTGCTCGCTGCTAACCAGACCAGACTCGCGGAGCTGGCGGGCCACCGTCGGGAAGTCCTTCGGCGGAATCGAGAGGTAGAACGCATGGTTGCCCATGGTTCCGCGTACGCGATCCAACTCCTCGACGGTGTCACGCAGGCTCTGGAAGCTCGCCGGGTCGTCAAACGTACCCTGCACGAAGCGAATTCCCTCGAGGAGCTGCTTCCACGTCTCTTCGCGGAATTCGGTGCGCGCGTGCGCCCGAACCGCGTCGTAGACCACCTGAGCGAAGTCTTGGTCTTCCCAATCGCGGCGCGCGAAGCCCACGAGGGCGAACCCCGGGGGCAACAGGCCGCGGTTGGCCAGGTCGTACACAGCGGGCATCAGCTTCTTGCGCGAGAGATCACCGGTGACACCAAAGATCACCAGGGCGCTGGGCCCGGCAATTCGGTTCAACCGGCGATCATCGGGGTCACGCAGCGGGTTATGCCCACGTGAGATGAATGCAGTCATCGGGGGAGTGCTCCAGTTGGGGTATTAATCAGTCGTCGACGGCCTGAAACAGGTCAAGCACATCGTCGCCGGAATCGCTCAGGGTCAGCGTCACGACCGGGCGGCCATGCTCTGCCAGTACCGCGGCGTCGCCAGCGGCCTGCGCCTGAATCAACTGACCAAACGTGAAGGGACGCTCCGGAATCTCCACGTCGACTTCGCTCGACTCCAGGATCTGCAGGAACACGCCCTGCGCCGGGCCACCCTTGTGGTACTGACCCGTCGAGTGCAGGAATCGCGGTGCCCAGCCGAAAGTGACGGGGCGACCGGTGTCGGCCGCGATCATGTCGCGGAGCCCTTCAAGCTGCGGGAACTCGAGACGGTTGACATATGCCTGAATCGAAATATAGCCGTCTGCGGGCAGCGCTGCGTAGAGCGCGTCCAGCGTTCCCTTCAGCGTGCCGCTGGCAACGAGGGCTGCGTCGCTCGCACGCACCTCAACGTCGCTCTCTACGAAAGCCGGAGCCGTTGGCTCTGGACGCGCATCCAGCAGTGAACGCGCGGCGACCTTGGCCGACTCAACGTCAGGCTGGTCAAACGGGTTGATACCGAGCAGGCGGCCGGCGATCACCGTGGCGTACTCCCACAGCACGAGCTGTGCACCCAGTGAACCAGAAACCAGAATCTCACCCTTGCGACGCTCGAAGAGGCGCAGGTGCTCAGCGTCTTCAACGAGGCGAACGATCTGCACATCGTGCGGAGTGTTGTCGACCTCGGGGGAGAGCGACGTCAGCACGACGGGCAGAATGCCGGTGCCTTCCTTGCCCGTCGACTCCGCGATGAGCTGCTCGATCCAGTCCGGCAGACCCACGATCGGGGTGCCGTCTGGAACCAGGGCGAGCTTGTCTTTGCGGGTGCCGTTGAGCGAACCGCCGATGGCGGCACCGAGGCGCAGAGCCGGGTTCTCAACCGAGTCGATCGAGACTTCGAGCAGCGCCGAGTCGGCCTCGCGAAGCAGCGTTTCGATGTCGGCGCCAGCAAGACCAGACGGAACCAGACCAAAGGCGGTGAGTGCCGAGTAGCGGCCACCGACGTTGGGATCTGCGTTGAAAACGGTGTAGCCGGCCTCTCGTGCCGAAACATCGAGCGGCGAGCCCGGGTCGGTCACGATGATGATTCGTTCGATCGGGTCGATACCGAGGTCACGGAACGCGGCCTCAAAGGCACGGCGCTGCGAATCGGTTTCGACCGTCGAGCCCGACTTCGACGAGACGACGAGAGCGGTCTGGGCGAGCGTGCCGTTTTCGTCGCCATCGAGGGCAGCGAGAATCTGGCCAGGCGCGGTCGAGTCAACGATCACGAGCGGCACACCGGCGGTACGCGTGATGACCTCAGGGGCGAGCGACGAACCGCCCATACCCGCGAGGACGATGCGCGTGACGCCAGCGGCCGTCAGCTTTGCGCGGAGAGCCTTGATCTCGGCGATGAGCGGGGTAGAGACGCTGACGGCTTCCACCCAACCCAAGCGAATCGAGGCTTCCGATACAGACTTTTCGCCCCACAGTTCTGCGTTCTGGGCCGTAATGCCCGACGCCACCATGTCGTTAACGAGAGCTGGAACCTCGGCGGCAACAACTTCAGCCGGATAGCCGGTGAGGTGAACCTCGGTGGCACTCACTTTGCTGCCTCCAGAGCGACGCGAACCGTCTCCTTCAGCTCCTGCCACGAAGCGATGAACTTCTCCACGCCCTCGTCTTCCAGCAGCTGCGTAACGTCGGTGAAATCGATGCCGACGTTCGCGAGCGACGCCATGAGGTCGTGTGCTGCGGCGTAGTTCGTTGTAATCGTGTCGCCCGCGATGACGCCGTGGTCGAACGTCGCCTCGAGCGTCTTCTCTGGCATCGTGTTGACGGTGCCAGGTGCAACGAGCTCGGTGACGTACAGGGTGTCGGGCAGAGCCGGGTCTTTCACACCGGTGGAAGCCCACAGCGGGCGCTGCGTGTTGGCGCCAGCGGCGATGAGCTCTGCAGCGTCGGCTGCGGCAAAACGCTGCTCGAAAAGCTCGTATGCGAGGCGTGCGTTAGCGAGGCCCGCCTTGCTCTTCAGCTCCAGCGCTTCCGTGGTTCCGATCGCCGCCAGGCGCTTGTCGACCTCGGTGTCAACGCGCGACACGAAGAACGATGCGACCGAGTGGATCTTCGAGAGGTCATGACCCGCTTCGCGTGCGGCCTGCAGGCCGGCAATGTAGGCCTCAATGACCTCGCTGTAACGCTCGAGGCTGAAGATCAGGGTGACGTTGACGCTGATGCCAGCTGCGATCGTTGCGGTGATGGCGGGCAGGCCGGCCTTCGTCGCGGGGATCTTGATGAGGGCGTTCTCGCGGCCCACGAGCTGCCACAGCAGACCCGCCTGTGCGATGGTTCCGTCGGTGTCGTGCGCGAGGTCAGGGGAGACCTCAATCGAGACGCGACCGTCAACGCCGTTTGTGGCCTCGTACACGCTACTGAAAATGTCAGCAGCAGCGCGCACATCGTCAGTGGTCGCGGCGATGATGGCGTCGTCGACCGACACGCCGTCAGCAGCAAGCTGGTGCAGCTGTGCGGCGTAGTCTTCGCCGCCGTTGCCGATGGCACCCGCGAAAATCGTCGGGTTCGTGGTGACGCCCGAAACGGTGCGGCTTTCGATCAACTCGGCGAGGTTGCCGGTGACAATGCGCGAGCGCGATAGGTCGTCAAGCCAAATGCTGACGCCTGCGGCTGCGAGGTCTTGGGTGGGAGTGCTCATGCGTTCTCCTTAACGGTTTCGCGTGCGGCGGAGACAACGGCTTCTGCCGTGATGCCGAACTTTTCAAAGAGGGTCTTGTAGTCAGCGCTGGCGCCGAAGTGCTCGAGCGATACCGAGCGGCCGGTGCTGCCGACGATGGCGTGCCACGGCATCGCAATGCCAGCCTCAACCGAAACGCGGGCCTTGATGGCGGCGGGGAGCACGCTTTCGCGGTACTCCGCGGACTGCTCGGCGAACCACTCCAGTGACGGAGCTGAAACGACGCGCGCGTTGATGCCTTCGCTAGCAAGAGTCTCGCGAGCGGAGACCGCGAGCTGGACCTCGGAACCAGTGGCAATGAGGATGACGTCGGGCGTGCCGTTCGGGGCTTCGGCCAGTACGTAGGCGCCGCGGGCGGCGTGTGCTGCCGAAGCGAACGTGTCGCCGCTGGCTTCGCCCTCTCCGCGCGCGAACGTCGGAACGTTCTGACGCGTCAGCGCGAGGCCCGTGGGGGCGCCGTCGCGGCTCAGCGTCTCGAGCCACACCACGGCGGTCTCGTTGGCGTCTGCTGGCCGCACGACGTTGAGGTTCGGAATCGCACGTAGCGAAGCCAACTGCTCAACCGGCTGGTGCGTCGGGCCGTCTTCACCGAGGGCGATGGAGTCGTGCGTCCACACGTAGATTGCAGCGACGTTCATGAGCGCGGCCAGGCGAACCGCCGGGCGCATGTAGTCGCTGAAGATCAGGAACGTGCCACCGAACGGGCGCGTCTTGCCGTGCAGGCGGATGCCGTTGAGGATCGAACCCATAGCGTGCTCGCGGATACCGAAGTGCATGACACGGCCGTAGGGGTTACCCGACCACTCGTGCGTCGACCACTCAGCGGGGACGAACGACTTTGCGCCCTTAATCGTGGTGAGGTTCGACTCAGCGAGGTCGGCGGAACCACCCCACAGCTCGGGGAGCTCGGCTGCCAGTGCGTTGAGCACGGTGCCGGACGCGGCACGCGTAGAGACGTCCTTGCCCGCTTCGAAGATGGGCAGTGCATCGGCGATGTTCTCGGGGAGTGCGCCTGCTTCGAGACGGTCGAGGAGCTGCTTGCGCTCCGGGTTTGCGGCAGCCCACGCGTCGAACGACTCTTGCCACGTAGCGCGGGCGGCGCTTGCGCGCTCCTGCAGCTGGCGGGTGTGCGCGATAACCTCGTCGGCAACCACGAAGGTCTGCTCGGGGTCGAAGCCCAGCACCTTCTTCGTGGCGGCGAGCTCATCGGCACCGAGCGCGGAACCGTGGATCTTGCCGGAGTTCTGCTTGCCGGGCGACGGCCAACCGATGATGGTCTTGAGGATGATGAGCGACGGCTTGTCGGTCTCACCCTTGGCTGCTTCGATGGCGGCGTTCAGCTCGGCGACGTCTTCGACGTACTGGCCGGTCTTCTTCCAGTCGACGGTGAGCACCTGCCAGCCGTACGACTCGTAGCGAGCCGCAACGTCTTCGGTGAAGGCGATGTTGGTGTCGTCTTCGATCGAAATCTGGTTCGAGTCGTAGATCGCGATGAGGTTACCGAGCTGCTGGTGGCCGGCGAGCGACGAAGCCTCGCTCGTGACACCCTCTTGCAGGTCGCCGTCGCCAGCGATGACGTAGACGAAGTGGTCGAACGGGCTGGTGCCTGCTGCCGCCTCCGGGTCAAACAGTCCACGCTCGTAGCGGGCAGCGTAGGCGAAGCCCACGGCCGAGGCGAGACCCTGGCCGAGCGGACCGGTGGTGATTTCGACGCCCTTGGTGTGACCGTACTCCGGGTGGCCCGGGGTCAGCGAGCCCCACGTGCGCAGCGCCTTGAGGTCATCGAGTTCGAGACCGAATCCGCCGAGGTAGAGCTGAACGTACTGCGTCAGCGACGAGTGGCCGACCGAAAGGATGAAACGGTCGCGGCCGAGCCAATCGGTGTCTGCCGGGTCGTGGCGCATCACGTGCTGATACAGGAGGTATGCCGCGGGGGCCAGGCTCATCGCCGTGCCAGGGTGGCCGTTACCGACCTTCTCCACAGCGTCTGCCGCCAGTACGCGAGCCGTGTCAACAGCGCGCTTATCGATCTCTTCCCAACGCAGTTCCGACACCCGGACCGCCCTCCCGAAAAGTTGTGGCACTCAGGTCAGACGTCTCCCTAATTGTGAGTCTTCAGGGGGTATTCGCCGAGCGCGTGTATGTCATTTCAGCATAGCGACTAGCGCTGGCAAGCGGCGCGGATTGTGTCTTTGTGACAAGTCCGGGCGCGTCTACGGAAGCGGTAGACTGTACGCGTGTGTGCTTTCTGCCGTGCGCACGAATCTCTACCGTCCTAAGGGGGCGATCCACCTGACTGCGACTTCTGCCGCTGAGGCGAATGCGAAGCTCAGCATCGGTAAGACGGTCCGCGCTTATGTCGAGTTGACGAAGCCGCGCGTCATGGAGCTTTTGCTGGTGACGACCGTCCCGGTGATGTTCCTCGCTCAGGGTGGTGTGCCCAACGGCTGGCTCATGATCGCAACCGTCATCGGCGGAGCCATGAGTGCTGGTTCCGCCGCGTCGTTCAATATGTACATTGACCGCGACATGGACGCGCAAATGCAGCGCACCGAAAATCGTCCGATTGTGACGGGCGAGGTTTCGCCGCGTAACGCCCTGATTTTCTCGTGGGTTCTTGCCGTGGTGTCGACGGTGTGGCTGTTGCTCACGACGAACTGGCTCGCGGCAACGCTGTCGGTCGTCGCGATCTTCTTCTACGTCGTCATTTACACGCTGATTCTGAAGCGCCGCACCGAGCAGAACATTATTTGGGGTGGCATCGCCGGTTGCTTCCCCGTGCTCATCGGCTGGACTGCCGTGACCGGTTCACTGTCGTGGACGCCGTTCATCCTCTTCATCGTTGTCTTCCTCTGGACGCCGCCGCACTACTGGCCGCTGTCGATGAAGTACAAGGAAGATTACGGCACGGTGCACGTCCCGATGCTCGGCGCAACGCGCCCGACGCACCAGGTCGGTCTGCAGATCATTCTCTACGCGTGGGCAACGATCGCCTGCTCGCTGATTCTGATCCCGGTCGCGGGCATGGGCGTTGTGTACACGGTTTCTGCGCTGGTGTTCGGCGGCTGGTTCTTGTACGAATCGCACCGCCTCTACAACCAGGCTGTGAAGGGCGGCAACGCCGCACCGATGCGTGTATTCCACGCCTCGATCACGTACCTCACGCTGCTGTTCGTCGCGATCGCCGTCGACCCGCTCCTCCCGTTCTAGCCCATTTTCAAACGGCCGCTCACTTCGGTGGGCGGCCGTTTTTCGTTACTGGGGATTCGCCGCCGCCCTGCTCGCCTCTGTATTTCCGCTCTCTCGCCGTCCGAGGTTCCGCGCCCTTGTTTCCACCGTTCTGCATCCTCCCTTCTCTGTTCTGCACGCCCGAATCCGCCTAGGCTCGCGAAACGCCGCGATTTGAGCCCCTCATCGGAAGCTCATCGTGCGTAACAGAAGGCGTTCCACAATATCTGGAGCGGGAGGACTGGCAGAGGGCTGACGGGGACAAGCCGAGCGGCGGAACCAGGGGTCGGGCAAAAAGTGTGCCGCCCGGAAAAACTCCGAGCGGCACACGAAAAAGGGTTGACGTTACGCGGGGGTGTCGGCCGCGACGGGGCGCTTGAGTTTGAGAACCATCGCAGTGTACGCGGCGGCGGCGAGGGCAGCGAGCACCATGTGGATGCCGACGAGCAGCGGCGGCAAGCCCTCACGCGCTTGCCAAACACCGACGAGAACCTGCACGCCGACGGCGATAACGAGCACGAGCGCCCAGTGGCGCACCGGGAGGCGAAGCGCCCACGCCGCGATCAACAGCACGACCAGCAACCCGGTCAGAATGTAGCCGGGCCACGAGTGCACGTGTGCCAAGACAGAGGCGTCAAAACCGTCGCGAGCCACGTTCTGGTCGCCCGAGTGTGGGCCGGAACCTGTGGTCAACACGCCGAAGAGAATCGTGACTGCGAGAGCGAGGCCCGTGACGTGCGTGACAATTGCAAACCACTTCGGCACGACGAGTTCGCGTGCTCCTGCCGGCGCATACATCCGCACCAGGTACGCCGCGGTCACGCAGGCCAACAGCAGCGACGCGACGTAGTGGAAGCCAACGATGAAGGGGTTGAGCTCGGTCAGTACCGTGATGCCGCCGACGAACGCTTGCACGATAACCCCGACGAGCACAATCCACGCCAGCACCGGAAGATCCTTGCGGCCGGGAATCGAACGAATCGACTGCACTGCACCAATGATCGCGACCAGCAGGAGGCCGGCGGAGAAGAACGGGAAGGCAGGAACACCTGCCAGCGAAGCCGCGGCGTACGCTGCAACGCCGGTCGCGATTCCGCCAAGCGCGAACCACAGCGTCTTCACAACCGAGCGGCGCCCGCCGACGATGTGGAGAGTAAACAGCAACACGACGAGTGCCAGAATGCCGACGACGCCAGTAATTGTGCGGTTACCGAACTCAATGATGCCGTGGATGCCCTGTTCCGGAGTGGGAACCAGTGATTCCGGCGTGCACAGTGGCCACTCGCTGCAGCCGAGGCCCGAGCCCGTAAGGCGAACCGCGCCACCGGTTCCGATGATGAAGACCTCGAAGACAAACGACAGCCACGCGAACACGCGCACCGGCTTACTGAAGGTGGTGGGTAGGCCGAGGAACGAGCGCTCTCGCCCTCCAGCGTGAACAGAAGCCGTCTCCGGGGTGACGATGTCAGTCATGAAGCCTCCGGTTCCGCCCAAACGGGTTAGCGGAACCTGTAGAATCGAAGGGTTGCAAGATCGCGAAAAGCGCGGCTCTTGCGTTCAAGTGTAGGCGTCTTCTTGACGCCGCAGATAAAGGCCCGACGGCAACTCCCACGTAAACGCGGGGGAGCGCGACCGGAGCGGATAACACCGCTAGGCCATGAGGAGAGTGTGACGCCATGTCTGATGTGCTCATTGACCGTCCCGAGCTCGAAGGGCTGGGGGTGTACGAGTTCGGCTGGCACGACCCTGATGCAGCTGGCGCTAGCGCGGCCCGCGGTATCAACGAGAACGTCGTACGCGACATCTCGGCGTTGAAGGCTGAGCCCGAATGGATGCTGAAGACCCGCCTCAAGGGGTACCAGCTCTTCGGCCGCAAGCCGATGCCGACGTGGGGTGCTGACCTCTCGGGTATTGACTTCGACAACATCAAGTACTTCGTGCGTTCGACGGAGAAGCAGGCCCAGTCGTGGGAAGACCTGCCCGAAGACATCCGCAACACCTACGAGCGTCTCGGTATCCCCGAGGCTGAGCGTCAGCGTCTCGTTGCCGGCGTTGCCGCACAGTACGAGTCCGAGGTGGTTTACCACCAGATCCGCGAAGACCTTGAGGCCCAGGGCGTCATCTTCATGGACACTGACACGGCACTGCGCGAGCACCCCGAGTTCTTCGAAGAGTACTTCGGAACCGTAATTCCGGCTGGCGACAACAAGTTCGCGGCTCTGAACACGGCCGTCTGGTCGGGTGGCTCGTTCGTGTACGTCCCGAAGGGCGTTCACGTGGAGATTCCGCTGCAGGCCTACTTCCGTATCAACACGGAAAACATGGGCCAGTTCGAGCGCACGCTCATCATCGCTGACGAAGACAGCTACGTGCACTACATCGAGGGTTGCACCGCGCCGATCTACAAGTCGGACTCGCTGCACTCGGCCGTCGTCGAGATTATCGTGAAGAAAAACGCTCGCGTTCGCTACACGACGATCCAGAACTGGTCGAACAACGTCTACAACCTGGTCACCAAGCGTGCAATTGCACATGAAGGCGCAACCATGGAGTGGGTCGACGGCAACATCGGCTCCAAGGTGACGATGAAGTACCCGTCGATCTTCCTCACGGGCGAGCACGCCAAGGGCGAGACTCTGTCGGTTGCCTTCGCTGGTCCCGGTCAGCACCAGGACGCTGGCGCGAAGATGATCCACATGGCTCCGTACACGCAGTCATCGATCACGTCGAAGTCGATCGCTCGTGGTGGCGGCCGTGCTGGCTACCGCGGTGAGGTTCGTATCGACGCGAACGCGCACCACTCGTCCAACTCGGTTGTGTGTGACGCATTGCTCGTCGACACGCAGTCGCGTTCTGACACGTACCCGGCGATTGACATTCGTGTCGACGACGTCATTCTCGGCCACGAGGCCACGGTCTCGAAGGTGAGTGAAGAGCAGCTCTTCTACATCATGAGCCGCGGCGTCGAAGAGACCGAAGCGATGGCCATGATCGTGCGCGGCTTTATTGAGCCCATTGCACGTGAACTGCCCATGGAGTACGCGCTGGAACTGAACAAGCTCATCGAGATGGGCATGGAAGGATCGGTCGGCTAAATGTCAACCGCAACCGAAACGCTGACATCAAACATTCTTAATCACGACGACTCTCAGGTTCCGATTCAGACCCGCTCTGAGCGCCCTACGTCGTTTGAACCCACCGACTTCCCGAACCCCACGGGTCAAGAGGTCAACTACAAGCACTCGCCGGTCAACCGCCTGCAGCCGCTGCTGAACGTCGACGCTGTGCAGTCTGACGCCGTCACCCACACCGTGGCGCCGGCATCGTTCGTGGTCGCATCGAGCGGCCACGACGCAGCAGTTCGCGGTGAGTTCTTCCGCCCGGAAGACCGCATGAGCGCACTGGCATGGCAGAAGGCAGAAAACGCGCTTCACGTTCGCATCCCCGCGAACGAGGAGGTCGCCGAGCCCATCACGATCGCTATCAACGGTGAGACCGCCGAAACCGCGGCGTTCGCACACATCGTGATCGAGGCCATGCCGAACGCACACGCAACGGTCATCCTTGACCACAAGGGTGCAGCCGCCTACGCGCAGAACGTCGAGATCATCGCTCGCGATGGTTCCGACCTCCGCGTCATCTCGGTGCAGCGCTGGGCTGAAGAGACCGTTCACGCATCGGCCCACCAGGCCCGCGTCGACAAGGACGCTACTCTCACGCACATTGTCGCGAGCCTGTCGGGCGGCGTCGTTCGCGTCAACCCGTCGGTCGAACTCGACGGTACTGGCTCTGAGGGCAAGCTTTTCGGTGTCTCGTTTGCTGACCCGGGCGAGCACCTGGAGAGCCAGGTGTACATGTTCCACAAGGGAGCCCACACCACCGGCGACGTGCTCTACAAGAGCGCGCTGCAGGGTGCGACGGCTCGCACTGTCTGGATCGGTGACGTTCTCATCGGGCCCGACGCTGTCGGAACCGACTCCTACGAAGCAAACCGCAACCTCGTGCTGACCACGGGCGCGCGCGCTGACTCGATCCCGAACCTTGAAATCAAGACGGGTGACATTCAGGGTGCCGGCCACGCATCGGCAACCGGTCGCTTCGACGACGAGCAGCTCTTCTACCTGCAGGCTCGCGGAATCTCCGAAGACGAGGCTCGTCGCCTCGTCGTCGTCGGCTTCCTCGGTGAGATCGTTCAGAAGATTGGCGTGGAGTCGCTTGAAGAAGAACTCTTCGCCGCGATCCAGGTTGAGCTCAACGACGGATTGTCGGCATGACCGCAACCCGCGCTTGTTCCTACAGCGAGCTTGAGCAAGACGCCGCCCTGCGCGTCGTCATTGACGATGTACCGATCTGTGTCGTGAAAGACGGCGAGGGCGTGGTTCACGCCATCGGCGACACCTGCACGCACGGCGAAATTTCACTTGCAGACGGCTTCGTTGAAGGTGACACGGTCGAATGCTGGGCCCATGGTTCCGCGTTCTCCCTCGTCACCGGCAAGCCCCTGAACCTCCCAGCTTTCGAGCCCGTCCCGGTTTATGTCGTCGAAATCGACGGTGACGACGTGCTCATTGACCCCTCCGTAACGAAGGAAATTTAATGTCTGTCCTCGAGATCCGCGACCTGCACGTAACGGTCGAGACCGATGAAGGAACCACGCCGATCCTGAACGGCGTTAACCTCACCATCCGTACCGGTGAGACCCACGCCATCATGGGCCCCAACGGCTCGGGCAAGTCGACGCTCGCGTACACGATCGCCGGCCACCCCAAGTACACCGTCACGGGCGGAACCATCACGTTTGATGGCGAAGACGTCCTGGAGATGTCGGTTGACGAGCGCGCACGCGCTGGTGTCTTCCTCGCCATGCAGTACCCGGTCGAGATTCCGGGTGTGACGGTCACGAACTTCCTGCGTACCGCTAAGACCGCAATCGACGGCGAAGCACCGTCGCTGCGCACCTGGACCAAGGACGTTCGCGAGTCGATGAAGGCTCTGCGCATGGATAATAAGTTCGCTGCGCGTAACGTCAACGAGGGCTTCTCGGGTGGCGAGAAGAAGCGCCACGAGATTCTCCAGCTCGAGCTGCTGAAGCCCAAGATGGCCGTTCTTGACGAGACCGACTCAGGTCTTGACGTCGACGCGCTCAAGATTGTTTCCGAGGGCGTTAACCGTGCGAAGGAAGCGACCGACCTCGGCGTTCTCCTCATCACGCACTACACGCGTATCCTTCGCTACATCAAGCCCGACTTCGTGCACGTCATGGTCAAGGGTCAGATCGTTGAAGAGGGTGGCCCGGAGCTGGCTGACCGTCTTGAGAACGAGGGCTACGAAGGCTACTTCCCGGCTGAGGCTCCTGCTGACGCTCCCGTTGAGGCGTAGGATCACAGCATGACTGCACTCGCTCCCGAGAAGTACGACGAGGTGACAGAAGCGCTCAAGGACGTTATGGACCCTGAGTTCAACGTCAACGTCGTCGACCTCGGCCTGATTTACGATCTCAGCTGGGATGACGAGAACGACGCTCTCGTCATTCACATGACGCTGACGAGCGCTGGGTGCCCGCTGACGGATGTTCTCGAAGCCCAGACAGGCGAAGCCCTGGATGGTGTCGTCGAGCAGTATCGCATCAACTGGGTGTGGATGCCGCCGTGGGGCCCGGAGCGGATCACCGACGATGGGCGCGACATGATGCGTGCCCTGGGCTTCGCGATCTGACATGGGAGTAACGCCACTGATTGCGCTACCCATCGAGCAGCTTCGCCGCCGCTCCAGCACAAAGTGGCGTTCCTACGCCGACGATGTCCTGCCGCTCTTTGTCGCGGAATCGGACTTTCCGCTAGCACCCGCCATTACGCGGGTGCTAGCGGAAGCCGTCGCCCTCGGCGACACCGGGTATACCCCGCCACGTCACGCCTACCAGGAGACCTTCGCCGCGTTCTGCGAGCGTCGCTTCGGCTGGCAGGTTGACCCAGCACAGGTGCGCACCACGGGTGACGTCGTGATGGGACTCGTCGAAATTCTTCGCGGCGTGATCGCACCGGGTGATGGCGTTGTGATTACGCCGCCGGTGTACCCGCCGTTCTACGACACGGTGACAGAGGCGGGCGGAATCGTACGCTCGGTTCCGCTGCAGGTCACCAATGTCGGGTGGTCGCTTGACCTCGACGGCATCGAACTGGCGTTCCAGCAGGGCGCGAAGGCGATGCTGCTGTGCAACCCGCATAACCCCACCGGCACCGTTCACTCACGCGAGTCGCTGACCGCGCTCGCGAGCCTGGCCGCCCAGTACGGCGCCTGGATCGTGAGCGATGAGATTCACGCTCCGCTCGTGCGCCCCAGCATTGACTTCACGCCGTTCTTGACGGCGTCCGATGAGGCCGCCGCCCGCGGTTTCACCGTCACCAGCGCGAGCAAGGCTTACAACCTCGCCGGCCTCAAGACGGCCTCGATGGTCACCGCATCTCGCGAACCCGCTCGCATCCTCGCATCGCTTCCGATGGAGGTGGAGTGGCGCACCGGCCTGTTTGGTGTGCTCGCCGGCATCGCCGCGTACGCGGAAGAGTCAGATGCCTGGCTCGACTCGTTGCTCGTGACGCTGGAGCAGAACCGTCAGATCGTTGCAGACGGTGTCGCCGCACTTCCCGGCGCCGAACACCGTGTGCCCGATGCGGGCTATCTCGCCTGGATCAACATGCAGCGCTCCACGATCGAGGGAGACCCCTCGAAGTACCTGTTACACCATGCGAAGGTCGCACTGAACTCGGGCCCGACGTTTGGCCCCGAGGGTGAGCGCCACGTGCGCATGAACTTTGCCACATCACCGGAGATTCTGCACGAAGCATTTGCTCGCATCGCAGCCGCGCTGTGAGCGCGGCGCGCAGCCTGTGGAGTGAAAACTACCGCTGGGTATCGCTTGGTGCTGTCGCACTCGTCTTTCTCGCGGCAATTCAGTCTCTGGCTGTAACAACGGTCATGCCCGTCGTGAGCGCCGACCTCGACGGCGAAGCGCTCTACGCGGTCGCGTTTGCCGGCACTCTCGCGACAAGCGTGATCGGTATGGTCGTGACGGGCTTCTGGAGCGACCGCTCCGGCCCGACCGCTCCGCTCTACGCGGCAGTCGCGCTGTTCGCGACCGGCCTGTTGATCGCAGGCTTCGCCGACACCATGGAAGTCCTGGTGCTCGGCCGCCTCATTCAGGGCCTCGGCATTGGCGGGCAGACGGTCGCGTTGTACGTCGTCGTCGCCCGCGTTTATCCGCCAGAGCTGCACGGCCGCGTCTTTGCCCTGTTCTCCGCCGCCTGGGTGGTGCCGAGCCTCATCGGCCCCTTCCTTGCGGGCGCAGTCGCTGAGTATCTGCACTGGCGCTGGGTTTTCCTTGGCGTCGCGGTGCTCACGGTGATCGCGTTCATCCTGGTGGCAACGCGACTGCGTGGTGTCGATCTCTCGCCGTCGGAGCAGAGCGGAACCAGTGGTTCCGTTGCACGCAGACTGGGGCTCGCGATCGTGGTGGCGGCTCTTGCCGTGGCGTTGAGTCTTACCGGCCGCATTACGGCCGACTACGGCGCCGTCATCGGTTGGGTCATTGCTGGGGCCACGCTCGTGATTTTGGCCATCGCGGTGCGCCCGTTGCTGCCACAGCGTACGCTGCTCGCCGGGCGGGGTCTTCCTGCCGTCATCGTGATGCGCGGCCTTGTCGCCGGCACGCTGTTCGGCGCCGAGGTTTACGTGCCACTACTGCTCACGACACAGTACGGCTTTGGCCCGACGATGGCCGGGCTCGCACTCACCGTCGCCGCGATTGCGTGGGCCGTTGCCGCTGAAGTGCAGGGCCGTTTCGGCGACCGCCTCGGCAACGAGCGCATTACCGTGACCGGGCTCACGCTGTTGTCGTTCGCGACGATCATGGGTGCCGTGACGGCACTCCTGCACCTGCCGGCGTGGGTGCTGATTGCATCGTGGATGTTTGCCGGCGGGGGAGTCGGACTCATCTACCCGCGCCTCACCGTGCTGACGCTCGCGTACTCGACGACTGAGAACCAGGGCTTCAACTCGGCGGCACTCTCGATCTCCGACTCGCTCGGCTCGTCGGCAGCCATCGCACTGATGGGACTCATCTTTATCTCGCTCGGTTCGGCCGGTCTCGCTTTCGGCATGGTCTTTATTGCCGCCACCCTCCTTGCGGCGCTGGCCCTGGTTCCGGGGCTGCGTATGACGCGAAGCGGAACCATGGCTGACGGCGCGTAGCACGTCGCACGAAACGAAAATGGCCGCTCCCGGTGAAACGGGGCGGCCATTCGCGTGTGAGTCGTTAGTCACGACGACGCTCGAGGGCAGAAACGCCGCGCCATGCCAGCGGGATCAGTGCTGCGGCAACGGCGGCCTTGATGACACCGCCGACGATAAACGGCGTGACGCCTGCGGCCATGATCTGCTCAAACGACAGGTCGGCACCCATAACGACGTTCAGGATGTCGGCCATGTAGGGCACGCCGACGAGGAACGGCACGATGCTTGCGGCGACGAACGCGGTGAAGTGCCTGGGCGAGAGGCCCTCGGGTTGAAACGGTGAGTGTGCTCACAGATATTCTCCTGTCACAGGTTTTGGTCAGAGGGGGAGTCACCGCGAACTAGACTAGGGGGCTGGGCTCCATCGCCCAGTTATCCCCTTCGTCAAAAGAATCGAGAATTCGCTGTGCTTGCCGTACAAGGTCTGGAGATTCGCGTCGGCGCCCGACTCCTCATGGAGGGCGTCACCTTTCGCGTCGGCCCTGGCGACAAGATCGGTCTGGTTGGCCGCAACGGTGCCGGTAAGACGACACTGACGAAGGTTCTCGCTGGTGACCTGATTCCTGCTGATGGTTCCGTGACCCGTTCTGGCGAACTCGGCTATCTGCCGCAGGACCCGCGTACCGGTGACCCGGAGATGCTCGCACGTACGCGCATTCTCGACGCTCGTGGCCTCGGATCGCTGCAGGTCAGCATGGCCGAGCACAGCGCGAAGATGGCATCGGACGACCCAGCGATCGCGGAGCGCGCGATGCGTAAGTATGCGAACGTCATGGAGCGCTTTGAGGCCCTCGGCGGTTATGCCGCCGAGGCGGAGGCCGCGTCGATCGCGCACAACCTTTCGCTGCCCGACCGCATTCTTGACCAGCCGCTGAAGACCCTGTCTGGTGGTCAGCGCCGCCGCATCGAGCTCGCGCGCATTCTGTTCAGCGACGCCGAGACGATGATTCTTGACGAGCCGACGAACCACCTCGACGCCGACTCCGTTGTGTGGCTGCGCGAATTCTTGAAGACCTACCGCGGTGGCCTCATCGTGATCAGTCACGATGTTGAGCTCGTAGGGGAGACGGTGAACCGTGTCTTCTACCTCGACGCAAACCGTCAGACCATCGACCTCTACAACATGAACTGGAAGAACTACCTTCGCCAGCGTGTTGCCGACGAAGATCGTCGCAAGAAGGAGCGCGCGAACGCCGAGAAGAAGGCGACCCAACTGCAGATGCAGGCTGCGCGCTTCGGTGCGAAGGCATCAAAGGCTGCCGCTGCTCACCAGATGGTCGCGCGCGCCGAGAAGCTGCTGCAGGGCCTTGACGAGGTTCGTCAGGTTGACCGCGTCGCGAAGCTGCGCTTCCCGAAGCCCTCGCCATGCGGCAAGACTCCGCTGATGGCGCAGGGCCTGTCCAAGTCGTACGGTTCGCTCGAGATCTTCACGGACGTTGATCTGGCGATTGACCGCGGCTCGCGCGTCGTCATCCTCGGCCTCAACGGTGCCGGTAAGACCACGATGCTGCGCATTCTTGCGGGCGTCGACAAGCCCGACACCGGAACTTTGGAACCAGGTCACGGCTTGAAGATCGGCTACTACGCGCAGGAGCACGAGAACCTCGACGTGAACCGCTCGGTGCTCGAAAACATGATGTCGGCGGCGCCCGACATTAACGAAACTGAGGCCCGTAAGGTGCTGGGTTCGTTCCTGTTCACCGGCGATGACGTGTTGAAGCCTGCCGGTGTGCTTTCGGGTGGTGAGAAGACGCGTCTGTCGCTCGCGACGCTCGTTGTCTCCAGCGCCAATATGCTGCTGCTTGACGAGCCCACAAACAACCTCGACCCGGCTTCGCGCGAAGAGATCCTCGGCGCGCTCGCACACTACGAGGGCGCGGTTGTGCTGGTCTCGCACGATGAGGGCGCTGTCGCCGCCCTCAACCCCGAGCGCGTGCTCATCCTGCCCGACGGTGTCGAAGACATCTGGAGCAAGGATTACCAAGACCTCATCGCCCTCGCGTAAGTTACGCGAGACGCAAAAGAGGCGGTTCCCCAGACTACCCGGGAACCGCCTCTTTCGTTGTGGCTGGGGGAACGCCCTAGGCGTCGAGGAGGGCGTCTTCCTGCTCCGCGTCTTTGTCGCGGCGGCGCTTGACCTTGACGGGTGCTTCGCCGGCGTCTTCGCGGCGCTGTGCGCGCTCGGTGCGAATGATGTAGATGATGAAGATCATGCCCATGATCGCGAACAGGATCCATTGGATCGCGTACGACAGGTGGGGGCCGGGATCTTCCGTCGGCGGATCCACCTTGCGGGGTACCTCCGCGACGGCCGGCTCTTCACTGACCATGAGACCGTAGACGGTCGTGATGGTCTCGTCGCCGGTGTATTCGGCGATCGTCGGCAGGTTGATCGACTTGAAGGTGAGGTATTCGCCCTCGTTCGCACCGATTCCGGTGCGGGGCACCCCTTCAGACGGGCGCAACCGCACCACGACGCTGACGCTCTCACCGCTCGGTGGTTCCGGAACGTAATCCGGCAACGTGCCTTCACCCGGCGCCACCCAACCGCGGTTGACGATCATGATGCGTCCGTCGGTGAGCTGGAACGGCACGAGAACTTCGAATGCGCTACTGCCGCCGTGCGGGCGGTTGCGGGCCAGGATCTGCTCGTCAGGCAAGTACTGGCCCTCGAGCGTCACCGGGCGCCACTCGGTGTCGGGGTCGAAAACGTCAGCGTTGGTGACGGCCTCATCGAACGGAACCGGCTCGCGGTCATAGTTCTGCTCAACGAGCGCGATTTCGCCGTTGCGCTCGTCGCTGCGGTTGAACTGCCAGTTGGCAAGGAAGCCGCAGACGATCGCGAAAATAATGGCAACGCCGACGTAGATCGTCCATCGAATGAACGGGTTCTTACTCATCGACGTTTCCTTTGGGAGTGTGCGGCGCGGCCGAAACGGGGAAGTTGCGGGCGCGGAGAAATTCTTCGAGGTAATCCGCGTGCTCGGGGCACGCAAGCCACGTCTTGGTGCGACCATCGCGATGGATGCGGGGGTTGCTCCACTCCAAGCGTACAGTGGCTTGCTGACGGCAACCCGCACGTGAACACGTATCGGCGGGCGGTGTGAATCCGATCACGCCGACTCCTGCGGCTTTGCCGGCGGCAGAGTCGGCTTCGTCGTCTCGGTGACGCGGATTACGGTGGGCGCGGCGGGGGTCTGCGTTGCCTCTGGAACAGGCGATGAGAGGGCGCGATCGGGAGATTCGATGCCAGCCGCGTCTTCGGGCGCGGGCGTGTTTGCGAAGACGACGGCGATGTAGGGCAAGAACGCAGCACCCAGAGCGAAGACCCAGGTCCACCAGCCGAGTGGTTGCACCGCAAAAACCAGAATGACGCAGATCGTGCGAATCGTCATCGTGATGACGTATTGGCGCACGCGGCCATCAGCTTCTGCGCGCGGGGCAACCGGAAGCGAGGTCGCGGACGGGGTGGTGGTGCGTTTCTTCACGGTGTCTCCAGGATACGCGTGATTGCCGAGGTGGGTGGCCCGCGCCCACTAGGCTGATCACGTTGTATCCCTATTCGGAGGCTGAATCATGTCCGCGTCTCGCGTTGTCTTGGTAACTGGAGGAAACCGCGGTATCGGCCGCGCGATTGCGGAGCGCTTCGTGCGTGACGGCTATCAGGTCGCCGTCACCGCGCGCTCAGGCGAAGGCCCCGAGGGCACGCTGACCGTGCGCGCCGATGTCACCGACTCGGTGACGCTTGATGCCGCGTTCACCGAGGTGGAAGCGAAGCTCGGCCCCGTTGAGGTTGTGGTTGCGAACGCGGGCATCACCCGCGACATGTTGCTGTTGCGTATGTCGGAAGAAGACTTTGACACGGTCGTCGACACGAACCTCGGCGGAACCTTCCGCGTCGTGAAGCGCGCGTCGAAGGGCATGCTGAAGGCCAAGTTTGGTCGCGTCATCCTGATCTCGTCTGTCGTGGGACTCTATGGTGGCGCTGGTCAGATCAACTACTCGTCCTCGAAGGCCGCTCTCGTTGGCTTTGCGCGTTCGCTCACGCGTGAGCTCGGATCACGTGGCATCACCGCGAACGTGGTGGCTCCCGGCTTCATCGAGACCGATATGACGGCGGAGCTGCCCGAGGCGACGCAGGCGGAGTACAAGAAGAGCATTCCGGCCGGTCGTTTCGCATCACCCGATGAGGTCGCGGGCGTTGTGACGTGGCTCGCATCAGATGACGCCGCGTACATTTCGGGTGCCGTCATTCCGGTCGACGGTGGCCTCGGTATGGGGCACTAGCCCCAGAGACATGTCGAAGGCCCGCACATCGTTGTGCGGGCCTTCGTGATTGTTCAGGGCGTTACGGGATGAGCGGCAGAATCTCGCGCAGGTCAACGCGACCGATAACGAGGCTCGCCTGCTCGCGCACCTTGGGCTTTGCGTTGAAGGCGAGGCCGAGGTCGGCAACGCCCATCATCTGCAAATCGTTCGCGCCGTCGCCCACCGCGAATGTCGCCGTGGCGTCGTACTCTTTCGCCCAGGTCTGCAGCCAGGACGCTTTCGCGGCGCCGTCGACGATGTCACCGTCGACTTCACCGGTGAGAACGCCGTTTTCGACGGCGAGGCGGTTTGCGCGCCACACGTCGACACCGAGGTCAGGAGCGACGACATCGAGAATCTCGTGAAAGCCTCCGGAGACAACACCGACGATGCCGCCCCTGGCGTGAACTTCGGCAATCATCTCGCGCACGCCCGGCGTCGGCACGATGCGAGTAAGAACGCGTTCGAACGCGGCAACCTCAACGCCTGCGAGGGCCTTGACGCGGTTGCGCAGGCTCGTGGCGAAGTCGATCTCGCCGCGCATTGCGGCTTCGGTTGCGGCAGCAACTTCGGCGCCACGGCCGGCTTCGTCAGCGAGAAGTTCAATGACTTCGTTCTGGATGAGCGTGGAATCAGCGTCAAGCACAACAAGAGAGCGGGGCACGGTGCGAGCATACTCGCCACGCGCCCCGCTCTCAGAATCCGTTACGGCTCGACGATGGTTCCCTTGCCCACCACGGTGATGCCAGACGGTGTCACCGTGAACCCGCGGGCAATGTCGCGCTCGCGATCGATACCGACGGTGGCCCCAGGGAGCAGGCGAACATTCTTGTCGAGGATGGCCTTTTCGACGCGCGCGTTGCTGCCAATATTGACGTTGTCGAACAAAACGGACGAGTGAATGATCGAACCGCCGTCGGCCAGTGTCCACGGCCCCACGACGCTACTTTCGAGGTGCGTGCCGCTCATGACGGAGCCGAGGGAAACGATGGAGTCGACGGCGTTGCCCATACGCCCGGTACCGTCACGCACGAACTTCGCGGGTGGTGAGTTGACGGCCTGCGAGTAGATCGGCCACTCCATGTTGTAGAGGTTGAAAACCGGGAGCGTCGAAATCAGATCCATGTGCGCGTCGTAGAACGAATCAATGGTTCCGACGTCCCGCCAGTACCAGCGATCACGCGGCGTCGAACCCGGAACTTCGTTGCGCACCATGTCGTAGACACCGGCTTCACCGCGTCCGACGAAGTAGGGCACGATGTCGCCTCCCATGTCGTGATTGGAGGTGGGGAACTCGCCGTCGGCCTCCACGGCTTCAATGAGCGCGTCAGTGTTGAAAATGTAGTTGCCCATCGACGCCAGAACCTCGTGCGGCGCGTCGGGGAGTCCGGTCGCGTCGGACGGCTTCTCCAAGAAGTCACGAATCATCGTCGGGTTTTCGGGGTCGATGTCGATGACACCGAACTGATCGGCCATACTGATGGGTTGACGAATGCCGGCGACGGTGGCCCGCGCACCCGACTCGATGTGCGCGTCAAGCATTTGCTGGAAGTCCATGCGATACACGTGGTCCGCACCGATCACGACAACGTAGTCGGGCTTCTCATCGTTGATGAGGTTCATGCTCTGCAAAATGGCGTCAGCGGAGCCCATGTACCAGCGCTTGCCGAGACGCTGCTGCGCTGGCACCGACGCGACATATGAGTTCAGCAGAGCCGACATGCGCCACGTTTGTGAAATGTGTCGGTCCAGGCTGTGCGATTTATACTGCGTCAGCACCACGATCTGGCGAAGCCCGGAGTTGATGAGGTTCGAAATCGCGAAATCGATGAGGCGGTACTGCCCGCCAAACGGAACCGCGGGTTTCGCGCGGTCGGCCGTCAAAGGCATCAAACGCTTGCCCTCGCCGCCAGCGAGGACGATTCCCAGGATTTTCGGTGCAGCTGGCATGTAACCAATCTAGGGGGAGAGGCGCAGATGTACTAGCGTTCGAGACATGCGCGTTGACATTGTCACGAAAGAGTACCCGCCGGCCATCTACGGAGGGGCTGGCGTTCATGCCGCGGAGCTCGTCCGTTCACTTCGAGACGTCGGCACTGACGTGCGGGTGCGCGCGTTTGGCACGCCGCGGAACGAAGACGGAACCACGGGTTACGTCGTGCCTGCAGAGCTTGCGGACGCCAACGCCGCGATTCAAACGCTGGGCGTCGACCTCAGCATGGTGACCGACATGGCCGGAACCGACGTCATGCATTCGCACACGTGGTACGCCAACTTCGCTGGACACGTGGCTTCTCTGCTGCACGGCGTGCCACACGTTGTCACCGCGCACAGCTTGGAACCAATGCGTCCGTGGAAGGCTGAACAGCTCGGTGGGGGATACGCGGTATCGAGCTATATCGAAAAGACCGCCTATGAGGGTGCCGCCGCTGTCATCGCGGTCAGTGCTGGCATGCGCGCCGATATTTTGCGCAGCTACCCGACGCTCGATCCCGACAAGGTGCACGTCATTTACAACGGCATCGACGTCGAACAGTGGCAACCCGTGCACGATGATGCTGTGCTGGAGAAGTTCGGCATTGCGGCTGACCGCCCCTCCGTCGTCTTCGTTGGGCGAATCACGCGCCAAAAAGGATTGCCGTACCTGCTGCGCGCCGTGGCCTCGCTGCCCGCAAATGTGCAGATCGTGCTGTGCGCCGGGGCACCAGACACTCCAGAAATCATGGACGAGGTGCGCGGACTCGTTGACGACCTCCGCGCAACGCGTGATGGCGTCGTATGGATTGAAGAAATGCTGCCGCGCCGCGAACTCTCCGCCATTCTCACGTCGGCAACCACCTTCGTATGCCCGTCGATCTACGAACCGCTGGGCATCGTGAACCTCGAAGCCATGGCGTGCGGAGCAGCCGTGGTGGGAACTGCCACCGGAGGAATCCCAGAAGTCGTCGTTGACGGCGTCACCGGCCGGTTGGTTCCGATCGAGCAGGTGGCGGACGGAACCGGTACTCCCGTTGACCCGGAAGCGTACGTTGCTGATTTGGCGCGGGTGCTCGACGAAGTGCTGGCCGATGAAGAACAGGCTGCCGCTTACGGTGCCGCCGGGCGCAAGCGCGCGACCGAAGACTTCAGCTGGGAGCAGATCGCCGCGCAAACACGCGCGTTGTACGAGAGCGTGGCGGCGGCGAGCCGGTAGGCTGAACGCATGTCCTTGGTTCTTGAATTCACCGATACCAGCGTGCGCCGAGACGGCAAAAACATTGTCGACTCATTGTCCTGGAGCGTTGAAGACGACCAACGGTGGGTTGTGCTCGGCCCGAACGGTGCTGGTAAGACCACGATTCTGCGTCTGGCTTCGGCCATGATGCACCCCACGAGTGGTCAGGTGAACGTGCTCGATGAGCAGCTCGGCCGCACCGACGTGTTTGAACTTCGCCCGCGCATCGGTATCGCGTCGAGCGCGATGGCGAAGCAGATTCCTGGTGACGAGACCGTTCGCGACGTCATTCTGACGGCCGCGTACTCGGTGCTGGGCCGCTGGAACGAGGAGTACGAGCGTATCGACGAGCGCCGTGCTGAGCGCGTGCTGTCAGACTGGCGCATCGACGACCTCGCTGACCGCCTGTTTGGCACGCTGAGCGACGGTGAGCAGAAGCGTGTGCAGATTGCTCGCGCCGTCATGACTGACCCTGAAATGCTGCTGCTTGACGAGCCGACGGCGAGCCTCGACCTGGGTGCTCGCGAGGGTCTGTTGCAGCTGCTGTCGGCCTACGCGCAGTCGCCGGCAACGCCCGCCATGGTCATGGTGACGCACCACGTGGAAGAAATTCCGGTGGGCTTCACGCACGTCTTGTTGTTGCGCGACGGTGGTGTTGTAGCCCAGGGGCCGCTGGAATCGACGCTCACCGATGAGGCGCTGACGGCCACGTTCGGCCTCCCGATTCGACTCACGAAGGAAGAAGGACGTTTCGCTGCCCGTGCAGTGTGACTCCATCTGATAGACTCGATCCTTGGTGCCACGCACCCTCCGATCTTTTTTCCAAACTCTGTAAACCTCATCAAGGGATTCCCCATGAAGACTGACATCCACCCCGAGTACAACGCCGTCGTTTTCCGCGACCTCGGTTCGGGCGAAACGTTCCTTACCCGTTCCACTGTTTCGAGCGACAAGACGATTGAGCTCGAAGGCGTGGAATACCCGGTCATCGACGTTGAAATCTCCTCCGCTTCGCACCCGTTCTACACGGGCAAGCAGCGCATCATGGACTCGGCGGGTCGTATCGACAAGTTCAACCAGCGCTTCAAGGGCTTCGGCGGCGCAACCAAGTAAGCTTCGCGTTTCGTACGAAGGGCTCCAGGGAAACCTGGGGCCCTTCGTCGTTTCGTTGTGATGCGTGGTCGCCGTCGCGCAACGCAATCGCGAAAGCAACTTGTACAAGTTGGTTGTAGAGTTCAAGAATGGCGACACCGACGGAACCAGCAACCGACGCTCAGGATCTCTTTAACGCCCTGGTTCCGCTTCTGTAGCTCATGCACCAATCGCGCACGATGTCGACGGGCAAAGTCGGCATTCTGCGCACGCTCACTGCTGAAGGTGAGGCCAGCGCGCACATTCTCAGCGAGTCGCTGGGTGTGAGCCAGCAGGGGATTTCGTTGGCAGCGAAGGAGCTCGAATCGCTCGGCTACATTGAGCGGCGTCGTGATGAAGATGACCGCCGCAAGGTATGGTTTGGCATCACTCCGGCTGGCGTCGAAAGGTTTAACGAAGAAGTAACCCGGGGGTGGGCGGCGCTCCTGGGTGCAATTGAGTCATCACTTTCGACCGACGATCGCGACCTCCTTCGGGCCGCAATCCCCGCGTTGACGAAGATGAGCGTCGGGGTCAGCGCGTGACGCGCGGAGAGCGTCGTCTTGTACCCGCGCTCGTCTTTGCGGCGCTCTCGACCGCAATCGTTAGTTCGCTGGGCATGCTCCTCGTGCCCTCCATTTCGCGCGAGTTTCATGTTGAGATCAGCACCGCACAGTGGATGCTCACGGTCAACCTCCTGGCCGGGGCCGTTGCCACGCCGATTCTGGGCCGGTTGAGTGACGGGCCGCACTGTACATCGGCATGTCGGTCGGAAGCCTCGTGGCGCAAGCCCCACCTGAGACCGGCTATGGCCTCGGGCTCCCGGTGTTGTGGGCCGGCTTCGTGATCTTTCCGCTTTCGGTCGGGAGCTTCGTTGCCAACCGCATCGTGCGCGCCGTCGGTCACCGCACCGGCATGAGCGCCCTCCTTCCGATCGGCGCCGTCGTGATGGCTGTCGCCGGAACCATGCTGTGGTTGCTGCACACCGAGCTCTGGGAGATTCTGCTCAGCATGCTTGTGTTTGGCCTCGGTATGGGTGCGAGTTACGCGGCGATGCCCGCGCTGATCTCCCGCAGCGTCGCCGTCGACGAGTTGGGAAGTTCGGCGAGCTTCAACCAGGTTTTGCGAACGATCGGAAGCTCGTTCGGCACCGCGATATCGGCCGCAATCATTGCCGCATATGCGGGCCCGGGTGGCAGTGCGACAGTCGAGAGCATCACGATGACGTTCGGCGTCGGCGCGTTTCTGTGCCTCGGCTTGGGCGTGGCACTCCTCGCGCACTCGAATGTACGGCGCAAGCGCGACTGCCCCCGCCGGCTTTTGTCATTAGCCGGTGACGGCGGTGCGGACGGGCCAGGAGCCGTCGAGGGCTTCGTCGGCGTCGAGGCGGCCGATGCGAATGAAGTAGTCGGTGAGGCTCGCGGCCTGTGAGCGCGCCCAGCCGATCTGTCGGTCGTGGAGCTCGTGCATCGTCTCAGGCATGAGGTGCGCGTACGTGCGGGCGATCGCCTGAGCTACGCGGCCGGCGGCACGCGCGTCGGCGGAGGCATCGTGCGCATTCTCGAGCACCACCCCATAGTGTTCGGCGACGTCGGTGAGGCGTCGCTTGCCGCGACGGTAGCGGTCGAGAGCCTTGTCCATCACGAGCGGGTCGAGCACCGGCGTTGGGTTTTCGATCGGCTCAATGCCGTGGCGGCTGCACTCAGCGAGCAAGAGCGAAAAGTCATAGTTGGCATTGAACGCGACCACCGGAATGCCCTGCGCAAACAGTGATCGCAGCGCGGCAGTCACGTCGGCCACCACGGCCGAAGCCAAGTGACCGTGCAAGCGCGCACGCTCGGTGCTGATGCCGTGCACGGCGGTTGCCTGCTCGGGAATCGGAATGCCCGGGTCGGCCAGCCAGTTTTGCGAATCAAGCACAGCGCCGTTCGCGTCGAGCACACCGACGTGTGCGGTCACGATGCGGTCGGTGGCGACATCAATGCCGGTTGTCTCGAGGTCGAACACGCCAATGGGTGAAGCCCACGAGATCGCGGGGATGGCGGCGTTCTCTGACATGTCACCACCGTACGGCGACCCGCCGACACTGACGTCGCGGCGCGCGGGGGAGTGCCGCGCTCCTCGTAGACTCGAAGGGTGTACTCTCCCTACGCTTCGCTGCTCGCCGATATCCCCGTCGTCCGGGAGACCGTGGTTGTCGCGGGTGTCGAGACTGCGTACTGGGTGTACGGCGACGACGATGCGCCGACGATCGTCGCGGTGCATGGTTTTCGTGGTGAGCACCACGGATTGGAACCAGTGGTCGCCTACCTGCCCGATTACCGCATCATCATGCCGGATCTGCCGGGCTTCGGTGAGACCGGGCCGATTCCTGGCCGCGAACACAACCTGCAGGCGTACGTCGACTGGCTGAACGAGTTCGGCGCAGCCGTCGCACCCGGAGCCATCATTCTCGGACACTCGTTCGGCTCGATCGTGACGTCGGCAGCCGTGGCGGGCGGTCTCAAAACCCCGCGACTCATCCTGGTGAATCCGATCGGCGCCCCCGCGCTGGCCGGGCCCCGCGGCATCATGACCCGCCTCGCCGTGTTCTATTACTGGGTGGGTGCGCGCCTGCCGAAGCCGATCGGTGACGCCCTCCTGCGCTCTAAACTCATCGTTCGCGTCATGAGTAACACGATGGTCAAGACGAAAGACAAGACGCTGCGTGCGTTCGTGCACGACCAGCACGACCAGTATTTCTCGCGCTTCGCCGACCGCGACGTGCTGCACGACGCGTTCGTCACGAGTGTTTCTCATGACGTGAGCCAAGTCGCCACGCAGCTCACGGTTCCGACGCTGTTGATCGCCGCCGAAAAAGACGACATCACGCCGGTCGAGGCGGAGCGCGTGCTGGCACAGCGCATTCCGAACGCAACGCTCGTGGAGATCCCGAACGTCGGGCACCTCATCCACTACGAAACGCCGAAGCAAGCGGCCGCAGCGATCGATGAGTTTCTGACGGGGCTTTAAGCCTCGCGGCGCGCCAGTTCCATCAGGCCGCCCAAACGGAACGGAATGACTTCGCCCATAACGAGCGACGTTTCGGTGCGCTCGACGCCCTCAATGGCAAGAATGCGCGCGTCAGTGTCGAACAGGTGACGCGCGTCGCGGCACGATACGCGCACCAGCAGGTCGATCTGACCGGAGAGGCCGTGAGCCTGCACAACCTCCGGAATACGCGAAATTTCCGCGATGATGCGGGGGAGGTCACTCTGTCGCACGCCGACGCTGACGAAGGCTTCCAGCGGGAAGCCTAGAGCGCCTGACGACACGGAACGCTCGAAGGAGAGGAACACGCCTGCCTTCTCCAAGCGAGCCATGCGGGCCTGCACAGTGTTGCGTGAAAGTCCGAGGCGTTCGGCGAGGGCGACGACCGTCGCACGGTGATCCGCCGCGAGGGCGTTCAACAGTTCGAGATCGGTGCGGTCAAGAGCGGTCATACTGCGAAAGATTAGCAGGATCGATGCCCAGGTTCATACGCAACATGCTCAGGTTGCGTCGAAATGCTTGAGCGAGGTGCTGGATCGGCCTACGCTCGAGGCATCCGGCGGAGCTGCCGGTAACGCGAGGGGAGCCCCACAAGGGCTTCCGGAACGGAAGGTCGAGACAATGGTGTACGCCCTGAATCCGAGTGCAGAGCCGGCAACAGCCTGCACGGACATATCCCAAGTGCTCACGCCTGACGGTGTGCGCGTTGAGAATGGTGAGCTCGATGCTCACCTCACGTCACTGACGAATGACGACGTGTTGGCGCTGTATCGCGACATGGTGATCGTGCGCCGCATAGACAAAGAAGGCTTCTCTCTGCAACGCCAGGGCCAGTTGGGTTTGTGGGCGCCGTGCCTGGGGCAGGAAGCAGCACAGATCGGCACCGCCCGCGCCCTGCGCGACAGCGACTTTGTGTTTCCGAGCTACCGCGAGACCGGCGTGATCTACGCGCGTGGCGCCGAAGATCGCGACTACGTCGGCACGTGGCGAGGCGAGACGAACTCCACGTACGACCCGTACCGCATCAACACCGCGACGATGCAAATCATCATTGGTGCGCAGACACTTCACGCGGTCGGCTACGCCATGGGCATCACGGCCGATGGCGCTGACGATGTTGCTGTGACCTACTTTGGTGATGGCGCTTCAAGCCAGGGCGACGTGAATGAGGCGATGGTCTTCGCTTCGTCGTTTAAGGCGCCCGTCGTGTTTGTCTGCCAGAACAACCAGTGGGCGATCTCTGAGCCTGTTCGCGTGCAATCCGAGTTTCCGATCGCGGGCCGCGCGCCCGCATTCGGCATCCCCAGCATGCGCGTCGATGGCAATGACGTGCTGGCATGCCTCGCAGCGATGCGTTGGGCGACGGAACATGCCCGCAGTGGCCACGGACCAGCATTTATCGAGGCGGTCACCTACCGCATGGGACCGCACACCACGAGCGACGACCCCACGCGCTACCGCGAAGACGCCGAGCTCGAGACGTGGCGCCAGCGCGACCCACTCGATCGCGTCGAAAAGTACCTTCGCGCCGCTGGCGCTCTGACCGATGATGTTGCCGCCGAGATTGCCGCTGAGGCCGACCGCGTCGGCGCAGCCGTGCGCGAAGCCGCGCTGACGATGCCGAACCGGGCACCGCTTGAGGTATTCGACCACGCCTACGCCACGCCGCACACCGGCATCGAGGCCGAGCGTCGTGCCTATGCGGCGTATCTAGCGCAGTTCGAAGGCGGTGCATCGTGACCACGATGACGATGGGCAAGGCCCTCAACCAGGCGCTCCGTCAGGCGATGACCGACGACGACAAGGTCGTGCTGATGGGCGAAGACATTGGTGCCCTTGGTGGTGTTTTCCGCATTACCGACGCCCTGCAGAGCGAGTTTGGCGAGCGTCGCGTCATTGACACGCCGCTCGCTGAGTCCGGAATCGTCGGAACCGCGGTGGGGCTTGCGATGCGCGGCTACCGTCCGGTGGTGGAGATTCAGTTCGACGGTTTCGTATACCCGGCATTCGACCAGATTGTCTGCCAGGTCGCGAAGCTGCACTACCGCACCCTCGGCCGCGTGAAGATGCCCATCACGATCCGCATTCCGTGGGCCGGCGGCGTCGGCGCTGCCGAACACCACTCGGAGTCGCCCGAAGCGTACTTCGTGCACACCGCAGGTTTGCGAGTTATCGCGGTCTCAAACCCGCAAGATGCGTACAGCATGTTGCAACAGGCCATTGCATGTGACGACCCGGTCATCTTCCTCGAGCCGAAGCGGCTCTACCACACCAAGGGCGAGGTCAATCTTGACACGCACCACACTGACGTTGCCCCGATGGGCATCGCCCGCGTGGCGCGCGCGGGTACCGACGTCACGCTCGTGACGTACGGCGCGCAGGTCAAGACGGCACTCGATGCCGCTGAGGCTGCGGCCGACGAGGGCGTATCGATCGAGGTCATCGACCTGCGCTCGATCTCGCCGATCGACTACGAGACGATTGACGCGTCGGTGCGCAAGACCGGTCGCGTTGTCGTGACGCACGAAGCCTCACGCGAAGCCGGTGTCGCCGCCGAAGTGATCGCCAGCATCACCGAGCGGTGCTTCGACTGGCTTGAGACGGCTCCGGTGCGCATCACCGGCCATGACATCCCGTACCCGCCGTCGAAGCTCGAGAAGCAGCACATCCCTGACCTCGATCGCATTCTCGACGGTGTTGACCGCGCACTCGGACGCCAGAACAGTATGACGGGAGTCGAGCTATGAGCACGTCCTTCCTGTTGCCCGACCTCGGTGAAGGATTGCCGGAGGCAGAGATCGTCGCGTGGCACGTCGCTGTTGGTGACGAGGTCGCGTTGAACCAGACGATCGCCGAAGTCGAGACCGCGAAGGCCATCGTCGAGCTGCCATCGCCGTATGCCGGAACCATCGCTGAGTTGTTTGCGAACGCTGGTGATGTCGTGGAGGTGGGTAAGCCACTCCTCGCCTTCAATCTGGCGGGGGAGAGCGCGCCGACGCCGTCGGCCCCGGCCGCCGACGCTGAGGATGACGACGTCGTGCCGCCCAACCTCGTGGGTTACGGTGCAGCGCCAGCAGCAAAGGGGCGGCCTGCTCGTCGGGCCCGCGGCGGTGCTCCCGCTGCGCCCGCGCCCGGCCACACCGTCACCGCACCCTCCGCACCCGCCGCTGTCGAGGTTCCGCAACCCGCAGCACCCGCAGCGCCCGAGACGACAGAACGTCCCCGCTCAACTCCGCCGGTACGTAAGTTCGCGCGCGACAATGGTGTTGAACTGACCGACATCTCAGGCACCGGTGAGTTCGGCCGCATCACGCGTGCCGACGTGGAGGCATTCATCGCCGGCGAAGTCGCTCGGGTGAGCGATACCCCGGTCGCGCAGATCGAGTCGGTCAGCGCGCGTGAAACGCGCACCCCTATTAAGGGCGTGCGTAAGTTCACCGCGGCAGCGATGGTGCAGAGTGCGTTCACGGCGCCGCACGTCACGTGCTTCCACACGGTTGACGTGACAGCGTCGATGGAACTGATCGCCCGGCTGAAAGACGATCGCGCACTCGCGGGTAGTCGCATCGGCGTGATGGCCGTGATCGCTAAGGCCGTCTGCCTCGCGTTGCGCGCGACGCCTTCGCTCAATGCTCGGTGGGATGAGGCGGCGGGGGAGATCGTCGAGTACCACTACGTGAACCTCGGCATCGCTGCCGCAACACCCCGTGGCCTGGTCGTGCCGAACATTGTCGATGCTGACCGGCTAACACTCGCCGGGATGGCTGCGCAGATTGGCGAACTGACGACCACGGCGCGTGAGGGCAAGTCGACGCCCGCGGCGTTGAGCGGCGGAACCTTCAGCATCAGCAACATCGGAACGTTCGGAATCGAGGCGGGAACGCCGATTCTGAACCCCGGTGAGGCGGGGATTCTAGCCGTTGGGGCCGTGCAGCGCCGCCCCTGGGAGTATCAGGGCGAGATTGCGCTGCGCGACATTATGACGCTGAGCCTGTCGTTTGACCACCGCCTGGTGGATGGCCAGCAGGGCGCAGAGTTCTTGCGCAACGTGGGCAATCTGCTGAACGACCCCGGACGGGCGCTGCTGTTCTAGCGCTTACATGATGGCGGGTGCGGCAACGTACTCGCCATCACTCAGTTCGGCGAGAAGTGCGGCTGTCGTCATCGCGACGAGGGTTGCCGCTGTGAACGACGCGTGAGCGCTGGATCCGACGCTGTGCGGGGTGGAGTTGATGAGACCGAACCCTGCCTGCACGCGCAGGCGGCGTTCAGCAACATCCAGATCGGGCAGAAGCTCGCCCAGCACCTGCATCCAGCCCTGAATGTAGGCGCGTTGGAGGCTACGCACCTTTTCATGGTCTGCCGTCGCGAGCTGCGAAAGATCACGATCTTGCACGCGAATGACGTCGCTCTCCGAGAGGGCGAACGTGACGTGAAACACGATGAGGTCATGAAGCTTGGTGCGCGGATCAGTGTCGCGAGCAACAACAGCGGAACCACCGTCGTGGAGCCGCTGGCTCACGTCGATGAGGAGGGCGCCGAGGAGTGCCTGTTTGCCGCTGAAGTGACGGTAGACAGCGGGGCCAGAAACGCCCACCGCGGCCCCCAGATCCTCGAGCGACACCGCGCTGAATCCGCGCGTGGCAAAGAGTCGGGCGGACTCTCGCAACAATGCCTCGCGACGCAGTGCCTTCGCTCGATCGCGATCAGTGACCTCTATTGCCATTTCAGTTAATCCTCGCTAACCTGAAATCCCAGTTAGTGAACACTAACCAATGAAGATTATCCCAGACAACGGGAGTGATCGGATTGTGACGTCGACGGAGACTCCATGATCAGGCTTACCAGCACGGCAAACCGAGACGACGCCTTCACCACGAATGAACAGGCGCAACTCGCACTACGAGACGAACTTCGCGAACGCATCGCTACGGTAGCGCTCGGCGGACCCGAGGCCTCGCGTCAGCGTCACGTCAAGCGCGGCAAAATGCTTGCGCGCGATCGCATCACTCGTCTCCTCGATGAGGGCAGTCCCTTTCTCGAGATTGGTGCCCTCGCAGCCTTTGGCCTGTATGACGGCGACGCACCCTGCGCTGGCGTTGTCGCCGGCATCGGATTGGTGCATGACCGGCTCGTCATGATCGTGGCAAACGATGCGACCGTTAAGGGCGGCACGTACTACCCGATGACGGTCAAAAAGCACTTGCGGGCGCAGGAGATTGCCCGCGAAAACCGTCTGCCCTGCATTTACCTCGTCGACTCGGGCGGCGCCTACTTGCCGCGCCAAGACCAGGTGTTCCCCGACCGTGAGCACTTCGGACGCATCTTCTTCAATCAGGCCAACCTTTCTGCTGCGGGCATCCCGCAGATCGCCGCCGTCATGGGGTCGAGCACTGCGGGCGGTGCATACGTGCCTGCGATGAGTGATGAGACCGTGATCGTTCGCCGCCAGGGCACGATCTTCCTCGGCGGGCCACCGCTCGTGAAAGCGGCGATCGGCGAAGACATTTCAGCCGAAGAATTGGGTGGCGGTGACGTACACGCCAAGCAGAGCGGTGTCGTCGACCACCTCGCCGAGAACGACGAGCACGCGCTCGAGATCGTGCGCGACATCGTCAGCACCTTGCCACCGACGGCTGCACCGGTGTGGCCGGTCGCTGAAGTGCGCGAGCCCACCGTCGCCGAAGACGAGCTCTACGGCGTCGTGCCCGTCGACGTCAACCAGCCCTACGACCCCCGCGAGGTGATTGCGCGCCTTGTTGATGGTTCCGAGTTCCGCGAATTCAAGCGTGAGTACGGCGACACCGTCGTCACCGGCTTTGCCCACATCCACGGGCACCAGGTGGGCGTCGTCGCGAACCAGGGTGTGCTGTTCCGGGAGTCCGCGCTAAAGGCCGCGCACTTCGTTGAGCTGTGTGACCAGCGCGGGATTCCGCTGGTTTTTCTGCAGAACATCTCCGGTTTCATGGTCGGGCGCGACGCCGAATCTGGCGGTATCGCGAAAGACGGCGCCAAAATGGTCACCGCTGTCGCCACGACGCGCGTACCGAAAATCACGATCATCGTGGGCGGATCCTTCGGCGCCGGCAACTATGCCATGAACGGCCGCGGTTACGACCCGCGGTTCTTGTTCACGTGGCCCAGCTCCCGCATCTCCGTCATGGGCGGTGCTCAGGCGGCACGCGTGCTGTCGACCGTGAAGGGGGATCAGCTGGAGGCTGCCGGAACCCCGTGGTCGGCAGCAGATGAAGCAGAGTTTCAAGCACCGATTCTTGCGCAGTACGAAGAGCAGGGTAATCCGTACTATGCGACGGCCCGGCTGTGGGATGACGGCATCATCGAGCCCACCGACACACGTCGCGTGTTGGGTCTCGCCCTCGACATTGTTTCCCGTGTACCCCTCGCCGAGCCCCGCTTCGGCCTGTTTCGGATGTGAGCGCCATGTTCCGTACCGTTTTGGTCGCCAACCGCGGCGAGATCGCCCGCCGTGTGCTCCGCACGCTGCGTCAAGAAGGCATCCGGTCGGTCGCCGTCTACAGCGACGCTGACGCCGACGCCCCGTTCGTCCGCGAAGCTGATGTCGCCGTACGCATCGGCCCGGCCGCAGCGCGCGACAGCTACCTCAAGATCGACGCGGTAATCGCGGCCGCACAGCAGACGGGCGCCGAAGCCATCCACCCCGGCTACGGGTTTCTCTCCGAGAACGTCGCCTTCGCCGAAGCATGCGAACGCGCCGGCATCGTCTTCATCGGGCCCAGTGTCGAGGCCCTCACCGTGATGGCCGACAAGATCACCGCGAAAACGCACGTTGCCGCGCACGACGTGCCCGTGGTTCCGGGTTTCAGCGCCGTCGGAATGACGGACGACGCCATCATCGCGAAGTGCGCCCACGTCGGGTTTCCGCTGCTCATCAAGCCGTCCGCCGGCGGCGGCGGTAAGGGCATGCAGGTCGTTGAATCTGCCGCCGACGTGAGCGAAGCGCTCGCCACCGCCCGACGCATCGCGAGCGCGTCGTTCGGCGACGATTCGATGCTCATCGAACGCCTTGTCGTGCGTCCGCGCCACATCGAGGTGCAGGTGCTGGGCGACAGTCACGGCAACGTCGTGCACCTCGGCGAGCGCGAGTGCACCCTCCAGCGCCGTCACCAAAAGGTCATCGAAGAGGCACCGTCTGCCGTCATCACCGCGGAGACCCGGGAACGCCTCGGCCAGGCCGCCGTCGCCGCTGCGCAAAGCGTCAACTACCGCGGCGCCGGAACGGTCGAGTTTCTCGCGTCCGGCGATGATGTGTCTGAGTTCTTCTTCATCGAGATGAACACCCGACTGCAGGTCGAACACCCCGTGACCGAGCTCGTGACGGGCATCGACCTGGTGCGTGAACAACTGAATATCGCCGCGGGGGAGCCGCTCGGGTTTGCACAGCAAGACATCACGCTCGCCGGCCATGCGATGGAAGCGCGCGTGTACGCCGAGTCGCCCGAGCGCGGATTCTTGCCGGCAACCGGAACCATTCTGCGCTTCACGCCGTCGGCTCGGGTACGCAACGACAGCGCCATTGAGACAGGCTCCGAGATTTCGAGCGACTACGACCCGATGATCGCGAAGGTCATCGCCTACGGCCGCACTCGCGACGAAGCACTCGCCACGCTCACCACCGCCCTCGAAGAAACCGTCGTGCTCGGTGTTGAAACGAACATTGAGTTTCTCACCGGGCTGTTGCGACGCGACGAAGTTCGCGAGGCCATGTTCGATACCGAGCTCCTCGACCGCCTGGGTACTCCTGAGCGCACGCCAACCGCACCCGCTCTCGTCGCCGCAGCGGCCGCACAAACGCAAACCACACCTGGCGCTGGCGTCTGGCACCAGCGTGACGGTTGGCGTGCGGGTGGCCAGGCAATTGCCACTGTGCAGCACTTCCTCGACGACGGCGAACTCCTCACGAGCACGGGAGAGGCACCAGCACCTGCCGCGAGCGCCGCGGTCGACGCTGATGGCGCGCTGTGGATCCATGCCGCAGGCCATACCCGCCGCCTTGAGCCCCTCACACGACGCGACGTCTTGGAACGCCATCTCGCAACGCTCGAAGAAGCCGAGCACCCGTCTGACCCGCAGGCGCGCGCGCCCATGCCCGGCAATGTCGTCGCCGTACACGTCGCCACGGGCGACACCGTTGCTGTGGGCGACCGCCTCATCACGATCGAGGCGATGAAGATGGAACACCCCGTCGTCGCCACCGCCGCAGGCACCGTCACGATCGACGTCACTGTTGGCGAACACGTTCGCCGCGACCAACCCCTCGCGCACATCACCATGACTGAATCAGGAGACAACTGATGCGTGATCTCACCCCAGACGAGCGCGAGTTTGCCGGTCTCGTCCGCGACTTTGCCGAGCAGGTCGTCGCACCGCAGGCCTACGAAGCTGACCGCACCCACACCCTCAACCTCGACGTTGTCGCGCAAATGGGGGAGATGGGTCTGTTCGGCCTTCCCTTCCCCGAAGAGTACGGCGGTCAGGGCGGCGACTACATGGCCCTCGGTCTCGCGATCGAAGCGCTCGGCCGCGTCGACCAGTCGATCGCGATCACCCTCGAAGCGGGCGTCAGCCTCGGTGCCATGCCCATCTTCCTTTTCGGCACCGAAGAGCAGAAGCGGCGCTACCTTCCCGACCTCCTTTCGGGTACCGCTCTCGCCGGTTTCGGGTTGACGGAACCAGAGGCTGGGTCTGACGCCGGAGCCACCCGCACCACCGCACGGCTTGACGGCGACGAATGGGTGATCAATGGTTCCAAGCAGTTCATTACGAACTCCGGAACCGACATCACCCGTTTTGTGACCGTTACCGCGGTGACCGGCGAGCGGGACGGCAAGAAAGAGATCTCCACGATCCTGGTGCCAAACGGTACACCCGGCTTCACGGTTGAACCGGCGTACGACAAGGTCGGTTGGCACGCCTCTGACACGCACCCACTGACGTTCACAGACGCCCGCGTGCCCGCCGAGAACCTGATCGGTGAGCGTGGTCGAGGCTTCTCGAACTTCCTCAAGATTCTCGATGAGGGGCGCATTGCCATCGCCGCCCTCGCTACCGGTGCTGCCGAAGCGTGCCTCGAGGCCGCAGTCGACTACGCGAAGAAGCGCAACGTGTTTGGTACGCCACTGTCGACGCGCCAGAACGCACAGTTCACACTCGCGCGCATGGAGTCGCGCGTACATATGTCGCGCCTCGCGTGGCATCACGCCGCGCGGTTGCGTGACGCCGGCGAAGAGTTTGCCGTCGAGGCCGCGCACGCCAAGCTCGTCTCGAGTGAAGCCGCGATGGACAACGCCCGCGACGCCACCCAGATCTTCGGCGGCAACGGCTTCATGAACGAGTATCCCGTCGCGCGTCACTACCGCGACTCGAAGATTCTCGAAATCGGTGAGGGCACGACCGAGGTGCAGTTGCTCGTCATCGCGCGTGCGCTCGGGGTAGCGTGATCGCATGACCGACACCCCACGCGAAATTGTGCAGCGCGGACTCTATTTCGATGAGTTTGAGACCGATGCGGTCTATCGGCACACCCCGGGTCGCACCGCCACCGAGGCCGACAACGTGCTGTTCACGACGCTCACGATGAACGCGCAGGCCCTTCACCTCGACGAGGCCTACGCCATCACGCAGCCGTTCGGTCGGCGCCTGATGAACTCGATGTGGACGCTCTCCACACTCGTCGGCCTCTCGGTCACGCAGCTCACGCAGGGCACGCTCGTGGCGCAGCTCGGGCTGAGCGACATTTCGTTTCCGCATCCGCTGTTCGCCGGCGACACCCTCACATGCGAAACCGTCGTCGTCGATAAGCGTCTGTCGAAGTCGAGGCCCGGGGAGGGCATCGTGACGCTGAAGCACACGGGCCGCAACCAAGACGGAACCATTGTGGCGCTGGCAACACGGGTGGCGCTCATGCAGGTGAAAGCATGACGTTCACGCTCGGCCCCGCACTGCTGTTCTGCCCGGCTGATCGCCCCGAACGGTACGCCAAGGCCGTCGCCGCGGCCGACACCGTCATCATCGACCTGGAAGACGCGGTCACACCCGATGCGAAGGCGAGCGCCCGCGCGGCACTGCAGGCGGCAGATCTCGACGCGACGCGCGTCATGGTGCGCGTGAACCCCGCAAGCACTCCTGACTTCGCCCTTGATCTTGCGGCGCTGGCGTCGACGTCGATCACGACCGTCATGCTCGCTAAAGCGGAGTCCGTCGACGACGTTGCCATGGTTCCGTCGCACCTCAGCGTCGTCGCACTCTGCGAGACTGCGGCCGGTGTTGTGAACTCCGCCGCGATCGCCGCACACCCTCAGGTGATCGGGCTGATGTGGGGTGCCGAAGACCTCATCGCTTCGCTGGGCGGAACCAGCAGTCGCCGTGGTGACGGAACGTACCGCGATGTGGTGCGCACGTCGCGATCAACAGTTCTGCTCGCAGCCGGAGCCCACGGCAAGGCCGCGATTGACGCCGTGTACATGGCTATCGCCGACCACGAGGGGCTCGCGGCCGAGTGCGAAGACGCGGTGGCGAGCGGGTTTACCGCGACGGCGTGCATTCACCCAGGCCAGGTTGAGGTCATTCACGCCGCGTACCGGCCGAGCGATGACCAGATCGGGCACGCGACGGCGCTCCTCGCCGCCGCCGATGGCGCGCGGGGTGCGTTTCAGTTCGAAGGCGCGATGATCGACGAAGTCATGTTGCGCCACGCACGCCGCGTGCTCGAACGCGCTGAACGCTAGCGGAGGCACGCTATTCGGCGCCTACGGGTGCCAGCCAACGAATGTCGTCATCGGTGACGTGGAAGTCGTGCGCGGCACCATTAGCAATACCGACGCCCGGCGCCGGGTGCTTGCCATCGGTGAGCGCGCGCAGCAGCTCGGCGATCATCGCACCGTGGCTCACCGCCACGAGACGCGTATCAGCCGAAATGCCATTCGCACGAGCGTGCGCCACCACTTCACGCAGCGCGGTAACGATCCGTACGCGAATATCGGCCTTGGACTCAGCGCCCGGAACCTCGGCCGTTGGCCACGGCCCGAACCGGTCCAGAAACTCCGACGTCAGAATGCCCTCGGCCTCGCCGTAGAATCGCTCGCGGAGCGGCGGGATAACGTGCGGGTGATTCCAGCCGTGTGCGTCTGCGATGATGCGCGCCGTCTCGTTCGCACGGCTTAAGTCGCTCGAATACATCACGGTCGCCGCTGATCCGTCGAGCGCCCGAGCGGCTTCGCGAGCCTGCTCACGCCCGGTGTCGTTCAACGGAATGTCCGTCGAGCCCTGAATGCGTCCGGCCAGATTCCAATCGGTCTGTCCGTGGCGAATCAGCGTGACAATCATGCAATCTCCATAGCGTCAGCCAGCGCCCGCAACGTGGCACTGGTTCCGTCGTCAATCTTCACCGCGGCCTGGGTGTCCCACTTCGTGGGGCCGCGGTTGATGATGACGATCGGCAGGTTTCGACGGCGTGCGCGGTCGAGTAGTCGAATCGGGGTGTTGACCGTGAGTGACGTGCCAGCGACGACGATCGCGTCGGCGGCGGCGACCATGCCCTCGGCAGAGCTGAAACGTTCACGCGGAATGAACTCGCCGAAGAAGACCACATCGGGGCGCAAGATACCGCCGCAAATGGTGCACTCCGGAACCACGAACTGGTCAACGTTCTCCGGGATCGAGTCCCCGTCGGGGCCGAGTTCGGCGGCCGGAGCCGACAGGAGCCACGGGTTGGCGGACTCGATGCGGTCGCTGATGTCGCGGCGGTCAAAGAGGCTCTTCACGAACGAGGGTGTAGTGGGTTGAGCGCGTCGCTGGCTGGGTAGGGGTCGAGGTCTCCCGGAGGATGGAAGTTCTTCACGCTCACCATCCCGAAAGACCTCGACGTGCTCCACCCTA
>NZ_JBNTKF010000017.1:0-52413 GCF_050408675.1 Microbacterium daqui | reverse complement strand
CGCGGCGGCCTGACCCACAGGCAGAGCTCTGCCCACCCCGCGATCCCGGAAAGGAAAGTGCCCCCGCACTCTCTGGAAGTCGACACACCCAGCCCTCTCCGGAAGCCGACACACGCCCAGCCCAACCTGAAGGTCGACACGCCCAACCGCCTCAGGACCCAACGCGCCCAGCCGTCTCCGGAGCCCAACGCGCCCAGCCGTCTCCGGAGCCCAACGCGCCCAGCCGTTTCGGGACGCCAACGTGTCCAATCATCTTTGCAAATCTCAGAACCGAGCCATCCCGGGAGGGCGCCCTACCCAAGAAGGAGCGGTGGATGGCGGAGAGAATATTGGTGGGTCTGGCAGGCCGACCCGCAGGGACGGCCCGGAGATACTCCCGCAGCTATCCGCCGCTCCGCTGCCGCAGCCCAGCCATCATGACCCGGTCCTGCAACTATCCGTCGTCGCACCCCAGTCACCGACCCCAGCCCGCCGAAGATCCCGACACTTATCGCAACCCAAGCCGGGCCAAAGTGCCTGCATAGGATTCGGGTGTGTGATGGAGCCCTCCCGAATAAGAAATGGCGACATGACTGAACCTGACAACACCCGCTGGCTGAACGCGGACGGCACCCAGATGGACGAAGACCACCGCGGCCTCGTCTATGACGTACAGACCCTCGTGAACCGCCGTGCCGCACTGGGGCTGTTCGGCGGCGTCGCGCTGACAACGTTGCTTGCGGCATGTGCGCCGGTGGCGTCAGGAACCGAACCCAAGGCGACGCTGTCGGCGACACCACGCACGAGCACCTCCTCGGCCTCGCCGTCGGCGTCGCCTTCTCCGTCACCCTCCGCTTCCACATCTGCCGTGCCTATAACGGAGATACCTGACGAAACTGGCGGACCGTACCCGGCAGACAACTCGAACGGCGTCAACATCCTGGATGACTCCGGCATCGTGCGCAGCGACATTTGCTCCAGCTTCGGAAGCTCCACAACCACCGCCGCCGGGGTTCCGCTGCAGTTCTCCCTCACGGTTCGTGACGCCGCGAGCGGCAACGCGATCGTTGGAGTCGGCGTCTATGCCTGGCACTGCGACGCGGCGGGCAACTACTCGCTGTACTCCCGCGGCGTCGAGAACGAGAACTACCTGCGCGGCGTGCAGCAGACCGACCCCGCAGGAACCGTGACGTTCACCTCGATCTTTCCGGCCTGCTATCCGGGGCGCTGGCCGCACATTCCCATCGAGGTGTACGCCGACGTCGCGACCGCCGTCGCGGCCGGGCCGATCCTTAAGACGAGCCAGCTCGCGTTGCCGAAGGAAGCCTGCGACGCTGTCTACGCCACCACTGGATACGAGTCGAGCGCCCGCAACCTCGGCGGCGTCACACTCACGAGCGACAACGTGTTTGGAGACGACGGCGGCATCTTCCAAATCGCGACCGTCTCCGGCGATGTCACGAAGGGCTACACCGCAGCCCTCGCCGTTGGGATTTAACGCCCCGAACTACAGAATGACGGTCGAGCGGCCGTGCACGATGACGCGATCCTCGGCGTGCCAGCGCACGGCGCGGGCGAGCACGAGGCGCTCAACATCCTGGCCACGACGCTGCAACTCGACAGCCGATTCCGCGTGAGTGACGCGGGTGACGTCCTGCTCGATGATCGGACCCTCATCGAGATCCGCGGTCGCGTAGTGGGCGGTCGCACCGATGAGCTTCACGCCGCGCTCCTTGGCGCGAGCGTACGGGTTCGCGCCGATGAAAGCGGGCAAGAACGAGTGATGAATGTTGATCACCGGAGCACCGATGTCGCGAATGAAATCGTCGGTCAGAATCTGCATGTAGCGGGCGAGTACGACCAAGTCGACCTTGCCGGCCAGCAGTTCGAGCTGTTGTGCCTCCATCGCGGCCTTGTCGCTCGACGGGATGTGCACGAACGGCACACCAAAGTTCGCCACAGACTGCTCGAGCGCGGTGTGGTTGGATACGACACACGTGATGTCGATGTCGAGATCGCCGCGCTGCACGCGCCAAAGCAGATCGAGAAGGCAGTGGTCGTACTGCGACACGAAGATGGCGACGCGCTTGCGCTGGCTGGCGTCGTGAAGCGACCATTCCATACCGAAGTCGGCGGCGAGCTCTTCGACGAGATGCTCGATCTCGGCGCGGCGATCCGCGAACCCCTCGATGTGAAACACCGTGCGCTGGAAGAACTTGCCGCCCTCAGCGTCGGTCGAGTGCTGGTCAAGCGAAATGATGTTCGCGCCTACCCGCGCCATCAGCCCCGCGACGGCAGCGACGATACCTGGCTGGTCGTCACAGGTGATCAGCAGGCGGGCGGTGTCGGTCGAATCAATCATCGTGCTCCTTTTCCGGTCAATTCTTCCCTCTCCGGCCCCGTTCCAACGAATCGCCGCCCGGCGTGTGACGGCGTAGCCTGAATCTGTGACTGCAGCACCTGGTTCCGTCGACCCCGTCTCGTACTTCGGTGACATCCGCTCTCAGCTCGACGGATTGCCGACCGAACTGCTGGGTGAATACCGCGCGGCGAAGCGTGTGCTGGGCATTCCGCGGGCGCCGCGCATCGTCGCGATCGGCGAAGCCTGGCACCTCGGCGCCCTGCTGGTGACGGCCGACGGTGTGCTCGCGACGGGCGATGTGGCGCGGTCGCTGGAACCATCACGCAAGGGATACACCGCCATTTCGGCGCGCGAACGCGACGAACTACGCTTCGCCGCGTACCGCGGTGGCGTGCCCGAGGGGCGTGCCGTGCACTACAACTGGACGCCGATCGACTTCGCGGCTTTGGCGGCGGGCGGAACCTCGGGGCCGCTGGCAATCCAGGATGGCGAGTTGCGAATCCGCTGGTCGGCGGCCGGTGGTTACGCGCCGCTGGATGGCTACCTCCGCGAGCGGATCGAGTTGGCCCGCGGAGTTCTCTAGACCCGATTAGTCGCGTGACGACTGCGCGGGTCCGGCGTTGCGGGGACGTCGGTTTTTTGACCGCGCGGTTGGCTGGCGTGTTTAGTCGCGTGACGACTGCGCGGTGCGGCCACGCACAATGCCGATGAAGGCCTGAACCTCGGCGGAATCATTCGCGCGATCCCACGCGAGGCCGACATGAGTTGGTTCGGCACCGACGATCGGGCGGAACGTCACATCCTTACGTTTGTGCGCCCGCGCGATCGACATCGGCACGATCACGACGCCCACGCCAGAAGCGACGGTTTCGATCGCGTCTTCGGTTGTCGCGGGGGCGTCAAAGCGCGGCTCCACGGTGCCTTCGATCGGGCCGAAGTGCGCGGCGTCATCTCGCGGCACGATAATGACTTCGCCAGCCAAGTCATCGAGCGTGATTTCAGCGACCGACTCCAGCGCACTGTCGATGCTGACAACGGCACCGACAACCTCGTCGTAGAGCGCGATGACGTGCAGATCGTCGTGGGAGAACGGTTCGCGGGAAATCGCGATGTCAATGTCACCGGCGAGCAGCGCGGTGCGAGTATTGGCGGCATCGAGCGGGATGAGTTCGAGCTCGATCTCGGGGTACCGCTCGCGCCAAATGGAGACCCACTTACCCGGCGTCGCACCGGCGACAAACCCGAGGCGGAACGGCTCGGTGCGCGGTGCCGGCGGCAGATCAAACACGACCTGCGAGTTGCGTGCGTTCTTACCGGTGCCGCTCTTGCCAGCTGCTTTCTTGGTTCCGGAGCCCGTGGTTCCGTTCTTCGCGGCGTTCTTACCCTTCGGAGCAGAGCCCTTCGCCGCGCGACCCTTGCCGGCCGGACCTTTCGCGTGCGACGACGGCCGCTTTCCGGACTTTCCCACCGGCCCACGTCGCGCAGAATTCATTCCCCCAGCGTATCCCGCCCGGGTTTCGTCGCGCGACGATGCTGGGTGAATCCGCACCCAAGAAACACAAAATCCCCGAGCACGCGGGGCGCTCGGGGATGAGTATGTGGCGGCTAGGCCGCGAGCCAAAGGCCCTTACGATCAGTCGAGATGCGCATGCCGGGGTGGACGATCTCATCGTCACCGATGCGGGCACCGCGGGCGATACTTGCACCTTCGCCGACCGTGGTGCGAACGCCAATGCGTGCGCCCTGGCCGATGACGGCGCCGTGGCCGATGTGCGCGTGCGCGTCAATGATGGCACCCGGGCCTACCTGCGCGTCGCGTTCAATCCAGGCTCCGCGCGCGATGTGTGCGCCAGCGGCGACGTGTGCGTGCGGCTCAATATAGGCGCCCGCCTCAACGATGGCGTCGGCGTCAACCTTCGCGCCGTGCGCGATGAGTCCGCGCCCGTTGACGTGCTTGCGGTACCGAAGTGTCTGACCCTTGTCGTCTTCGATATCGATGTAGTTCTTTCCCACGTTTTCCTCCATCCGAGAGGGGTGTACCTGAGATAACGGTGCCCGTGCATTTTTCATTCCGTCGAATAAATGAACTCGGCGTTCTCCCAGCGAAGGGTGGCGATCAGGCTATTTCTGGCAGCGGGGGCACCAGAACACATTGCGGAGCTTCGTGGCGTCGGCACCGAGTTGGTCGGTGCGCAGTGGCGTGGAACAACGGCGGCAGTTTTCGCGCTCGCGGCCGAATACCCACGTTGCGCGGCCCGGTCTCGCGTCACCGGTGAAGACACGTCCGCGGCGGGAGAGGTTCGAGCGCATCATGCGTTCGCCGGTCGTGACGAGCTTGAACGCTTCATCAAATGACACCGTGCGATGCGGATCGATGCCCGCCACGAACAGCATTTCGTTGACGTATTCGTTGCCGAAGCCCGCGATGTTGCGCTGATCGAGGAGGGCGACGTGCACGGGCCGCTCATCGGTGGCAACCGCCTCGGCTGCGGCCGCTGGGTTCCAATCGGCGGCGAGCGGGTCAGAGCCTAGGTGTCCAACGAGTTCGTACTCGCGTTCGCGGGGCACAACGCTCACGCCCGACAGGTCGAAACCAACCGTCTGCACGGCATCGGATCCAACGACGGCACGTGCCTGAAAAGCGGGTCGCCGCCACGTGGTTCCGCGCTTGTAAACATGCCACGTGCCCTCCATACGCAAATGGCTGTGCAGCGTGTAGTCACCGATGTGATGCAGGATGTGCTTGCCGCGCGGAACCACGTCGGTCACGGAGAGGCCGGTGAGATCAACCGTTGCGGCGCCGGGCACGCGCAGGTCGAACTCGGTGATCGTCGCGCCGAGCAACACCTGCGCGAGGTGGTGCGCGGTGCGGTAGACGGTATCGCCCTCAGGCACCGGGGCCCGCCTTGCGGAAGGTGAGACCCTTCGTCGACTCGACGAATCCGGCGTCGCGCAGGGCGCGGCCGACGGGCGAGGTGTAGACGAATTCGCCGTTGACCTGTTCGATCGTCAGGGTCTCGAGCTTTCGGGCGCGCGATGTCTGCACGAGGTTGGTGGTTGCGGCGCGGAGCACGTCTTCGTCCATCGTGAAGGCGAGGGCGGTGCGGCCGCCGCGCTCCAGGTACAGCACGAGTTCGCCATCGACGAGGGTGACGAGCCCACCCGCCTTGCGACCCGGGCGGTGCTTGACGCCGTCGAGTGCCGGCCAGCTGAGCGCTGCGCCGTACGCGTTCGCGGGGTCGGTCGCGGCGAGCGTGATGGCGGCCAGCGGTGGTGGGTCGCTGAGTTGTGAGAACTGTCGCAACCGGTCGATCGTTGTACTGCTCGCGAACTGCGCGGCACCGAGCTTCTCGATGAAGTAGCCACGGCGGCAGTGCCCGGCCGTCTCGAACGTCGCGAGCGTGCGGTACACCTGCGCGAAACCGCCGGGAATCTGCTCGCTCTGCACCGGCCCCCGCGTCACAACGCCGTACCGATCGAGTAGGAGAGAGGCCGTCGCCGCGACGCGTTGCGCTGACTCTTCGCCGGCTTCGGGGAGCAGCGACCAGCGTCCGCCGAGCGCGGGTGGCCGCGGCGGAGTCGGCAGGCTGGTGCGGGTGGCGGAACCACGGTACAGCCGGGCGCGTGGGGTTTTGCGGGTGACGCGGTGCGCTTGGCTGCCGCCGCCAGCGAGGGTGCGTAGCGGTGCGAAGGTGTCGTTGGTGACGCGGCCTGCCCACACGAGCTCCCACAGCGCGTCAATGACGGACTGTTCGTTTTCGGCATCGGCGAGATGCTGGAGTTGTGATGCGAAGTACGCGCCTCCCGCACCCAGAATGTTGACGAGTCGCTGGCCGAGGCTTCCCTCGGCGACCTCACCCTCGGGCGGTGTGAGTGTCAGCGGGGCGGAGTCAGCGAGGTGCAGGCTCACCCACCCATCGCGGCCTGGCAGGGCGCCAACACCGGCCCACAGCACTTCGCCGGTTGCGGTGAGTTCATCGAGCATCGCGGGCGTGTAGTTGTGCACGCGCGACGGCAGAATCAACGACTCCCACGCGCTCGCCGGAATCGGTACTCCCGCGAGCTGATCGATCGCGGCAACCACGCCGTCGATGCCCTCGAGCGGACGCGTGAGGTGCTGCCAATCGGGCAAGAACCGTGCGTAGGCTTCGGGCGCGACGGGTTCGACGGCGCCACGCAGGGCGGCGAGCGATCGTAGTCGCAGGCGGCGGAGTACTTCGGTGTCGCACCATTCGGCCTCGTCGCCGCGGCCTTCGGGCAGGAAGAATCCGCTCTGCACGCGTCCGGCAGACTCGAGTCGCTGCAGCGTGTGTCGCACGATCGCGACGCCGAGTCCGAGCCACGTGCTGATGCGCTCTGCCGCAAACGGCCCGTGGGTGCGCGCGAAGCGCGTGACAAGGTCGGCGAGCGGGTCGGCGAGCGGTTCGAGAAAAGCGACCGGAACCCCGACCGGCAGGGCAACACCCAGCGCATCGCGCAGACGCCCGGCATCTTCAATCGCCGCGAACCGCTGCTCGCCCGCGACCGTCACAACGATCGCGCGACGGGTGTCGACGAGCGCGTTCGCGAACGCCTGGGCCTCGGCGAGCGTCGCGTGACCGGGGTCGTGCGGGGTGTCGGAGGCTTCGCGCTCAGCCGCACCCGTGGTTCCGTCGTTCTCCTCTGACCCTTGCAATCGCGGGGCGAGCTCGGTCGCGGTCAGCGGCCCAAGCACACGCAGCAGATCGGCGACGCCCTCGACGCCGCGGGCGCGACGGTCGGGGGTGAGGCGCTGCTGTTCGGCTTCGAACTGGGCGATAACGTCGGGGTCGAGAAGCTGACGCATCTCGACCTTGCCGAGCAGTTCGCCAAGGAGGGTCGGGTCGACGCTGAGGGCCGCGGCGCGGCGTTCGGCGAGGGGCGAATCGCCCTCGTACATGAACTCGCCGACGTATCCGAACAGCAGGTCTTTCGCGTACGGCGATGCCTGCGCGGGTTCGACTTCGATCAGGCGAATCTGGCGTTCGGCGATCTGCCGCGTGATGCGGAGGAGCGCGGGCAGGTCGTAGACGTCCTGGAGCACTTCACGGAGGGTCTCGAGGATGATCGGGAAGGTCGGGTGATTGCGCGCGACCTCGAGCAATTGTGCCGAGCGCTGGCGCTGTTGCCACAGCGGCGTACGCTTGTGCGGGTTGACGCGTGGCATGAGCAGGGCGCGGGCGGCACATTCGCGGAATCGTGCGGCAAAGAGGGCGGAACCGCCGACTTCTTCGGTGACGAGCTGCTCGAGTTCGTCGGCGTCGAAGACGAACAGGTCGGCGCCCGGTGGCTCGCTGATCGCATCGGGAATACGCACGATGATGCCGTCATCACTCGCGACCGCGGCGCCGTCGACGCCGAGTCGTTCGCGAATGCGTGAGCCGATCGCGAGCGCCCACGGCGCGTGCACCGAGCGCCCGTACGGCGAGTGGAGGATGAGGCGCCAGTCGCCGACATCATCTTTGCCGCGCTCGACGGTGAGCGTTTTGTCGGTGGGGAGGGTTCCGGTCGCTTCGCGCTGCTCGGTGAGGTAGGCGAGGAGGTTATCGCGGGCCTTGTCGTCGAGTCCGGCGTCGGCCAACCGCGCTTCGGCCTTTTCGCGCGGGGCAGAGATCAGGGCGCGACTCATCGCGCCGAGCGCTTCGCCCAGTTCGGCAGGTCGGCCCAAGCCATCGCCGTGCCAAAACGGCAGGCGACCCGGCTGGCCGAACGCGGGCACGACGTTGACGCGATCGTGCGTGATTTCGACGATGCGCCACGACGTCGTACCGAGCGTAAACACGTCGTTCACGCGCGATTCGTAGACCATCTCCTCGTCGAGTTCGCCAACGCGCGCGCCACGGGATTCGCCTGCGACGAAGACACCGAACAACCCGCGGTCAGGAATTGTGCCACCGCTCGTCACCGCCAACCGCTGTGCGCCCGGGCGCCCGGTAATGGTTCCGAGGTCGCGATCCCACACCACACGAGGTCTCAATTCGGCGAACTCTTCGCTCGGATACTTGCCGGCGAGCAGATCGAGCGTCGCTTCGAACGCCGAGCGCGGCAGGTTGCGGAATGGCGCCGACCGCTTGACCGTCTCAAACCAGTCTTCGACGTGCAGCGCGTCGAGCGCGGAGGCCGCGACCGTCTGCTGGGCGAGAATGTCGAGCGGATTCTGCGGAATCGCGATCGCCTCAATCTGCCCCTTCAGCATGCGTTCGGTGACGATCGCGGTGTGCAGGACGTCGGCTCTGTGCTTGGGGAAGAGGGCGGCCCGGCTGATCTCGCCGACCTGGTGGCCGGCGCGGCCGACGCGCTGGAGTCCGCTCGCGGCTGACGGTGGTGCCTCCACCTGAATCACGAGGTCGACGGCACCCATGTCGATGCCGAGCTCGAGGCTCGACGTCGCCACGACACAGCGCAGCACGCCGCTCTTGAGCTCTTCTTCGACGAGTGAGCGCTGTTCTTTCGAGACGGAACCATGGTGTGCTTTCGCAAGCACCGGTGCGACACCCGCACTGATGCCGGCTTGTGCCACCATGTCGGGAATCTTCATCTTCGCACCCGCACCGGTGCTGGTTCCGCGACCCATGGTTCCGTTGGTTGCGCGACCTCCGGTGTGAGAATCGTCGCCGAGATTGAGGGGTGTGCCGTCGACGGCGAGGCCGAATCGTTCGGCGTAAATCTCGTTGAGTCGACCGGTGAGGCGCTCGGCGAGGCGGCGCGAGTTCGCGAACACGATGGTCGACGTGTTGGCGACGATTCTGTCGACGATGGCCTCTTCGACGTGCGGCCAGACCGACCCGGTGACTTCGGTGAGCACGGGTCCGTCGGCGTCAAACCAGTCGGCACCGTCGTTTTCGGGCACCGGCGGATTCGTCATGTCATCGATCGGCACCACGACGTTGAGATCGAACGTTTTTGAGGCTTTGGGTGCGACGATCTCGACGGGAGCTGAGCCGCCGAGAAAGCGCGCGACCTCGTCGATCGGGCGCACGGTTGCCGAGAGCCCGATGCGCTGCGCGGGCTTTTCGAGCAGGTTGTCGAGGCGCTCGAGGCTCACCGCGAGGTGGGCCCCGCGTTTGGTTGCTGCGACCGCGTGCACTTCGTCGATGATGACGGTGTGCACGCCCTTGAGGGTGTCGGCCGCGCGACTCGTGAGCATCAAATACAGCGACTCTGGCGTCGTGATGAGGATGTCGGGCGGATTCCGCACCATCTTGGTGCGCTCGTTCGAGGGGGTGTCTCCGGAACGCACACCCACCGTCACAACGGGAGGTTCGGTGCCGAGCCTGCGTGCCGCGTGCGATATGCCGATCAGGGGCGAACGGAGGTTGCGCTCAACATCGACGCCGAGAGCCTTGAGCGGCGAGATATAGAGCACACTCGTGCGCTGTGGCCCGTCGGGGCGGGGCTCGTGAAACACCCGGTCGATTGACCATAGGAACGCCGAAAGCGTCTTACCCGAACCAGTCGGCGCAACAACGAGGGCGTTTTTGCCGTGGGAGATTGCCTCCCACGCGCCGGTCTGCGCCGTGGTCGGCTTCGTGAACGCGCCCTGAAACCATTCGCGCGTCGCCGCGCCGAACCGATCCAGAACATCACTCACCCCACCATTCTTATCCCTGCCACCGACATTCGCCCCGCCCCCGCGGTTCCGGAGCCGCCTGATCAACCGACCCCGCGACCGTTCTGCAGGATTTCGTCGGCGAAAACCGCGAATGGGGCTTGTTTTTCCTGCAGATCGTTCTGGATCCTGCATAACGGTCACCAGCGGCTGCTCCAACAACCGTTATGCACGATTGGGTGTGACTCGTGGGGCTGGAGTGGCTGGTGGGGCACTTTTTGCGTGCCTACCGATTTCAATCGTGCATAACGGTCGTTGAGTGGTGGGGTTCCGGAACCGGGGCTGGAACCAGGGTGCGGAATCGGGGGGCGGAACCACGGATTGCGGAACCACGGTGCGGCTAGACAACCTCGGCGAGGGTTTCGGAGAGGTGCAGGGTCAGGGTGATGCCCAGCCGGTCGAGGAAGGGCTGGTCGTGGCTGACCACCAGGACCGCGCCGCGGTACACCGACAGGGCGTCGACGAGCTGATTCACGGTGTCGATGTCGAGGTTGTTGGTGGGTTCGTCCAGGATCAGCAGCTGCGGCGCGGGCTCGGCCAGCAGTAGAGAGGCGAGCGCCACCCGAAAGCGTTCACCACCCGAAAGCGTCGACACCGGCCGGGTCATCGCATCACCCCGAATCAAGAACCGGGCGAGCCGGTTGCGGAGTTCGCGATCCTCGATGTGGGGCGCCGCCGCACGCACGTTGGCTTCGGCGGACAGAAACTCGTCGAGTCCATCCGCACTCTGCCGAAGGAATCGCACGCGATCCGTGTGAAGCTTGCCAGTGATCTCTGAAGCCAACCCGTCACCCGCACCCCGTGGTTCCACCCCCACGAGCCGCTCGAGCAGCGTCGTCTTGCCGGCGCCGTTGCGGCCAACGAGGGCGACGCGCTCCGGGCCCTGAATGATCCACTCGCGTTCGCCATCGCCGAGCGTCGCAATGCGTCGCACCGCCGACACATCGGGGTCGGGCAAATCAATGCGGATTGAATCGTCGTCACGTAGCCGGCGCTCGGCCGCATCGTGGGCGGCACGAGCCGCGTTCTCCTTTTCCCGCGCGTCGACGCGGAGCTTGCCGGCCGAAACCTGCGCATCCTGACGGCGACCGTGCGCGATGATGAGCGGCACCCGCTTTTCCCGCTCGGCCTTTGCTGCGGTGCGCTCGCGGCCGGCGAGCTTCGTCTCGGCCTCGATGCGCACCCGCTTCTCACGCTTCACGGTGGCTCGGGCAACACGCTCGGCCTGTTGGGCTGCGGCCTGCTCCTGGTCGAGCCACGCGCGAAACTCCGAGTACGGCCCGCCGAACACGGTGAGTTCGTTGCTGTAGAGCTCGGCCGTTTCGTCCATGAGCTCGAGCAGTTCGGTGTCGTGGCTGGTCACGACGAGGGTTCCTGGCCACGACGAAATCAGCCCGCACAGCTTCGCCCGCGCGAAGCGGTCGAGGTTGTTCGTCGGCTCGTCGAGCAGCACGATGTCGGCACCGCTGAGGCGCAATCCCGAGATCGCCGCGAGCATCGTCTCACCACCCGACAGCGTGCCGACGGTGCGTTCGAGCGCCTCCGGCGGCAACCCGATGTCGGCCAGTGCGGCGTGCGCGCGGGCCTCGACATCCCAGTCATCGCCGATCGTGTCGAAGTGCGCCGGGTCGACGTCGCCCAATTCGACAGCGCGAACCGCGCGCAGCACATCGCCAACACCGAGCAGGTCGGCAACCGGCAGATCTGCCTGCGCGGTGATGCGTTGCGGCAGCATCGCGACGGTTCCCGACGCGCGCACGCCACCGACCGTGGGCGTCAGCTGTTCGGCAATGAGTCGCAACAGCGTGGACTTGCCCGAACCATTGCGCCCAACCAGCCCGGTGCGGGCCGAACTGAAACTCCCCGACAACGCGTCGAGGGCAACCTGGCCATCCGGCCAAATGAAAGAGAGGTCGTCAATGACGACAGCAGGATTGAACATGGGGCCTCCGTTTCGGCGACGTCGCGCAGACGCCGCAGTGTCTGTGCTGCGCGGGCGCACCAAACACTGAAGGCCGGTGACGCACGCGCGGAAAACGCTGCGTCGTCACCAAATCGCCATCAAACGTGATGGCGGTGTGGCTCACATGCGAGACCTGAAAGGCCGTCAAACAGGCGATGCCACCGAAGTGGGTCGACAATCAGCGCTTAAGCGCGGGTGTCGATAATGGTCACTTCATTCCAATGTTCTGCGAACAGGGCGAAGCCAGCGTAACCCCACAGGCCGCGAATTGCGAATCCCGGGCGTGTCGCTTCGATAGGAGTCTGCCCCTACTCAGCGGATGGTTCCGGAACCTCGGCTGCGGTGTCAGCGTCGCGGATGTCATCGAGGCGCTTACGGAGGAAGACCCCCAGATCAAGCATCTCCTCTTGTGAAACGGCATGGCCGAGACCGTTGTAAACGCGGCCGGACAGCTCAACAACACCGGGCAGCCATGCGGTCGTGTGCTCGATGAGGGGAGCGGGGATGACCTCGTCATGCGTACCGCGGCCCCAGAACACGGGCGGGCGTCGCTTCGCGAGCGCGGCATCGGTCGGCAGCTCGCCCGCGGCGGCGTAGCCAGACAGGTTGATCGCGAACGCGAACCGCTCGGGACGCAGTCGCATGGACTGCAGGGCGATCGCGCCGCCCTGTGAGAATCCGAGCACGCCGACGTCACCAATATCTTGTTCGTCGAGCCACGCCAACAGCTTCTCGGCACCCGCGGTGACGCTCTCACCGGAGCGGCCATCGAGCCCCTCAATCGGGTACCAGGAGTACCCCGGCGCCGGCCACGGCGGCGTCAGCGGAGCCCGCACCGCAACATAAACGAACTCGTCAGGCAGGTGCGGCACGAGCCCAAACAGGTCGCGCTCGTCTGACCCATAGCCGTGCAACAGCACGACGACGGGCCGCCCAGCGCGCGCTTCAGCGGGCGCCGACCACAGCACAGAATCAGCGTCGATGGCATCAAGATTCGACATGGCCCCCATCCTGCCACGCCCCTCCGACATCGTGCTCTTCCCACGTCCGCCCCCTCCGACATCGCGCGCCCCCTCATGCCGCACCCGTGGTTCCGCCCCACCCACCGGTCACACGGTGGCACGCTCCGCCGACTCGTGTCAGGCTGGCGGCATGAAGATTCTCGTGCTCGGTGGCACCGGTTGGGTGAGCTCTCACGTCGCGCGCATTGCGCTCGAGTCCGGTCACGCCGTGACATGTCTCACGAGGTCCGCCGGGGTGCCGAACGGTGCGCGCTCGGTGCGCGCCGACCGCGACACCAATGACGCTTACGCGCAGGTCGCGAACGAGCAGTGGGACGCTGTGATTGACGTCGCCAGCGAACCCGGCCATGTACGTCGCGCCACGAAAGCTCTCAAAGACCACGCGAAGCGCTACATCTTCGTCTCGACCGTGAGCGTCTACGCCGGCAACGCCGAGCGCGGGGCCGATGAGACAGCTGAGCGTCTCCCCGCCCTCGCAGCCGACGCCATGCAATCCACGGCCGATTACGGCCAGGCCAAGGTTGCCGCCGAAGACGCCGTGCTTGACGCCTTCGGCGCCGACGGTTCGGTGATCGCTCGCCCCGGACTCATCGGCGGCCCCGGCGACACGACGGGCCGCACGACCTACTGGCCGTGGCGCTTTGCGCACCCCGTCGACGCGACGCACATCGTGGTTCCAGACGCCCTCGACCTCACGTGCGCCGTCATCGACGCCCGCGATCTCGCGGCATGGCTCGTGCACTGCGCGAATGCTGAAGTGAGCGGAACCTTCAACGTGCTGGGCGAGCAGCTCACGTTGGCAGAACACCTCTCCGTGTCGCGCGAAGTCGGCGTCGCCGAGGGTGGCGCTGGCGTTGATGAGCCGTGGCTTCTGCCGATGCCGGCCGACTTCTTGCAGGCGCATGGTGTGAACCCGTGGGCAGGGGAGAAGTCGCTGCCGCTGTGGATTCCGGATGAGTCGATGGCCGCGATGAGCGCCCGCAGCGTAGCTGCAGCTCACGCGAACGGCCTCCGCTTGCGCCCGCTCGCCGACACCCTGCGTGACGGCATGTGGTGGCGCGGCAACAACGGCGGCGGCGCCGGGCTCAACGACGCCGACGAACGCGACCTGATCGCCGCCTGGCGCGCCCGCGCCGACGGCTGACGCACCGCGTAATCGCCAACCGCGCCTCGTTCGCCGTTGGCCGAAACCCTCCGCAATAGCGGGCGGGTCGGGTATACAAGAACCATGGCAGTGCGCACTCCGGATCCTGATCCCAATGAGTCAAACGACGAGACGCCGCGCGACCCGCTCGCGGGCTTCGGACTCAATAGTGAGTTTCACGCGCCCGGAGCCAACCCCGGCTGGCTGAGCGAAGTTGAACTCGCCGAAGCACGCCGACACCTGCCTATCCTCTACGTTGAGGCGATTCCGGTGCGCCAAGACGGCACCGGTGCGGTCACCGAGGTCGGCATTCTGTTGCGCGCGACGCCGATGGGTGAGATGACCCGCACGATCGTTTCGGGTCGCGTGCGCTACGGCGAGACGGTGCGCGATGCGCTGTTCCGTCACGTCGAGAATGACCTCGGCCCGATGGCCTTCCCGTTGCTGCCGCCGCAGCCGACGCCCTTCACGGTCGCCGAGTACTTCCCGATTCCTGGAGTCAGCGCGTACCACGATGACCGTCAGCACGCGGTTTCGCTCGCTTTTGTGGTGCCCGTGACCGGAACCTGCGAGCCGCGCCAAGACGCACTGGAAGTCACATGGATGACACCGGAAGAAGCATCATCCGAGACCCTGAGCGCTGAAATGGAGGGCGGCCGCGGCACACTCGTGCGCCTCGCCCTCGCGAGCGTCGGCGCGCTGCGCTAGAGCACCGGGAGAAACTACCCCTCGCGCACCCAGTGGCCGGGCTCGACCTCGACAAGTTGAGCTTCGGCCGGAATGTCCAGCGCAGACCGCACCGACGCCCCAAAGTTCGCGAGCCTTTCGCGCGCAACCGCAGGTTCCGGAACCAGTACGGCGTCCAGCAGACGGTGCGTGTAGGCGTGCTTCGGCGAGGCGAAGAGCGCGGCCGTCGGCCCGACCTCGACGAGCTGGCCGCGGTACATCACGGCCGTGCGAGTCGCAATTTCGCGTACTACGGAGAGGTCGTGCGAAATGAACATGTAGGTGAGGCCGAGGTCGCGCTGGAGCTCTTGCAGTAGCTCCGTCACCTGAGCCTGAATCGACATGTCGAGCGCTGAGACCGGCTCATCGCACACGATAAAACGCGGCCGCACCACAATCGCGCGGGCGATCGCGATGCGCTGACGCTGGCCACCCGAGAATGAGCGGGGCAAGCGCTCGGCCTGCGCCGCCGAAATCCCCACGCGGTCGAGAGCCTCGAGCGCACGGGCACGCATGTCACGGCGGTCGGTGAGAACTTCAAGCGGTTCCATGACTTGCTGGAGCGCCGTGCGGCGCGGATTCAGCGACGAATACGGATCCTGGAAGATGATCTGCATGTCACGCTGATGCCCGTGCAACTCGCGGGAGCTGAGGCCGGTCAGCGTGGTTCCGTCAAATGTCACGGTTCCGCTCGTCGCGGTCTCGAGTCCGAGAATGCAGCGGCCGAGCGTCGACTTGCCACTGCCCGATTCGCCGACGACGCCGAGCGTCTCGCCGGCGGCAATCTCAAGCGACACATCGCGCACGGCCGAGACGACAGACTTGTGCCCGCGCTCGCGAACGATGAAGTCCTTCGACAGCGCCGACGTGGAAATCAGCGGGTTAGACATCGCGCACCTCCGCAGCGGTCACGTCAGAAGAGTCAGATGAGCCAGACACACCAGACGCATCGAGCCCCGGAGCGCGCGGAATCGCCGCCAACAGCGTCTTCGTGTAGTCGTTTTGCGGCGCCGCGAACACGTCATTGACCGGCCCGGTCTCCACAACCCGACCGTCCTTCATCACGACGACGCGATCACACAGCGCCGCCACAACACCGAGGTCATGCGTCACGATCACGATCGTGAGGTCGCGTGATTCACGCAGCGACGACAGCAGCGACAAAATCTGAGCTTGAATCGTGGCGTCCAGCGCCGTCGTCGGCTCATCTGCCACCAGCACTTCTGGTTCCGACAGCAGTGCCATGGCGATCATGACGCGCTGGCGCATGCCGCCAGACAGCTCGTGCGGGTACTGGCCGAGCACACGCTTCGCGTGCGGAATACCGACCTGCTCGAGCGCCGCGGCCGCCCGCTCGCGCGCCACCGAACCCGACACCTTCTGAAAACGCTTCACAACTTCGGTGAGGTGCCCACCGATTTTGCGCAATGGGTTGAACGACGTCAGCGGATCTTGAAACACCATCGACAGCGGTAGGCGCTCGCGCTTGAAGGTCGGCGACACATCGCGGTCGTCGAACGTGATCGCATCCATTGTGGCGACGGCGCGCGGCGGCAGAATCTTCATCAGCGCGCGCAGCAGCATCGTCTTGCCGGAGCCCGATTCGCCCACGATTCCGAGCACTTCGCCACGGTCAACGGCAATCGATACGTCGTGAAGAATGTGCGCTGTGGAACCATCGGGCTGGCCGATAGAGACGTTCAGATTTGAGATGGAGAGCTGGCTCATCGCGATTCCTCCCGCATGATCGCGGACCGCAGACCGTTACCGATGACGTTGATGCAGAACACGGTGATGGCGATCATCAGGCCGGGCACAATCGCGAGGTGCGGCGCCGTCGCGAGCTGTCCCTTCGAAGTCGACAGCAGTGAACCCCACGATGCGAGCGGCGCCGGAACACCGAGACCGAGGAAGCCGAGCGCCGACTCCGTCATGATTGCGCCCGATACCGTCGCCGTTGACACGACAATGATGGTTCCGATCGCCCCCGGCAAAATGTGGCGGAAGATCACGAGCGACGGCTTCTGGCCAATGTATTTGGCGTAGCCGACGAACGTGCGCTCTTTGATCGAGAGTGCTTCAGCGCGCACGAGGCGTGCCGTTGACATCCAGCTCAGGGCACCGATGATGAGGATGATCGTCCAGAGCCCGGGCGGGAAGAACGCGCGGGCGACGATGACGAGCACCATCCACGGCACCGCCGTCATGAGGTCAACGAAGCGCATCAACGTTTCGTCGACGAAGCGGCCGAAGTAGGCGGCGCACACGCCGACCAGCACACCGACCGTCATCGACACGAGGGTGGCAACGAAGCCCACGAACAGCGTGATGCGGCCACCGTCGAGCACGCGGGTGAAGTAGTCCTTGCCTTGCTCGTCGGTGCCGAGCCAGTGCTCTGCGCTCGGCGGCAGCCAGCGGGCGTCGAGGTTCGACTTTTCGCCGTAGTGCGGCAGCAGGGGAGCGGCGAAGCACGCGATCGCGATGAGGACGAGCACGATGAGCGCCGTCATGGCTGCAGGGTTGTGCGTGAAGCGACGCAGCGCGGTGTCTTTTGCGGGGGTTCGTGTTTCAGACATCATGCCGCCTTCTTTGCCAGACGGATACGCGGATCAGCGGCCACGTAGAGCAGGTCGGCGAGCAGGTTGCCGAGCATCACCAGTACGGCAGACAGCAGCAACACCGCGAGGATCACGGGGTAGTCGAGCGCTGCCGTGGCATTCAAGATGTAGAGACCAACGCCAGGCCACGCGAAGATGCTCTCGGTGACGATGGCGCCGGTGACGAGGAGGGGAAGAGCGAGGCCGAGCTGCGTGATGATCGGCAGCAAGATGTTGCGGCTCACGTGGCGGCTCAGGATGAAGCCGTTCGACGCGCCGTAGGCCTTCTGCACCTGGACGTAGTCTTCGTCGAGCTGCGTGATGGTGGAGGAGCGCACGTAGCGCGTGAGGTCAGGGAAGAACGCGACCACAAGTACGAAGTACGGCATCGCGAGGTGCAGTAGGAGGTCGCCGATGTCGCCCTCCTTGCCGATCGAGTGCATGCCAAACACGGGGAAGAGTCGCAGCACATAGCCGAAGACGAACATCACCAGCAGGGCAAACCAGAACGATGGCGTCGCGATGCCGATCGACGAGATCGAGTCGATCGTGCGATCCAGCAGGCTGCCCTTGCGACTGCCGGCAGCGAGGCCAAGCACGATCGCCAGCACGAGGGCGGTGAGGTAGGCGGGTGCCACCAGAATGATGGTGTTCGGAATGCGGCGGGCAAGCTCATCACCGATGGGCAGGCCGGTGGCGAGCGAGTTACCGAAGTTGCCCTGCAGGACGTTCCACAGCCAGGCACCGTACTGCACCCAGACGGGCTCGTTCAGGCCGAGGCGTTCGCGAATAGCGGCGACGGTCTCGTCTGACATTGCGGGTGTCGTGTACGAATCGACAACGTCGTACGGCGCGAGGTGGATCAGTAAGAACACCACCATGCTGAGAACGAGTAGCAGCGGGATAACCTGCGCTAACCGTCGGGCAATAAAACCGAGCAACTCTTCCTCCTCTGCTCACCCTAAAACACGAATGCGGGGGCCAGCCTCCGCCGACCCCCGCATGTTCGCGCTACTTGACGGCGAGCTTGCCGAAGTTCTCCAGCGAGTAGATCGGAACGAGGCGTGCCTCTTCGATACCCGTGAAGGTGTTGCTCATGGCAATGATCTTCTTGTTGTCAGCGATCGGGAAGAACACGGCGTCTTCCTGGATCTTCGCCTGGATCTGGTCGTAGATGTCGCCACGCTTGGCTTCATCGAGCTCCGCCACACCGGCGTCGAACAGGGCGTCAACCTCGGGGTTCGAGTAGCCGAAGTAGTTTGCCGATGCTCCGGTGCGGAACAGTGCCGAGTAAGCGTCGGGCTCGAGACCCATGATGTAGCCACCGAGGAAGAGATCGAACTTGTTGTCGGCACCCTTCTCGAGCTCGGCGTACAGCGCCGAAGCGTCAACACCCGACAGCGTGACCGTGACACCAACCTCAGCCAGTTGCTCCTGAATCTGCGTCGCTTCGGCAACCTGTGCCGGGTCGGTGCCGATGTAGCCCAGCGTCAGCTTCAGGTCGGAGACGTTTGCCTCGGCGAGAAGCTTCTTCGACTGCTCAACATCCTGGTTGTACTGCTCAACCTCGTCGGTCGCCCAGGGGTTGCTCGGCGGCAGAATCGAGTACGCGAGCTCGTAGTACTCGTCGCTCAGGAAGGCAGCGTCCGACAGCGCGGTGCGGTCGAGCGCGAAGAACAGAGCCTGGCGGACCTTCGGGTCAACCAGTGCCGGCTTCTGCGCCTCAACGCCGAGGTACGCCACGCGACCCTCGGAGTACGGGTACGTCGAAACGTTGGTGCCTTCGAACTCAGCAACCTGTGCCGACGTCACGAACGACGCCGAAACCTGGTCGGTCTGCAGCGCGGTCTTGACGGTGTCGGCGTCGGTCAGAATCTGCAGAATCAGGTTCGGAATGTGCGGGGCGTCGCCGTAGTAGTTCTCGTTTGCGGAGAACTTCAGGTATTCGCCGGGCTTGTATTCGTCGAGCTTGTAGGGGCCGGAACCAATGGCTGCGGGGTCGAGTTGGGTCACCGAGAAGTCGGTGACTTCACCGTAGATGTGCTTCGGGATGATGTACGTCTCCGTCGCGATGTTGCTGATCGCAGCGGCACTGATCGACGGGAGCGTGAAGACGACCGTCTTGTCGTCGGTTGCCGACGCGGTGATCGGCTTGTCGCCGACGTACAGCAGGTCAGCGTTACCGTTTTCGCGCACGGCCTTGTTCGTGTACGTGAAGACGACGTCCTCGGCGGTGATGGGCTCACCGTCAGACCACTTCAGGTCGTCCTTCAGCGTGACCGTCACCGACAGGCCATCGGCTGCCGGCTCAATCTTGTCGGCCAGCTCGTTGACGACGGTACCGTCAGCCTCAACACGGGCGAGGGGCGAGTACACGATGTTTGCGAACGTCAGACCCCAACGGTCGTTGAGGTTGATCGGGTTCATCGACATCGGGTCGCCGCCAATGGCGTACGTGAAGGTCGCGGTGCTCGACGACGATGATCCGCCGTCAGACGTGCTACCGCCGTTTTCAGGCGTGCTGCTGGTGCAGCCCGAGAGCAGCAGGCCAGCGGCCGCGACGGCCGCGATGGAAGAAACAATCTTGCGAGGCATATGCACTCCTCAGAATGGGGCAGGGAAACCCGAGCTGTGTGGGGTGTACTTACCTTAAGGTCGCCAGAACACCCCGAGGCGATTCGATGACGGTTCGTGACAATGTTTTGATAAAACATGCACATGAGCGCGCCACGGTCTCATTCAACCGAAAATTCGTGAGATGGCTCCGGTCGCCTCGCGATTGAGCCTCGCGAGGCGACCGGTTTGGGAGTAAATCCCTAGTCGGTGCCGCGGATGCCAGCGGTCGACGTGATGACGTCTGCCATCTTCTTGTCGAGGGCCTCGAAGAACATCGACAGCGGGAATTCGTCATCCAGCACCGCGTCCGTAAAGCCCTTCGGTGGTCCGGCGAGAATCTCGTCACTCAGCCCACGGTTCCACTTCGACGCGGGGTGCGGCGTGACGGTCTTGCTGACGAGTTCGTAGGCCGCCAACCAGTGCACCGTCTTCGGGCGGTCGATCGAGCGCCAGTACAGGTCGTCGATCGCATCGCCGAGCTCGACGACGGCGTCGGGTAGGCGGTCCCACTCGATCGCAAGCGAAACGTCGGTCCAATGCAGCACGCCGCGCTGGTGCAGCCACGCGAACAGCAGCTGGCCGCCGAGGCCGTCGTAGTTGCGCACGCGGGAGCCGGTGAGGGCGAAGCGGAAGACACGGTCAAACAGCACCGCATACTGTACGAGCTTCGCCTTCTCCAGCATCTCCGTCTCACTTGCGGTGAGCTCGTCGCCCGCGTCGACGCGTGCCGCGAGGCGACGCTCGATCGCGACCGATTCGCGGAACGCCGTGAGGTCGCAGCGCATCTCTTCAAGCGAGTACAGGAAGAACGGCATGCGCTGCTTGATCATGAACGGGTCAAACGGCAGGTCGCCACGCATGTGCGTGCGGTCGTGAATGATGTCCCACATTACGAACGTCTTCTCGGTGAGCTCCTGGTCTTCCAGCATGCGCGCGGCATCTTCAGGCAGCTCGAGCTTCGTGATCTCAGCGGCTTCGCGCACGACGCGACGGTAGCGGGCGGCTTCGCGGTCTTGGAAGATCGCGCCCCACGTGAACGTGGGGATTTCGCGCATCGCAACGGTCTCGGGAAACAGCACGGCAGAGTTCGTGTCGTATCCCGACGTGAAGTCGATCAGTCGCAGCGAGACGAACAGCTTGTTGCCGTAGTCGCCCGCCTCCAGGTCAGCGATGAACTCGGGCCAGATGACCTCCGTGATGAGCGCCTCAACGTGCCGATCGGGGGAGCCATTCTGCGTATACATCGGAAACACGACGAGGTGACGCAGACCATCAACGCGGTGCTGCTGTGGCTGGAATGCCACGAGCGAGTCGAGGAAGTCGGGCACGCCGAAGCCCTCCGAAACCCACCGGTCAAAGTCGACGACTAGCGCCGACAGATACTCGGCGTCCTGCGGAAACAGCGGCGCAAGCGCGGTCGCCGACGCCGTGATCGTGGCGACGTGCTGGCGAGCCGCATCGTGGTCGCTGGGCTCGGGGACGGAACCATCTTTCACCTGCAGAGATTGCAGGGCGGTGGCTGCGGCCTTCAGCGCCAACCATTCGGGCGACGTTTCGACGCCGGGTGCGCGGCCATCCTCGACAACCTCGGGCTCACCGATGATGGCCTTGGGTGCAACCTCGTTGCGTGTCTGGCTAATGGACATGGGAACCTCCGATCTCGAGGCTCAGGCCGCCGCGTCATTGCGGAGCACCACGCTTTCGCACTTCTGGTGCTCGGGCGCAGCGGCAGGTGAATGGTTATCGCGACAAGTCTACGGGGCGATGCTGGACAGCGGTGGAGGAGATACATCTGCAGGCTGATGTGGGCGCCATGGTGAACGCGTAGCGTTGGCCGTGATGTTTACCACTCTGACCCGTAAGCAATTGATTTTTGATGTCGTTGCGGCGCTTGTCGTGTGGCTGTTCTTTTCGCCGGTGTCGCTGTACCCGCAGGTGTGGTCTGGTAGCACCGGGTGGCCCGACATTGATTGGCCGGCAACGGCCGTGAGCGTCATCTTGGCGGGCGCACTTGCCGTGCGACGCTTGTCACCCGCGCTCTCGCTGGCTCTCGCCTGGGTCGGTGCCATCGTGCAGATGCTCTTTGGCCTGCCGCCGCTGGGCATTAACTTCGCTATTTTCGGGGTGCTGTATGCCGTTGCGGCCTATGGCTCACCCCGTGTTCGTCGATTCGGCTTCATCTCCGTGTTTGTCGGGGCCGCGACCGTGGCCGCTTATCTCGCGATTGGCGCATGGCTGGTCAACGGCGAAACCATGAGACCGTCTGCCGATCTGATTGCACCCCTCGTGCTCATGCTCGCGCTGGTGTTTGCAGCTTCGACGTTTGGCCTTGGCCTCAGTTATGCGCTCGGTGCGCTGAAACGAACGCGCCTGAGCGCTATTGAGACGCAACGGCAGGCCAGCGTCGCGGAGGCGCTCGCGGCGTCAGAACAGGAGCGCAACCGCATCGCCCGCGACATGCACGACGTCGTCGCGCACTCCCTCGCCGTCGTCATCGCGCAGGCCGATGGCGCACGATATGCCGCGGCCACACAGCCCGAAGTGGCCGCCGAAGCACTCACCACGATTAGCCAGACCGCACGCTCCGCACTCTCCGACGTGCGCCTTCTCCTCACCCAGCTGCGTCACTCGCAGGCCGAAGGACCGCAGCCGTCGCTCGCCGACCTCGAAGAGCTCTACTCCCAGGTGCGCGGCGCCGGCGTCGAACTGCGCATCAGCGTCGACCCCGCGCCGCGCAGTGATCCGCCCGCCGCCGTGCAACTTGCGCTCTACCGCATCATGCAGGAGGCGCTCACCAACGCTCTCCGCCACGGCGATGGTTCCGCCGTCGATGTCTCGCTCGCCTTCGAACCGCACACCATCACGCTGCGCGTGAGCAATGCGGTGGCCGCCGACGATGCGGCCAATCCCGGTGGTCACGGCCTCATCGGCATGCGCGAGCGTGCCGCGCTCGTCGGCGGCAGTCTCGAAACCGAGCGCCGTGGTTCCGACTTCGTGGTGACGGCGGTGATTCCGGTGCGCGAGGTACAGTCGGTGGCGGAACCATCAGCGCGGGAGAGTGTGTGAGCGACAATATTCGAGTGGTGCTGGTTGACGACCAGGCCCTGTTTCGTGCGGGTATTCGCATGCTCATTCAGTCGCAGCCCGATCTTGAAGTTGTTGGCGAAGCGGGTGACGGTGATGAGGCTCTCGCGGTGGTGGCCGCGACGGCGCCCGATGTTGTGCTGATGGACATTCGCATGCCGGTGAAAGACGGGCTCACGGCGACCGCTGAGATTCTGGCGAAGCCAAACCCGCCGCGCATTGTGATGCTCACGACGTTTGACCTTGATGAGGCGGCGGCGCGAGCGATTCGGCAAGGTGCGAGCGGGTTCTTGCTGAAGGATGCCGACCCGGAGTTTCTGCTGGCCGCGATTCGCACGGTGTACTCGGGGTCGAGTGTGATTGCCGCGGCCGCGACGCGCGAGCTGTTTGCGCAGTTCAGTCAGCCCGCGGCCCGCGCATTGCCTGCGGAGTACGAGACGTTGACCGACCGTGAGCGTGACATCTTCGCGCTCGCCGCGCGTGGGCTGTCGAACTCGGAGATCGCGGCGCGCGAATACCTGTCTGAAGCCACGGTGAAGACGCACATTTCGCGTATTTTGGGCAAGCTTCAGTTACGAGACCGCGTGCAGCTCGTGGTGTTCGCCTTCGAACACGGCCTGGCCTGAGTTTTTTGCTTCGGGTGCACTGAACCCCGCCGCGAGTGCCGGGTCATCCGCTGGTTGCACGTGAAACATCATCCTTGAGATGTACGCGGATGAGTCGCTGGGTCGATGCGAAGACGGGGCCCCGATTTCTACCGTTGAAGTATGGAAATCACATCGAGCGACCTGGGCCTCGCCGCCCGTGTACAACACCTCACCAAGACCTACGGCTCGGGCGAGGGCGAAGTTCGTGCCCTCGATAATGTCAGCGTTGGCGTTCGCCGTGGTCAGTTCACTGCCATCATGGGCCCGTCGGGTTCGGGCAAGTCGACCCTCATGCACATCATGGCCGGCCTCGACTCTCCCACCCAGGGCAACGTCTTCATCGGCGACACCGACATCACGCAGATGAGCGACCGCGACCTGACGATCTTGCGCCGCCGGCGCATCGGCTTCATTTTTCAGTCTTTCAACCTGGTTCCGACTCTTGACGTTCGTGCCAACATTCTGCTGCCGTTTGATCTCGATGGTCGCAAGCCCTCGGCGCTCGAGCGTGCACGCATCGACGGCCTGATCGATTCGCTGGGGCTCGGCAACCGTCTCACGCACCGCCCGCATCAGCTTTCTGGTGGTCAGCAGCAGCGCGTCGCGATTGCTCGCGCATTGGCGACCGCACCCGACCTGGTGTTCGCCGATGAACCGACCGGAAACCTCGACTCCCGCACCGGCCGCGAAGTGCTGTCGCTGCTCGCCGCCGCGAGCGCTGAGCACGGCCAGTCGATCGCGATGGTGACGCACGACCCGGTCGCCGCATCGCACGCTGACCGGGTGCTGTTCCTCGGCGATGGTCGCCTTGTGGCCGACAAGCCGCGCCAGACGCCGGAAGAGATTTCGGCCTACATGCTCTCGGCGGAGGTGTCAGCATGACCGCGCTCGCGCCAGCTCCCGCGCTGGCTGACGTCAAGGCGGAGCGCACACCGCCGCTCGCCTGGCTCGGCGACCGCGGCATGGGGGCGTCGATTCTCATTGCTGCAATCTCGAGTGCCTTCGGCGTTGCGCTCCTGACAGTCACGAATTACCTGGCGGCGGACGTCCGGGCCTCGGTGGTCGCCGCTTTCGAGTCGGTGCAGCTCACGCTCAGCATTTTGAGTTGGCTGTTCATCGGAATCGCGATGTACGTCGCCGCGATTGTTACCGCCAATACGTTCTCGACGATCATTGCCGGCCGCACGAGGCAGATCGCCCTGATGCGTCTGATTGGCGCTTCGGCCGAGTCGGAGCGTGCTCAGATCGCTCGGCAGGGTCTCGTTATTGGTGCGATGGGCGCCGTCATTGGCTGGCTCCTCGTTATCGGCGCGGCCCTCATCGCCCTGCCGTGGGTCAACGATGCTGTCAATGCACCCCCGGGCTTTGAATTCACGCCGATCAGCGTGGCCTCCGCCCTTCCGCCTCTCGTCGTCATTGCGACCACAGTGGCGTCGGCGTGGATCGGGTCGCGCCGCGTACTGACGGTCACCCCGCTGGCAGCGCTCAGTGGTTCCGTCGACCGCGCCCCGGAAGACATCGCGGCGGTCCCCCGCAAGCGTGGTGCCATCGCAATGCTGCTCATCGGTGCTGTCTTGCTCGGTCTTGGTGTCGTCGTGGGGCTCGCTTCGCCGATGGGCGTTGTCATCGCCTTCTTCGGTGGACTGTTGTCATTCACGGGCCTCGCGGTTGGTGCCGTCGTGATCATGCCGCCCGTGTTGCGGTTGGTCGGACGCCTCTTTGGCCGCTCGACGCCGGCACGCCTCGCGGCCGAAAACGCGATGCGGTACCCGGAACGCTCCAGCCGCATGGCAATTGGCGTCGTCATGGGAGTGACGCTCGTGGTGATGTTCTCGGTCGCTGCTGCCTCGGTCAACACCATGCTGTTTGGTAGTGCCGAGAGCGAGATTCAGGACGTGGCTGAGATCGCGGTCATACTCAACAACATCGCCGCGATCATGATGGTTCTGGTCAGCATCTCCGCGGTCATCGCGGGTGTCGGCCTGATCAACCTGTTGACGATCAGCATCGTGCAACGCACCCGCGAGCTTGGCCTGTTGCGCGCGCTGGGTCTGACCAAGACGCAGATTCGCGCGATGGTGATGCTTGAGGCTGCGCACATCGCGATCGCTTCGCTGGCGACGGGCCTCGTGCTCGGAACCATTTACGGATGGGCCGCTGCCCAATCCACTCTAGGGTCGGCTCGCCTGGGTGGCGCGGCTATCGTGTGGCCGAACGTCCCGTGGGGGCTCATCGTCGGCGTCATTGCTGCAACCGTTGTGCTGACGCTCGTCGCTTCCGTGGTTCCGACTCGCCTCGCCACTCGCGTCGCACCGGTGCAGGCGCTCGCGGTGGACTAAAGGGTGGCAGAACCAACAGCTGGCGTTTGACGGAACCAGCCGTTGGCTGCGTCGCGGAGTGCCGGCTGGATGCGGCTTCAGGCGTCTGGGACCGCCTGATCGCTCTGCTCCGCCGGATCAAACGCCCACGATGGCGCCAGTTGTGTAATGCGCAGCTGGCGCCACTGCCATGTTGCCCAGAGGGCTGGCCACAGCAGGGGTGCGGTGGCGCCGCCGATCGTGAGGCGGTCGCGCCAAAGGGTGCGGTGGGGTTGGCCGGCGACGGGGGAAACGGCCATCTGGTGATCCCACACGTCGAGCGTCGCGAGCGGGCCGGTGAGGGGAATGCCGGCGTCGCGCATGATGCGCACGTGGCGCCCAGCGTGCGTGCGCTCGCGGTTGGTGATCGAAATGAACTGTTTGCCCATCGGAATGCCGAGAGCTGACAGCGCGACGGCGGCATTGTCGCCGTGCTCCCATGACGTGGGCACGTCGCTCCACGGCTTCATCGCGACGAGCGGCCCGTACAGCTCACTCGCGACCTGCGGCGAGTGAATCGCCCGCCATGCCGCGTCAACGTCGCACTCAATCTCAAACTTCAGCATCACGCGCATGCTTCCATCATGTGCCGCTCCGGGCACCCCGGTCTACACCCTGCCCGTTCTCCCAGCCGCCCCCGCCGTCATCAAGCCCCGGCAGCCAGCCCATGGTTCCGCCCCAGGGTTCGGGCTCAACAAGCCGGCGCGTGGTTCCGTTCCCGTGTCACCCAGCCCCGTGGTTCCGCCCCAACTCCGTGGTTCCGCACTCCGTGGTTCCGCCCCAACGTCTCAGGACAACGACCGTTATGCACGATGAGGTGTGACTGGTGTGACTAGAGTTGCTGGTGGGGCACTTTTTGCGTGCGTACCGATTTGAGTCGTGCATAACGGTCGTTGTGGCGGGCGGAACCACGGGTGCGGGAAGGGCGGATGGCCGTTACGTCGGATTTGGTGGCCCAAAAGGGCAGATATGGGCCGAACAAGTCCTGCGGATTGGTTGGTCCTGCGGCACCGCCACGGGGACAGGCGGAACCACGGCGGAACCACGGCGGAACCACGGGCGGAACCACGGGGCACGTTCCAGAGCAACACATCGCTACGCTGGATTCATGTCATTCGACGATCAGAGCACGTACCAGGTTCGGGCCGAGTGGGGTGTTGCGGGGCTTCGCCGCCTCGCTCCCGCCGACATCGTGATCGTCGTTGACGCCCTCCGCTTCACGACCACGGTGACCGATCGTGTCGCCGCTGGTGACGTGGTTCCGCTCGACGACGACGCCTTCGCGGTGTCGATCAACGGCGCGGTCGTCGCGGCGGCGGCAGCTGACACCGGAGCGATCGTGCTCGCCGGCTCACTTCGCAACGCCAAGGCCGTTGCCGATGCGGTGCTCGCGATTCAACACGAGCGCGCTGCGCGCACGTCGATCGCCGTAATCGCGTGTGGTGAGCGGGTTTCGCGCGACAGCGCTGAGGTGCGGTTTGCCGTCGAAGACCAGCTCGCCGCCGGTGCCATCATCTCGGCCTTGAGCGACCTTGGCATCGACCACACGTCACCCGACGCCGCCGTCATGGGTGAGGGGGCGCGTGCCCTCAGCAGAGCCTGCGTTCACCTGTTCTTGGCGAGCGCCTCGGGCCGCGAACTCGTCGAGATGGGCCGCCGCGATGAGGTGGTCAGCGCGGCTACACGCGATGCGATCGACGCCGTCGCTATCTTGCGCGACGGCGTTTTCGAAGCCCTCGTCACCAACTAGCCGGTGCTTCGCCGCGGACTCAGCCCCGTGGCGCCGCGACACCGAGGCTAGAACAGGGACTCGCCGTGGTACGTGGGTTGCACGTCGCGCGTGGGCGCCGGGGGAGTCGTCTCACGAGGCTTCATCGCTTCGGCGCGCATTTCGTTGGTGACTTCGCGGCGCATCCACCCGATGCGGAAGGCCTCGTTGTAGACGGGGGAGCACTTCAAGCACGACGTTGCGCGTGACGGCTTGCGGTGGCGGTAAACGGTGTGACCCGAGGGGCACATGCCTACCCAGGCAGCGAGTTCGCGCGCCGTCTCACCGGTGTGGCGAACGCCGCCGACGTAGCCCAGCTCGCGGGCGATGCTGAGCCAGCGGCGGTTGTGGCCCTCGCGGGGCCCGGCCAACGCGTGCGCAACTTCGTGCAACAGCGTCTGGTAGTTGTCTTCGTCATCAAAGCGCGCGGCAAGGTATCGAGACACCGTGATGCGCTTGCGCGTGAAATCACACAGACCGGCGCGCACCTTCGCGTGGTCAAACGCAAATGTCCACGTCGAATCGAGGTGCTGGGCAATGAGGGCCTCGGCCCACACCCTTACGCGATCGAGATCTGACACACCTTGAGCCTACGCCGGAGTTCAGACACCAGCTCGATGGGCTGTGGAAACTGAAATCGTGTAGTGCGGTTGCGTCTCGTCTTCGTCGCCAAAATCCAGAGTGTCGGGGTCGTTGCGTAGCGCCGCCTCAGCGGCCGCCGCGGCCTGCTCTGACGCAATCGACACCGACACTTCGTCGGCGTGCTCGATCGACTCCCGCGCCAAACGACGCTCCACCGCGTCAATCGCCAAGAACGTGGTCTCCAGTTCCGCATCGTTCGCGCCCGCCTCCTGACGGAAGAACAGTGAACGCTTAAAGGCAGAACGCGCCGCCTCAAGAGCGCCCGCGTCAAAGTGCACCTTGCCCAGGTGCTGCATCGCGAACGCTGCGATGTTCGGCCACCCCTGGCCCTCAGCCTCGTTCGCGCACGTCACCAACTCCGCCTCAGCGGCAGCGAACGACGAACGCCAGTGCAACACCGACGCGTGCAGCACGCGAGCGCGCAACAGATCTTTGCGGGTGCCAGCCATCCGCGCCAACCGCACCGATTGTTCCGATACCTTCAGCGCATCGTCGAGCTCGCCCAGCATCTTCAGCAGAAACACCTGTTCGAGAAGCGCAGCCAGCGAGCGCTGCTCGGCAATCTGATCGAGCCGCTCGCGGCACTCGGCCAGGTCGACGCGCTCGCGAAGGGTGTCTCGGTCATACCCAAGAATGAGGCTCATGAAATCTCCCTGCGACGGCGATGAATACAGTCTGCCCCGGGATTTCTGCGAATCAAGTCGGGCACGCCGCCCTGCAAGCGATCCATAGGTTAGCGGTCGAAAAGCGACTTCGATGGTGCCGGTGAGGCCACCGCGTCGGCGTCAGTGACGATGGCGGAACCACGATAAAAGGTGCGCGCATCGGCACCGGCAAGAAGCTGGGCGGGGTGGGGCCCGGCGGCAAGCAACCGCGGCAACCATTCGGTCGGCAACTCGGTGGCCGACGCCGCCATGACGAGGTTGCCGAAGCGGCGTCCCTTCAACACTTGCGCCTCAGCGAGCACCGCGACGTGCGGCAGTACCGACTGAATCGTCGCGAGCTGACCGCGGGCAAACGCGAGCCCGGGAGCATCAGCAACGTTGACGAGCAAAACACCATCGGCGCGCAACAGAGCCGCGGCCTCACGATAAAACTCGACCGACGTGAGGTGCGCCGGCGTGCGAGCGCCCGAATACACGTCACTCACCACGAGATCAACGTCACTCGTCATCGACGCGGGCAACCGCGAGAGCCCCGCACGCGCATCGCCAATGCGCACGCGCACCTGCGCATCACGAGCGAGCGGCAGGTTCTCCCGCACCAAGTCCCACAGCGGCTGCTCAAGCTCAATCACCTGCTGGCGCGAACCCGGCCGGGTCGCCGCGATGTACCGCGGCACGGTTAGCGCGCCACCGCCCAAATGCACGGCCGAAATCGGTGCCCGCTTCTCACGAAACACGTCAATCACCGCGCCCATGCGCGCGATGTATTCAAAGTGCAGATGGGTCGGGTCGGCCAGGTCAACGTGCGATTGTGGCGTCTCGCCGACCACCAACTCGAACCCAGAAACGTACGGCGAGACGATCACCTGCGCCGTGGTTCCGTCACTCAAAACGGCAGACGGAACCTGCGCTTCGTGACGCTGACGGCCCACTATGCGCTCACATCGCGGGGTGCGGAAGTTCCGCGGCGCACCGAAATTGTGAGGCCGCGGCGGGTGAGCGCGGCGGCGGTCACACCATCGCCGTCGATGAGTTCGCCCGAGAACGAACCGTCGTAAATGCGTCCGCACCCGCACGACGGGCTGCGGTCTTGCAAAATTGCGTGCGTCGCGCCGAGCGCCACCGCGGCGTCGGCGACGCGCTCGGCACCGGCAACGAATTCAGCGGTGACATCATCCCCGGTGTTGGTGACGACGCGCGCGGCGCCGTCGAGAACAGCGGAACCATCACCGCCGACAATTTCGGCTGCGGGCCTGGGGGTGGGCAAGTCGCCCAAGACCTCGGCGCACAGCGGAATCATCTCGCCCCGCTGCACGGCCGCAACGACCTCAGCATCTGGCTTCGCACGCCCGTCGTAGCGGCACGCGGCACCGGCCAAACAGGCCGACACTATCGTGCGGGTCGTCTCGGTCATTGCGCTTGCCTCCTGCATCCAGCCTACGCCGGGGCAGAATAGGCATATGACGCGTCAACTTGAGGCGGGATCGGTCGTTGTTATTACCGGTGCCGGCATGGGCATGGGCGAGCTCTATGCGCATCGTGCGGTCGCTGCGGGTGCCGCTGGTGTCGCACTATGGGATATCAACCGCGAACAGGTCGAACGCGTGGCCGCTGACATCGAAAAGCGCGGCGTCACGGCACGCGCCTATGTCGTGAACATCGCTGATCGTGACGCGGTCGCCAAGACCGCTGAGCAGACGCTCGCCGACTTCGGCCGCGTCGACGCGCTCATCAACAACGCGGGCATCGTGCGCGGCAAACGCTTTTGGGAGCACGACGCGGAGCACGACATCGAGCTCACGATGCAGGTCAACGCGCTCGCGCCGATGTGGATCACGCGCGCCTTCCTGCCCATCATGATGAAGCGCGGCCACCGCGCTCGCATCCTCAACATCGCGTCAGCCGCCGGCACACTCGCGAACCCTGGCATGAGCGTTTACGCGTCAAGCAAGTGGGCGATGATCGGGTGGAGCGAATCGCTGCGCCTCGAGCTGCAGGCCGACAACCACCCGCAGATCACCGTCACCACCTTCTGCCCGAGCTACATTTCGACCGGCATGTTCGCCGGTGCGCGCGGCCCGCTGCTCACCCCGATCATGACGCCCGACAGGGCCGTCACCGCGGCGTGGAACGGCATGATGGCGGGCACCCCGATGGTCACGAAGCCGTGGACGGTGAAGTTCGCCATGGCGCTGCGCGGCGTGCTCCCGACCCGCGCGTGGGACGCCGTCGCCGGCCGCGTTTTCCGCGTCTACTCGTCGATGGAAAAGTTCACGGGCCGCCCGGGCGACAACTAAACCTGCTTGTCCTGCTTCGGGATCCACACCTGCTGAATCACGATCAAGATTGCCGCGGCTATCGGAATCGCGATGAACGCGCCCAACAGGCGATCATTGGCGCGTTCGCGGTGCAGGCGCAACAGCTCATTTCCGGCCCGGCCGTCGTCGTCGCGCTCGTGCTCGCCGTGGCCACGCTCATCGTGAGCGCTGGTGGAATGATTGTGCGCAACGCGACACCGCGCGATATCGCGGCTGCTTAAAACTGAGAGAGTCCCCGAACCCACCCTCGTTACTCACTCGACGCCCGGTAATGCGGGGTGCGTTGTACGCGGTGACGTGTCTTGGTGCTGGGCATGCCCGGTGAGGGGAGAAGCGCCCGCGCTCCATGGACAGTGGTCGATTTTCCCGTCGACCGCGGGTTGGCATCCGCCGTGAGTAACTACCTGCTGTCTCAGTCTTCGATGAGCTCACTCGTCCAGTTGGCCTCCTGAATCTGGCTGTCAAGCTCACGCAGTTGCTGTGCCACAGCGTCGATCTCCTTGCGGAGAGTCGGTACGTCGATCGCGACAATCTGGCGTAGCTCAGAACGCATCTGGCGGTGGTAGTCGACCCCACTGATGGCCGACTGCGCGGCACCGCTCAGCACGCTGTGCCGCAGCTTCAGCATGTCGCGCGCGGCGAGGGCGGAAGTCATGGAACGGCCGTCTTTCAGCACAAGCGACGAGTTCGTCATGTTGATCGCGGCGATCAACGACTGCAATCGGTCGATCGTTTCACCCGCTTCGGCGAGGAGTTCGGTGGCGTTTTCTGAGGGTTCTTCGCCCTCCTGGAAACGCACGTTTGCGTGAATTCTTTCGCGCAATTGCGCGACCCGCTTCTGCAGATCGCCGCGGAGGGAGAGGGCTTCAGCCAAACGCATATGGTTCCTTTCGATGCCGCTGTGTGCCTAGTGAAACATGATTCAGCTGGCGAAGAAAGCCCCGACGGAACCAACAGAGCGCTTGGCTAGGTGCTGCTCATATGCGCACGGCATAGTCCCGTAGCCGCGCGCAAGCGCGAGGACTCAGTTTGACATTGAGTGACCAATATCGTCATAATCTGCACATGACTAACAACGCATTTCCTGTGTCCGCCCTGGAGGCGAACGGGACGACTGGCATGATGATGGCCGGTCGCGTTGCTATGTATTCGCGAATGTGTCGCTAAACCAGTAGCCCTTCGCCTGGTTCATCCTCGGTCAATTCACCTGAGTTTGTATGAACCCCCGCGTTCGCTCACTGCCCCCACCAGGGAAATGTGTGTGTCGATCGCGTACACCGGTCACCAGACCACAAACTTTCATCATCTGAGATCGACGTCCTCGTCGTCGTCTCCACCCCTCAAGGATTTTCCTCATGTCGAACGCAACCCTTCTCGCCCCCGTTCAGACCGCTCGTCCCGCTACGTCGATTGCCCGCCCGGTCACCCCGGCCGCTCGCGCCGCGGCCCCGGCACACACCGCACCCGCTCCGGTAGCTACTCGTCCTGAGCCCGCCGTTCCCGCTGGTTCCGCCGCTCGCGGCTTCGCTCTCTACGTCGGTATCGACGAGCAGAAGGCCGCTCAGGCTGGCGTCTCGCTCGGCATTCTGGTCGACGCACTGCGCCGCACCCTCGCTGACCTCGCTCCCGCCGCTCAGACCTACGCCACTGTCGCGCTCGCCCCGGTTGCTGCCGGCGGCCGTGACGTTGATGTGGTGCGCCTCGCTCTGCACGAGCCGAGCGCTGTTGCTCGCACTCGCCCGGAGCCCGTTGACGAAGACCTCGCGAGTCGCGTGATCGTTGACATTTCGCGCAAGCGCGTGCTGATTGACGGCGAATCGGCGAACTTTACCTACAAGGAGTTCGAACTGCTGCAGTACCTCGTGCTGCGCGAGGGCCGCACGATCGACCGCGCCGAGCTGGTCTCGTCGCTGTGGTCGGCCGGATCCGAAGATGAGGCTCCCGGCGAGCGCACGATCGACGTTCACGTTCGTCGCCTGCGCGCCAAGCTCGGTCGCTACGAAGACATTGTGCGTACGGTTCGCGGCATCGGATACCGCTTCGACCGCCACGCTGACGTTGTTATTCGCTACGGCACCGGCACCCCCTCGCCCGACCGCTTCTAAGCTCTCCCGTACGTCTGCCGCCCGACCATTGCGGTTGATGTCGGTGCTTGGGGTTAGTGTTGCCGCATGACCAGTTCGGCATCGACAATTCGTGCGCGCCCAGCGCATGTGCGTCGACGAGCCGCACCCCTGGTTCCGGCTGCCGCCACCTCCCGCATCGATAGCGTCTATCGGCCGCAGTTTCCGCTCGATTTTCGACGCGTTGCCGGTATCCATCGGCGTGGATTCACCGATCCGACGATGCGGTGGGAGAACGACGTGCTGTGGCGCGCGGTGCGCACGCCCGAGGGCGTCGGAGCCATTGCGCTGCGGCAAGAACAGGGTGCGATTCGCGCGTCTGCGTGGGGAGAAGGCGCCGCATGGCTGATTGACCAGGTACCAGCGCTGTGCGGTGCTCATGACGACGACGCCGGGTTTGATACCTCCCGACACCCGCTGATCGCCGACGCTGCGCGGCATAACCCTGGTTTGCGCATTGGGCGGTCAGATCTGTTGGCTGACGCGCTGATCAGCGCGATTCTTGAACAAAAGGTGACCGCGATTCAGGCTTTTCATGCCTGGCGCGATTTGATCTACTGGCACGGTGAACGTGCCCCCGGCCCGCGGCGACTCTGGGTCGCGCCGGCGCTTGCGACCTGGCGCACCATTCCCTCGTGGGACTGGCACCGTGCCGGTGTCGAGCCGCCGCAATCGCGTGCCGCCGTGACGGCCGCGGCGAGTGGCCTGCAGGAGCGGTTGTTTGCCGCCGCTGACGGTGCTGAGCGTGAGCGCCTGTTGACGACGGTGCGCGGTATTGGCGTCTGGACCGCAGCCGAAGTGCGTATTCGCACCTTTGGTGACCCCGACGCCGTAAGTTTTGGCGACTTCCACCTCGCACACGAAGTCGGCTACGCCCTCACCGGGAGCCGCGTAGACGATGACGGCATGCGCGAACTGTTAGAGCCGTGGGCCGGGCAGCGGCAGCGGGTCATTCGCCTCATCTTTGCTAGCGGTGTCATCGAGCCGCGACGAGCTCCGCGCCTGCACCCGGAGGATCATCGCGACCGCTAGCCACGTGATCTCCGAGTGCTGACCACGTCGTTTTCGCCTTACGGGGCCGACGGCCGCGTACGCTGAGGGCATGTCTCCCCGCATGGTCAGCGTCCTCATCTTCGTCGCCGTGGTGTGCGGCGGCGTGCTGTTTGGCGCGATTTTGCAGAACGTCTTACTCGGACTCGTGCTTGGCCTCTTGCTCGCGACCGGTTATGCATTGGCGCGTGCGTCATGGAAGCGTCGCGACGCCGGAATTTACGACGAAGACGACAACGGCGCCCAGGTTTAGGCACGGCATGAGAGCAGTCGCGCGTCAAGCGATGTGTGACCCTCGTGTTTCCGGGGGTTTCGCGGGTTTGCGGCGCGCTCAAATGGCAATGTCGGTGGCCCCTCCTAGCGTGGGGTTATGCGAATCCTGCACACCTCTGACTGGCACATCGGGCGCTCCTTCCACGGGCACTCGACGCTGAGCGCGCTCGCAGAGGTGCTGCAGGCGATGGTGCTGCAGGTGCGCGAGCACGAGGTCGATGTCGTGCTGGTCTCTGGCGACATTTTCGACTCGGCAACGCCGTCTGCTGATTGCTACACGCTACTCACCGACACGCTGGCCGAGCTGGCAGACGCCGGCGCGCAGGTCATTGTCACGAGCGGCAACCACGATTCGGCGGCCCGTCTCGGCTTTCAGTCCGGGCTGTTGCGGCCGGGCATCTACGTGCGCACCGATCCGCTACACCTTGACGACCCCATTACCCTCACCGACGATTTTGGTGAGGTCGATGTGTACCCGATTCCCTATCTTGAGCCGGCTAGTGTGCGCCACCTGTGGGAGGGCGTCGAGCTTCGCAAGCAGGTCGACACACTCACCCACGCAATGAGCCTCGTTCACCGTCATCGTGCCGAACGTGCGGCTGACGGAACCACGGTGCGCTCCGTTGTCATGGCACACTGCTTCGCAGCGGGTGTTGAAGCGACTCCCGGCGTTGAACGCGAGGTCCGTCAGGGCGGCGTCGACATGGTTCCGGTTTCGGTCTTCGACGGCGTTGACTACACCGCCCTCGGCCACATCCATGGCCGCCAAGAGCTACGTGAGGGCGTTCGCTACGCTGGCGCGCCGCTGCACTACAGCTTTGGCGAGCAACATAAGCCGCGCGGGTCGTGGCTCGTGACGCTCGACGCTGACGGGTTTGCCCGTGCCGATTGGCTTGATCTGCCGGTGCCTCGTCGCCTCGTGACGCTGCGCGGCACGCTTGATGAGCTTCTGAACGATGAGCGCTTTGCCGACGACGAAGCTGCGTGGGTGTGTGCGGAGTACACCGACGCGACCCCGCAGCGTGACCCGATGCGGCGCTTGCGCGAGCGGTACGAGCACTGTGCCCTCGTGCTGCATAAGCCGGAGGGCGTCGTTGCCGCGGAGAAGAAAACGTACGGCGAACGTCTGCAGCGGGCGGTGACTGATATCGAGCGCATCGAGGTTTTTCTCGCTGACGTGCGCAACGGCGAAGGGGCAAGCAGCGCCGAGCAGGAGATTCTGCAGTCGATGATCGACGAGCGCGTCCTCGCCGAGGCTCGCGCGTGAAGCTACATCGCCTCGAGATTGAGGGTTTCGGTCCGTTCCTGCGCCGGCAGGTCATCGATTTTGACGAGTATGACGCCGACGGACTCTTCCTGATCTCCGGCAAAACCGGTGCGGGCAAGTCGAGCCTGCTCGATGCGGTGTGCTTTGCGCTGTACGCCTCCGTGCCGCGCTACAACAGCTCTGGCGGCAAGCGGGTGCGTAGCGATCATGCGTTGCCCGACGATCCGTCCGAAGTGTCGCTGACCTTCTCGACGGGGAAGGCCACCTACCGGGTGACGCGCTCGCCGGAATATGAACGCCCGAAGCAGCGTGGCGGCGGCATGACAACACAGGCTTCTACCGTCCAACTCGACCGGTGGGACGGCAAGCAGTGGGTTGGTTTGGCCTCGCGCGCCGTTGACGCAGCCCATCAGCTCGCCGAGATCTTGCAGCTCAACAAAGAGCAATTTCTGCAGGTCATCCTGTTGGCCCAAAACCGGTTCGCACAGTTTCTCCTGGCCGACAGCAATGTGCGCCAGGGCCTGTTGCGCACGCTTTTCGGCACGCGCCGCTTCGAGGACTACCAGCGCCAACTCAACGAGCGACGCAAAACCAGCGAACAGACGATGGCGGCCGCACGCGCGCGCCTGCTTGACCGGCTGAGCGACGCCGAAAAGCTCGTTGAAACGCACGGCTGGGGTGACCAGCATGTTGTCGTGTCTGATGCCGAGGCATCTAGTCTCGGCAACACGAGTGACGTGAGCGACGACGCGAGCGCGGGTGAAACAGGTGACAGCGTTGGCGCGGGCGACGTGAATGACAACGCTGATGCGCCCGAGCAGTTCGGTGAAACTGCTCCGAACCCTGCTCACATCGACACCACGCTCCTTCCAGTCGCGGAGCGCCTCGAGCATCTGCACCGGGCCCGAGAGCGTGGCGACTATCGCGTGCAGACGACGATCGATGCCGCTGATCGCGCTGACGCCGCACGCATCGCAACGGCTTCCGAAGCCGCGACGAAACGCACGCAACGCGAGCACCAAACGCGTCGCGACACAACGCGCGCCGAACTGGTGCGTCTCGAGGAGCGCGCCCTCGCGATTGCCGCAGACCGCGCCGAGCTCGCCGCGGCACGCGAAGCCCAGACCGTGATGAGTAGCATCGCCGCTGCAACGCGCGATGCGTTGGCTGCGACGAACGCTGCTGAGAAGGTCGCCGCCGCACGTGAGCGTTGGGGCGCTTATGCGCCGACCGATTCGCCGGCGCTGTCGCTCCCCGAACTTCGCGCCCTCGTTGACGACCGCACAACGACCCTCGGTGCCTTGGCCAGTGCCGCCGCGCTAGAACAGGCGATCAGTCAGCACGAAGCGGCGGCTGCGGCAGCCGTGCAAGCGCTGGCCGACGCAGAATCGGCGCGGGCGAGCCTGCGTGAAGAAGCCGACCGCATTCCCACCGAGCTCGCGGCCCTCGACGTCACTTTTGCACAGCTCCAGACCCGCATTGATCGCCTCGACGACCTGCGCATGAACCAAACCGCCCTCGCAATTCAGCTCGGTGCGGCTCAGCAACTGGCGGGTCACGAGAAAGAACACGAGCGGGCGTTACACGCCGCTGCCGAGGCCAACAAAGCTGCGCGGTCGAGCGCCGATGCGCTCGATGCGCTGTACCAGCGCAAGCTCGAAGGCTCCGCCTCCGAGCTTGCGGCCACCCTCACCGACGATTCGCCGTGCCCGGTTTGTGGTTCCACTGCGCACCCGCAGCCCGCGCCGACCCTCGTCGACCCGGTCACCGATGCCGATCTAGCCGCGGTTACCGCCGAGCGCGACGCGCGTCAACGCGAAGCGACGGCGGCGTCAGAAGCCGAGCAACGGGCCGCGACCGCTCTTGCCCAAATGATGGCTGCCGCGGGCGGGCAAAGCCTGGAGAGTCTGATCGAGGCCGAGCAGAAGCTTGCCGACGACATCGCCGACGCCGAAGCCGCGCAGACCGAGCGCGACAAAGCCACGGGGGTGCGNCCTGGAGAGTCTGATCGAGGCCGAGCAGAAGCTTGCCGACGACATCGCCGACGCCGAAGCCGCGCAGACCGAGCGCGACAAAGCCACGGGGGTGCGAGACGAACTACGTGAGCGCGAAAGGACGATGGCCGCGGCCATCGAAGCCGCCAGCGCAACGGTTGCAACCGCGCTCGCGCAGCGCGCGGCCGCGGAAGAAAAGGTGCGCGCCGCAACCGACGTCATCGCGGCCGCGCGCGACGAGTGGGAGTCTGTCGTCGCACGCATCGCGGCGATCACCGCAGAGCGCGACACCGCGCAGGTTTTGGTGACGGCGCTCGATGACGCCGAGCGCGCTGACGCCGTCGTCGTTGCATCACGCACGGCACAGGAAACAGCTCTCAAGGCAACGACATTTGCCACCGCTGAAGCGGCGCAAGAGGCATCACGGTCTGCCGATCAGATCGCCGCGCTCGATGCCCGCATCGCGGAGCACGACATCGCCGTGCGCTCCGCCAAAGCCACACTCATGGAGCTCGAGCTCGAAGTATTGCCAGACGAACCGATCGACGTTGACTCGGCTGTCGCCGTCGCCGAGGCCGCACAACAGGAATGGGCGCGAATCGGCAGCGAACTCACCGCGCTTAGGGGTGCTGTTGCTGCTCTTACCGAGCGCACGGCCGCCGCCAAAGAAGAGCAAGCCAGCCAAGAAGAAGCACTCATTGCGCACGAGACCATCGTGCGCCTTGCCGACACGGTGAGCGGACACGAGCCAAACACCAAACGCATGTCGCTCGAGACCTTCATTTTGGCTGCGGAGCTCGAAGAGATCGTCGCCACCGCGAATGTACGCCTCGCCGATATGTCGAACGGGCGCTACCGCCTGCAACACAGCGACGAACGCGTCGGCAACGCCGCCGCGGGCCTGGGCATCAACATCTTTGACACGTTTACGTCAAAGGCGCGCCCGGCGCATTCGCTATCGGGCGGTGAAACGTTTCTCGCATCCCTCGCTCTCGCACTCGGCCTTGCCGAGGTCGTGACGAACCGCGCCGGAGGCGTGCGCCTCGACACCCTGTTCATCGATGAAGGGTTTGGTTCGCTCGACCCCGAAACGTTACAGACCGCGATGCAGACCCTTGATGAGCTGCGCTCGGGTGGGCGCACGGTCGGCATCATCAGTCACGTCGAGGCGATGAAGGAAGAGATTCCTGCGCAGCTCCGCGTTGAGGTTGCCTCCGACGGGTCCAGCGACATCATCACGCGCTAGGCGAACGTTCTGCTGGCGGCCAGCCACAACCCCTACGCTGAAATCATGAAGAGCACAGCCGGAACCATCATTGCCGTCGTCATCGCGGTTATCGTCGCGGCCGTCCTCGTGAACGTGCTGTTCAGCGTGATGTGGTTCGTCGCCAAAATCGTCGTGATCGCGATTGTCGCCCTCATCGTTTACGGCGTCATGCGCTCGTTCTTCAGCAACAGCAAAGAGTAGCCTGCACGACTCACGCAGCGATGTCGGCGGCCCCCGGTAACGTGAGGGGCAGGAGGCAACATGCGAATCAGTGACGGCCGGGTTATCTGGAGTGCGACAGACCTGAAGAAGGCGGCCGATTGCGAGTTCGCCTGGGCTCGCGGTATCGACGCGAAGCTGGGGCGCATTGCCGCCGTCGTTGAGCCAGAAGACGAGATGATGCAGCGCGCCATCACCCTCGGTCTCTCCCACGAGCACGCCGTGCTCGAACGCTACCGCTCGCATTACGGCAACGGTGTCGTTGAACTCGCGACTGTCGGCCCGACCGACCACGATGCGCTCGCGACGGCGCTCGACGAAACCGTGAAGGCGCTCCATTCTGACGCGCGCGTGCTGTACCAGGGCGCGTTCGCTCACGATGACTTCATCGGTTTCGCCGACTTCATGGTGCAGACCGACGCCGGCTGGCTCGTGCAAGACACGAAGCTGGCCCGCACCGCCCGCGTCACCGCCCTCATGCAGCTCGCCGCCTACGTCGACCAGCTTCGCCGCCTCGGCGTGCCGACCGATCCGACTGTCGAGCTCATCCTCGGTGACGGCGAAATCAGCACGCACCACATTGACGACCTCATGCCGGTCTTCGAACTCCGACGCGAGCGCATCCGCCAGCTCATCGCCGACCGGGCGGTGACTGAAACGCAAGCGCCCCTCGCCTGGAATGACGAGCGGGGCGACCTCGGCATCATCGCGTGCGGCCGCTGCGCGACGTGCGAATCCGAAGTCATTGCTCACCGCGACCTCCTGCTTGTTGCCGGCATGCGTCCGGTGCACCGTCGTCTCCTCCGGGCGGCGGGTATCGAGACGATTGACGCGCTGGGTGCCGCCGAAGCCGCACCAGAGGGCATGAACCTCGATGTGTTCGCCTCCCTGCGTTTGCAGGCTCAGCTCCAGTTGCGCAGCCCCGCCGGCGTACCGTCGCTCGACGCCTCCGCAGACCCGCACGCGGTTCCGGAGTACGAAGTCGTGATGGCTCCCGCCCTCAGCAGCCTGCCCCGCCCCAACGCGGGCGATATCTTCTTCGACTTTGAAGGCGACCCGCTGCACACCGAGGGCGACGGCACCATGTGGGGCATCGACTACCTGTTCGGCTGGGTCGATGTCAGCGAAACGTACACGGCACTGTGGGCGCACACGTTTGAAGATGAAAAGCGCGCGCTGTTGACGTTCCTTGACGCGGTCGCTGCGATGCGCCAGGCCAACCCGGGCATGCACATCTACCATTACGCGCCGTACGAGACGAGTCACCTGACCGCGATGGCCGCGCGCTACGGGGTGGGCGAGGCAGCGGTTGACACGCTGCTACGCGATGGCGTTTTCGTTGACCTCTATCCGATCGTCAAGCGTGCGGTGCGTGTTGGCTCCCGGTCGTATTCGATCAAAAAGCTCGAGCCGCTCTACATGGGCGACATGGTGCGCACCGAAGACGTGCAAAACGGTGGCGACTCGATTGGTCGCTATGTTGAGGCGCGCACCCTCGCAGCCGATGGTCACCACGATGAGGCCGATGTCATTTTGCAAGACCTCGCCGACTACAACAAGTATGACTGCGTCTCCACTCGACGCTTGCGTGATTGGCTCATTGAGCGTGCGATCGAGGCGGGCCGTCCGCCCGCGCCTGAGGAAGAGCCGGAGGAACGCCCGTACCAAGCGTCGCCGCTCGCGACGGCGCTGCAGGCCATCGCCGTCGACTATTCCGCGCCCGAGCAGGCCGGCCGCTCGCAGTCGCTACGCCTTGCTGCCGCCGCAATCGACTACTACCCGCGCGAAAGCAAAACCTTCTGGGCCGAGCATTTCCTGCGGCTGCGCGAAGTGCTGTCGGTGTGGGAGGGCCAGCGCAACGTTGTCGCGATCGACCCGCACAGCTCGGTCGTGCTCGATGACTGGTCGGTGCCTGACGGCTCCTACTCGATGCGCCGTGTCGTGCACGTGCGCGGTGCGGTGTCACCCGGCAGCACGATCAAAGTGGGCTCGAACCCCTACCTGATCTATGAGCGCCCGAGCCCCTTCACCCCGAAGCGACTCTCGCACCGCTGGCTCAACGTGGCGCACACCGCGACGGTCATCGATGAGGTGCCCGACGGCTTTATCATCGAAGAAAAGGCGCTCGACGGCCAAACGTGGAGTGCCTTGCCCATCGCACTGACCGAACCGGCACCGCCCAGCGCCGGCGCGCAACAGGGCGCGATTGACGAGTGGGCACAGAAGCTCATTTCGCATGAAGCGACCGCGGTTGAGTTCCGCGACCCGGCGTGGGATCTCCTGGTGCGCCGCGAGCCGCGCACCCTGGGTGGTGCGGTCGACGGCACCACAATTCACACGGTCGACAAGGTCGACGCAATTGTCTCTGCGGTCTCGGCCCTCGACCATAGCTACCTCGCGGTGCAGGGCCCTCCCGGCACCGGCAAAACCTACGTCGCCTCGCGCGTTATCGAAAAGCTGGTGCGCGAAAAGAACTACCGCATCGGCGTCGTCGCACAGTCGCACGCGGTCGTCGACAACGTTCTTGATCGCGTCGTTGAGGCGGGCGTTCCGAAAGACCAGGTCGGTAAGTCGTCACCAAACGCGGTCGATGATGCCGCCTTCACTCGCGTCGTGAAGCGCAAAATGGGCGACTTCGTCGAAAAGAACAGCTCGAAAGGCTTTGTAGTCGGCGGAACAGCGTGGGATTTCGCGAATGCGTCGCGCCTGGCTCGCGCATCACTTGATCTGCTCGTGATCGATGAGGCTGGGCAGTTCTCACTCGCGTCCACAATCGCCTGTTCGGTCGTCGCGAACCGGCTCCTCCTGCTCGGTGACCCACAACAGCTACCGCAGGTCAGCCAGGGCACACACCCCGAACCCGTCGACACCTCGGCGCTCGGCTGGCTCATGGGCGAGAGCGACGTGCTCGCGCCCGAGTTTGGGTTCTTCTTGGAGCGCAGTTGGCGCATGCACCCTGAGGTCGCGGCGGCGGTGTCAGAGCTCAGCTACGACGGCAAACTACAAGCCCACCAAGCGGCGGCCCTGCGCAGCATCGACGGCATCACGCCCGGCATCCATCCGGTTGCGCTGCCGCACCGCGGCAACACGTCGCACTCGCCAGAAGAGGCCGACGAAGTGGTGCGCATCGTCGAAAACCTCCTCGGCCGCACGTGGCACCCGGGGGAGGGCGAACAACCGCGCCCGCTCATGCAGGCTGACATCATCATCGTCACGCCCTACAACGCTCAGCAGCAGACGGTGAGGGAGGCATTGGCGGCATATCCCGACATCCGAGTCGGAACCGTCGACAAGTTCCAAGGGCAAGAAGCGGCCGTCTCGATCACGTCGTTGGCCGCCTCCACGGCACGTGATGCGCCGCGCGGCCTGGAGTTCTTACTCCTCGAAAACCGCATGAACGTTGCCGTCTCGCGCGCGCAGTGCGCGGCCTACGTCGTGTACTCGCCGTGGCTGCTCGACGACCTGCCGTACACGCCCGCCGGGGTGCGCCGGCTGTCAGCATTTGCGCGCCTCATGCAAGCGGGTATCTCATCAAGCGGAAGCCGAGAGCCGAGCCCCGAAGTATCGCTCGTAGACTGAATCGGTGCCTTCGCGAGGAGAAGCACGCGGAGAAGGAGCAACATGTCGCTGGAGACGCATAAGTGGCGTGCCTACTGGGTAGGTGTCTCGATCGCCGCCGTCACGATCCTCGACATGACGAAGGTCAACACGGCGCTCCCGGCGCTCGAGACGGCGCTGGGTGCGACCTCAACCGAACTGCAGATCATTGTGGCCGGTTACGTGCTGACGTTCGGTCTTGCCCTCGTGCCCGCCGGACGCATCGGCGACCAGCGTTCCCGCAAATTGCTCTTCCTGATCGGTCTCATCGTCTACACCGGCATGAGCATGGTCGCGGGATTCGCGGGCGACGCGACGACGCTCCTCATCGCGCGACTGCTGCAGGGTGTGGGCGCCGGCATCCAGATGCCGCAGGTTCTCGGCACGGTGCAAGAACTCTTCCAGGGTAAAGAGCGCGGCAAGGCGTTCGGTCTCTTCGGAGCCACGGTCGGCCTCGCGACAGCCTTTGGCCCCGGCCTTGGCGGTCTGGCAATCGAACTGGGCGGTCCGGTCGACGGCTGGCGCTGGATCTTCTGGATGAACCTCCCGCTTGGTCTCCTCCTTATCCTCGGCGTCATCCTGTTCATTCCGTCAGCAAAGGGTAAGCCTCGCGAGACTCTCAGCCTGGACCCGATCGGCATCGCGCTGTTCGCGACCACCGTGATCGCACTCATGTGGCCGTTCCTTTTCACGACGGGCTCCGAGGCCGACGACCCCGCACGCTGGTGGTTGCTCGTTGTCTTCGCCGTGGGGCTCGCCGCCTTCATTTGGTGGGAGAGTCGGTACGCACGCACCGGTCGTGCGCCGCTGGTTCCGCTCTCACTCTTCCGCAAACGCTCATTCCGCAACGGGCTCATGGTGGGCACGCTGTACTTTGCGGGCCTCCCGCCAATGTTCTTGCTCATCACGATCTTCATGCAGCAGGGCCTCGGCATGACGGCGCTCATCGCGGGGCTCATCACGACCGGCTTCGCCCTCTCGAGCGCCTATGCCAGCTGGTGGGCGGGGGCGCGCATTCACACCATTGGGGCGAAACTCATCGTCACCGGCATGATCGTCGTGCTCGGCATCATGGTGGCGATGGCGGCGGCCGCGACCTTCTTGCCGCACGCCTGGCTTCCCGCGATTGTCGCCGGCCTGCTGTTCATCGGCGGTATCGGCGGTGGCCTCGTGGTGTCGGCCAACCAAACGTTACTGCTCGAAGACGTCGCTGTGCGTGAGGGTGGGCTCGCTGGCTCCGTCGCGCAGCTCGGCCAACGCATCGGCAATGCGATCGGTACCGCCGTCGCGCTGTCGATCTACTACGCCACGCTGTCTCGCGAGGCGACCTCGGTGCCTGCGGAGCAGGTTCCGTTCGACGCCCTGCGCCTCGGCCTCGTCGCTGTCGCTCTCCTTATCGCGCTCGCCCTCATCGTCGCGGTCGTTGACTTGCGCGGCCGCGGCAACGCAGACGACCTGATCTCGCGTGCCTCAGAATAGCGAAGGCACCGCGTAGGCTGAGGGCATGGGGACGGGCACGAGCCGATTTCGCGCACTGGTGCGTGACGCCGACGGGAAGCGCCGAGCGTGGGCGGCTCCTGTTCCCTGGATCGTGGGAACGTCAGCGGCGGCGGCCATTGGTATCGCCGGACTCTTTGGGGGCCTGGCCCCGGTGCAAGAAACCGTGCTGGAGGGCGACGAAACGACCGTCGTCGATGCCGGTGTTGCAACCATCGGAGTCGAGAAGGCGTTGATCTTCGATGAAGCTGAAGCGTTGAATGTCACCCTCACACCCGACGAAGATTTGCTACTTCTGCGCGTGCGCGTAACCAGTACCTTTGACGAGCCGGTGTTCGCGAACTCGCTTTTCGCGACCACGATTCAGCTCGACACCCCGGGCGGTGTCGACGCCGAGCCCGCGAAGAAACAAATTCTGCGGGTGCCCGAACTCTCCACGAGTCCGATTCTCCTTCAGCGTCTTGACACAACCGAGACGCCTTCGGTCGTATTGCAGCCCAACGTTCCGACCACGCTCGCGGTCGGGTTTGTCATTCCCCGCGCCGACAATGACCTTACCGAAATTCACCTGCAGATCGACAAAATCACGACGTTTCAATTCACGTTTCTCGGTGATGGCGAAGACCACGGCTACAACTCCGAAGGTCGCGTCGCGATGCTCACGCTTCCTGTCATCTACGACGAGTTGACGCCATGAAACGGTTCGGAATCTGGGTCGCTGGTGCCGCCATGATTGCGGCCGCGTGGGGAGCCACGCTCCTGGTGCCGGCGTCGACCGCGTGGCGCACCCCGTACGTCACCGCCATCGAGATCGGTGAAGTCGCCACCTCTGGCAACCTCACAATCGAGGTACACGACGTTTATTTCGCCGATGAACTCGTCGATTCACAACCCACCGGTGTCTGGACGGGCGCCGGCAACTTTCTGGTACTCGACATCTCCGCCCAGGTGCGTGCCGATGAGTCGCTCAACGTTTTTGTCACACGTACGGCGATCCTAAACGGCGACGAGTACTGGCCTACCGAGCGCGTCTACACTCAGTTGTCGTTGGCGCCGCTGTCGGCGGCGATGGCAACGCGCGGAACCATTGTGTATGAATTGCCGCCGGAGGTGCGAAGCGGAACCATTCAGGTGCAGTTGGGCACGGGGGATGCGAAGCAAGCGGGGCAAGTCACGGAGCTTGAGATCACGCTCGACGATGTCGACGTGCGCGACAGCGTGCGCTTGGAGAAGGCGCGATGGGAGCCCTCGCTATGAGTTGGTTTCGCGCGCACTTGCCCGCCCTCGCTCTCGCGACCGGCGGTGCCATCGTGCTTGCTGGTTCCGTCTACTTCTTAGACGTCGTACCGCGCATGCCGCTGCATCAAACCACGCGCGTTGCTGATGCGGGCGCGCCCATCGAGCTCGATGATCTCGAGTTGAGCGACCCGACGCTTTCGGCCCGCGACGACGAGGGACACTTGCCCGACGGCGTTCAACTGTATGCCGTTGATATCGACTATGCGCCGATGCCGGAGTATGACGGGGTGTCGTGCATTGCGGTGAGCCTCGTTGAGCTTGACGGTGAGCATCGCGTTTTCGAAGCCATGAAGGATTGGGAGCTGGCGAGCGCCCTCGGCGACTACCCGACCGACTGCATATCATCATTCGATGGCGCCCCGGGAACTGCGCGAATCAGCTTTGTGCTACCCGAAGAGCACGGTGAAATGTCGATGATTCTGAGCGTTCCGTACGGCGAACGCGTTCAGGTTTCGCTTGGCGACTGAGCCGCTTCCGCTTTCGCCGCTTCCTCCTCGGCCTGGGCGACGTTATCGTTAACGGTCGTGGTCAGCACGGTGTCGTACGCTGCTGACACGAGTGCCGAGCGCAATGGTTCCGAAATTGCAAGTGCCAGCGGCCACGTGATCGCGGTCACCCAGTACATAACGTCGGGACTGAGCGGGCCCAGCATGCGAAGCAGGCCGACGTCGAGCCAGGCGGCACCCAGCACCCACAGTTGGTAGAGCAGCACGTATCCGCCGAGAACCAATGGGCCTGCGCGCAGCGCCATCGATAACGCCTTGCCGATCGTCGCGAGTCGGCCCTTGGTATCACCCGCCACCTTGTCGACCGCGAACGTGACGCCCTCGCGCACGGTCTGGTTTACGCGCCCATACCGGCTCTTCACGCGGGTGAGCGCCGAAACCTGAGCGGCGAGGGGGCGGGCTGCGACCGCTTGCCCGTACACAACGCCGGCGACGGTGAGCCACGCGAGGGGAGCGCCGATGAGGCCAGCGACCGCGCCGATCACCGCGACGAAGGCTTCCCACACCGCAGCGACGGGCGGCAGGGTCGCGGCGAACCAATCGCCGATGCCGAACAACCACGCGAACGCGGTGCGGTCTTCCAACCAGGCACTCGCCCCATTCACGAGTTCCCGAATCACCCGCACCGACAAGAACACCCACACCACTTCGAGATACACAGAAGCCAGACGCGTCCATGCTGGCAGGGTTTTTTCGAAGCGCTTCGCGAGCGCACGCAGCGCAAAAGCGGCGACAGCAATCACAACGATGAGCACGTTGATGTCGAGTTCAGCCCGTTCAAACGCCGTTTCAGTGCCGCCAGCGAGCGCCGACGTGAGCGTCCAGTCGCGCTGAATCGTCGCCGACACCTGAATGATCGAGCGCATGTCTTCGTTGAGGTAGCCGGTGGCGTAGTAGAACGCGAAAAACGGCAGAATCGCCATCAGGATTGCGTTGATGAGTGCGGTGCGACGCTCGGCACGGGGCGCGGAACCAGGGGGCACCATCGCAGAAAGTGACGGCAGCGCGTCGCGCACGATGAGCAACATCACGACGTAGCTGATGAGTCGCGCCAAAATCGGCAGCGGATGCACAAACATGCCCCAAAATTCGCTCGCTGCTGTCACGAGCCCCGCAAGGCGGATCAGCAGAAAGTGTGCGGCGGCACCCGCGAGATAGGCGGCCATGAGCTCGGGCCCGCGGCGCCACAGCACCGCCCCCATCGTGCGCGCGACCGTCAACATGCCTTAACGGTAATGCCGAGCGCGAAATCACCCGAGCCGAGAAACGCGAAACCGGAACCATCCGCGCCGACGCGCATGATGGTTCCGGTTTCGCAGAAAAAGTCTTAGACGGTTCCGTACAAACGGTCGCCAGCGTCGCCGAGGCCCGGCACGATGTAGCCGAGTTCGTTGAGGCGCTCGTCGAGCGCGCCGAGTACGAGCGTGACGTCGCGGTCGCCGACCTGCTTCTCAATAGCGGCGACACCTTCGGGAGCGCCGAGGATGCAGACGGCGGTGACGTCTTGTGCGCCGCGCTGGAAGAGGAAGTCGATCGCTGCACCGAGCGAACCACCGGTGGCGAGCATCGGGTCGAGCACGAAGCACTGGCGGTCGCTGAGGTCTTCGGGCAGGCGCTCGGCGTACGTAGTCGGCTCGAAGGTCTCTTCGTCGCGCGCCATGCCGAGGAAGCCCACCTCAGCGGTCGGGATGAGCTTGACCATGCCATCGAGCATGCCGAGGCCGGCGCGCAAAATCGGTACGACGAGCGGGCGAGGCTCCGAGATACGCACACCGGTGGTCGTGGTGACCGGGGTCTGAATCTCATACGGCTCGACGCGCACATTGCGCGTTGCCTCATACGCCAGCAGCGTCATGAGCTCTTCCGTCAGCTGACGAAAGACGGGCGAAGGCGTCCGCTTGTCGCGAAGTACCGTGAGCTTGTGGGTGATCAAGGGGTGATCGGCGACGTGAACACGCATAGATTCAGAATAACGTCTCTCCGTGCTGTGTGCGGAGTCGGTGCGCATCGGGCGGGGCTCGGCTCGATTAGGGTTCACATATGAGCACGACCGATGAGGCGATGACCGCGGCGCTCGCGTTGGCGCGTGAAGCGGCTGATGCGGGGGAGATCCCGGTGGGGGCTGTCGTGCTTTCGGCTTCTGGTGAGAGGCTCGGTGCGGGGCGAAACCGCCGCGAAGAAACGACCGACCCGACGGCACACGCCGAGGTCGTGGCGCTGCGGGAAGCTGCGCTTGCGACCGGCTCCTGGAACCTCAGCGGAACCACGTTGGTCGTCACGATGGAACCATGCGTCATGTGCGCGGGTGCGATTTTGCAGTCGCGCGTATCGCGCGTCGTGTTTGGTGCGTGGGATGACAAGGCCGGAGCCGCAGGGTCGCTCTACGACGTGTTGCGCGATCGGCGCCTGCCGTACCGTGCCGAAGTGATCGGCGGGGTACGTGAAGACGAAGCCGTCTCGCTACTGCGCGACTTTTTCGAAGCGCGCCGGTAGGTTCCGACTCTCTGCTGCTGTCGGTTTCGGGGCCTGCCCGTGGGTCCGGCTCGCCGCAGCGGCGCTTAGTGCGTGACGGCGGCCGGGTTTGCGCCGCCCTCGTTGAACGAGGGCTTCTTGCCGAAGATCTTCGCGATCAGCAGCACGATGCCGACGACCAGGAGGCCGACCGCGAGGCCAGCGATCGCGGAGACGAGGGTGTCGCCGAACCAGACGACGACAGCGCCGAGCGGGGCGAGGAAGTCGGCGACCGCGTGCAGCATGTCGGCGGGGAGGTGCCAGCCGACTTCGCCGAGGTTCGCAAGCACGAGGTGGCCACCGACCCAGAGCATGGCGACGGTTCCGATGATGGAGATCGTGCGGAACACGGCGGGCATCGAACGCACGATGCGGGTGCCGGTGTGGCGTACGCGCTTTTCGTTGTTCTTCGCCATCTTCAGACCAATGTCGTCGAGCTTGACGAGCAGGGCTACGGCGCCGTAGACGACGCCCGTCATGAGCAGCGCGATAACCGAGAGCACCGCGAGGGTCATGCCCATACCCATGCCCTTGTCGAGGCTTGCGAGCGAGATCAGCATGATTTCGGTCGAGAGGATGAGGTCGGTGCGCACGGCGCCGAGCACGAGCTTCTTCTCGTCGCGCGCCTCTTGCTCTTCGTGGCCGTGGCCAAAACCGAACCACTCGAGAACTTTTTCTGCGCCCTCAAAGCACAGGTAGGTTCCACCGATGATCAGCAGGAATGGCAGAACCTGAGGTGCCCACGCAGTCAGCATGAGTGCGATCGGAATGATGATCACAAACTTGTTGACGATCGAGCCAAGCGCGATTTTGCCAACAACTGGCAGTTCGCGTGCGGGGGTGAGCCCGTGTACGTACTGCGGTGTCACAGCGGCATCGTCAATGACAACACCTGCGGTTTTGGCCGAAGCCTTCATCGCCGCGCTCAGAATGTCATCGACAACTGCGAGCAAACCGACCGACATGGGTCCCCCTTTAAGTTTTGAGCGGGTTTAGCCTAGCGGTCGTTCGATGTGAGTTTTCTTAATCGGCCGACTTCAACACGATGGCTTCGGTCGGCGGGCCGCCCACCGGAACATATGCGATGCGGTGCAGGAGAGCAGCACGGAAGTCTTCCGGCTCCTCCAGGTGCGGTGCGTGGCCGACGCCCTCGAATACGAGTTCGGTGACGTGACCGCCGGCCTCGACGTAGGCGTTCAGCACGTCGCGGGTCTGGCTCACCATCTCCTGCGCGGGAGCCACGTCGTCGCCCGGCCATTCCGGGATGACGCCGAGCTTGCCGAGGTTGTTGATATCGAAAAGCGAGTTGTCGCTGACGATGATATCTTCGTCGCCGCGCACCCACAGAATTCCGGGCTTGTTTTCGAGGTCAACGATCGAGGAGACGTTGAAGTACTGCGGCGCCATCGCGTTGAGCACACCGATTTCACCGGGGGCGAAGCCGGGCCAGTTGTCTGAGGCTTTCATGTCGCCGGGGTAGTTGCCCTCAGCGGTGGAGGTGGTCAGCATCGACTCGACCCAGTGGTCTTCGTTAACGCTGTGGAAGTCGGTCGCGATGTAAGAGGCGCGGAAGACGCTGCGCGGCGACGTCGGTGCTTCGTCGGTCGTGTCTTTCGCTTCGAGACGCGCGACGAAATCGGGGTTTGCGCCGCCAGCGCCGGTTCCGGCGTCATCGTCGGTGAGGCGAGAACCATCACGGCGGGTGCCGCCGAAGCCGTACGGCGAGACGGGCGACTCGAGCGTGAGCGAGAGCGTTGGGTAATCGAGGGCGTACTGCATGATGACGCCACCACCCATCGACCAACCCACGAGGTGAGCAGTCTCAAGGCCGAGCGTTTCGAGCACCGAGTGCAGGTCGTCGGAGAAGTCACGGAGGCCGCGGGTCGCGTCAACCGGGAGCGAGTCAGAGTTGCCGAAGCCGCGGAGATCAACCGCGATCACGCGAAGGTCGCGGGGGAGGGCGAGCATCGCAACCTGCCAGAACTCAGCAGACGACACGTTGCCGTGAACAAAAACGATGGTGCGGTCAGCCGAAGCGTTGGCATCGTCGGTAGCGCGCTCAAGAATTCCGGCGTTCAGGCGCGGAGTTTCGACGATGCGTGCAGTGATTCCGTCAAAGAGTGTCATGTTCCCTCATTGTCGCCGTCGTTCGCGGGGCGCAACTTCGCACCTCTTCAGCCCATCGTAACGACCTTCTTGAGTGGTTCGTTGCCGTCTGCTGTGAAATGGTTGCGTGCTGTCGCCGCCCCAGCCATATCGGTGACGCGCTTCCCGCCCGCAACCTCGCCGATGGTTCCGGAACCTGAGCCGGTGGTTCCGCCCTCCTCCCTATGATGAAGGCATGACTGCTCCTGCGATTTCGATTCTTGGCGCCGGTTCTATGGGAGGCGCGATTCTGCGCGGCGTTGTCGCCAGTGGTTTACCTACCCGCTCACTGACGGTGACGAACCGCACGCCCGAGAAAGCCACCGAGCTGGCTGAGCTTGCCGGTGTGACGTCTGTTGCGCTGGCGGAGAATCCGCGGGGCAACCACGATGCCGTGGTTGATGCCGACATCGTGCTGATCGGAGTGAAGCCGGCGATGGTCGCTGATCTGCTACGCGACATTGCGTCGTCGCTGAAGCCGGGTGCGATTGTGGTGAGCCTGGCAGCCGGAACCACGCTGGCGACGATGGCGGCGGCGCTTGGTGAGGGGGCAAAGATTGTGCGAGTCATGCCGAACACTCCCGCGATTGTGCGCAAGGCCGTGACAGGGCTCGCCGCGAACGAACACTGTACGGCCGAAGACGTCGCCGCCGTGCGCCGCGTGTTCGAGGCGGTCGGAACCGTCATCACCACCGACGAAGACGGCATCGACCGGCTGTCAACGATTTCGGGCTCGGGCCCGGCGTACGTCTACTTCTTGATCGAGCAACTGACGCAGGCGGCGCTGCACCAGGGCTTTGCTTTGGCCGACGCGCGCGTCATGGCAGAGCAGACGTTCATTGGCGCCGCTAGCTTGCTCGAGGCATCGGGCGATGACCCGGCTGAGTTGCGCCGCCGTGTGACGAGCCCGAAGGGCACGACCGAGCAGGCGCTGTTTGTCATGCAAAATGCCGGCCTCGACTCGATGTTCATCACCGCCACCAACGCCGCCCTCGCCCGCGCCCGCGAACTCGCCGCCGGCGCCTAGGTGTACTGACCCGGATCGTTGTTGACGTAGGAGAGACCTCCGTAGTCGAGTTGGAGCTGTCTAGGTTCCCTCGAGTCCACGGAGGTCTCTCGTGTCTCACGCTAATGCCCGGCTGGCTCCG
>NZ_JBNTKF010000016.1:0-58197 GCF_050408675.1 Microbacterium daqui | reverse complement strand
GCCGCCCGCCGCCGAGCAGACGGAGACACCGACCGCAACATCCGACGCAGCCTCAAACGACTCCTCGCCCGACACATCTACCGCCTCCTCGAAAACGGTTGACAAACATAGAAGCTTCGGGCGGAGAAAACGATTTGTTCGAAGGGCGCAGAACTCTGCCCGCCTATACGCGCCAGGGGCCGACGTGGTTGTCTTCCTTTGACGGCGGAGCATCGGCACCGATGAGCGGCGCGGGAGACACAGGAGACACAGGAGACTCCGGAGAAACCGGCGACGGCACCTCACCGAACTCAAAGATCGGTTGACCAGGCGCGGGAGGAGGCGCGATACCGATCCAGTCAGGTCGCGAAGGATCAGCAAACTCAAACTGCGGGTCAGCAAACTCAAACGACGGAAAGCCCGAACCCACCCGCGACTCACCAGACCCCACGTGCGCGACGCCGTCGCCGAGGATTCCGCCCGGCATCGGGTTGTGCCGAACGTCCGGGTTCAACGACATCGACGGCGGCGACTCAACAATCAAGTACTCGGTCGTCGTCACACTCTCCGCCTCGGCGAGTTTCGCCAGCGGATCGCGCAGCGCATCCATGCGTGGATCATCAGACGCATCCATCATGGTTCCGGTCTCCACATAGGCGTCCAAGAAGTGGGCACCGGCGGCATCCGAAACCGCACTACCCACACGACCGGCATTCGTGTCGCGGCTCACCTCGAAACTCGCCTCATCGCCGGTCGGGATTGGATACTCGGCGCCACCCAACCATCCCACCGGATCGTTCGTGTGCTTGATGTCGATATTCACGACATCAGCCGGCATCGGCTGCTCGCCGGGGTTACCCCACGTCACCACCATGTCGGGATCAACGGTCGGGTCGGGCGCGAGTCCGTCGGCAATCATCGACGCCTGAGAGTGCGTATTCATCAGCAACCAGTCACCCGGCTCAACACCCGCATCGTCGAGCGCAGCACGCACCGCCTCGGCCGACGCCGCATCTTTTCCGGTGTAGAGCGCGACATTCGAATTCATATCGAACGGCTCAGACGGTGACGAAACGGCGCGCGTGCCAGAAACCGAAACCACAAACCGCTGCGAACCATCCGGCATGTTGTAGCGATCCACACGAATCTGCGCGGGCCCCGTCGGAATGGTCTTCACGAGATCAGCGGCGCCCTTCGGCGCGACACCGGCGACATTCGAGGTGTGCGAAACCCGACGATCAACGATCGTGACATCGATCCCCGAGCGAGGAATCGCACTCATCGAAGCAAAACCATGCGCTCCGGCCGCCAATGCAAATATCCGCGCCGCGTCGACCACGCCCGGATGCGCGGCCTCCAGCTCCGCGAGCCGCTGCTCGACAGTGGGCGACGTGCCATGCAGGTCGGTCGTGATGAGCAGCTCAGCCGCCTCATAAACATCAGCGGCACGCACCAACTGCGCGGCGAACACCTCAATCAACTGAGCGAGTGTGGCCGATGTCGCGCCAACCTGCGCCACCCCTTCGGCCACACCTAGACGCACAGACATGCAGTCCAAATTGTCGCCGGCACGCGTCGCCGACGTGACCGACTCGCGCAACAGGCTCGCGACCGCCAACGCACGGTTCGCGGCATCGCGCAATGAATCCGACGAGACCGCCGTGTACCCGCCCTCCGAAATCGAAATACTCATGACACACCCCACGCCATCGCGGCCCGGTCAAACTCCACCCACAGCGACGCGCGAATGTCGCCGACCAGCGCGTTCAGACGCACCACCTGCGAACGAAACTCGGCAATCAGCGCGGCCGCCGCCACAAACGACGGCGCATCCCACCGGGTGTCATCGAAAAGCGTGTTGAGGCCCTGGGCCGCGAGCCCCACCTCACCGGCCGCAACATCAAGGTGATCGGCAGCGGCCGCGACATAGCCACTGTTGGCGTTGTAAAGATCAAGATTGAAAGTCATGCCGCCATCGTGCGCGCCCACCGCCACGCCAACAGAAAAATGCACTCGACTGGGGAAAACCCGTCAACAAACGCAATCGGGGAGGAACCTCAAACCCCGCCGCGCAAACCCCGACACCCAGCCCCGTGGTTCCGCCCCGCAACGCACAACCGAAATTGGGACTTGCATCCCGGCGCGGCACCGACAGAATGGGGGAATGGCCCCGCACGACACTCGCTTTCGCGTTGTCTTCGTGTGTACCGGCAATATTTGCCGCTCCCCCATGGCCGAGGTCGTTTTTCGACATTACGCGCAGCGGGCGGGCCTGGCGCATCGCATTGTGTCGACGAGCGCCGGAACCGGTGATTGGCACGTCGGAGAACGTGCAGATAAGCGCACCCTCGTAGCGCTCGAAGCCCGCGGATTCGACGGCGCCGCCCACCGTGCCCGCCAATTCACCACCGCGCAACTGCAAGACAGCGACCTCATCGTCGCGATGGATCGCACCCATGAACGCGTGCTCCGCAACTGGGCAACCGACGAAAGCGACAAAGATAAAGTCGCACTCCTGCTCGGATTCGACCCTCGCGCCGACGGCGCCACCGACGTGCCAGACCCGTACTACGCCGGGCAAGAAATGTTTAACGACGTGCTGGGTATGATTGAACGTGCGGTGAAAGCGTTGTTTCAACAGCTTGAACCAGCCATCCGACCCTAGGTCTTGAACGGGAGAATTGCCCTGACTTCCCTGCCGGCACAGCCGCTTAGCCCACTCGACGGACGCTACCGCGCAGCCGTCGCACCCCTGTCTGACTTCCTCTCTGAGGCAGGTCTCAACCGTGCACGCGTTGAGGTCGAAGTTGAGTGGCTCATCGCCCTCACCGACCGCTCCGTGTTCGGTACGTCGCCGCTGAGCGACGACCACAAGGCGCAGTTGCGCGCCCTTTACCTCGAATTCGGCCAGGCCGAGATCGACTGGCTCGGCGCGAAAGAAGCCGTCACCCGTCACGACGTAAAGGCTGTCGAGTACCTCGTACGCGACCGCCTCGCACAGCTCGGACTCGACGCAATCGCCGAGCTCACACACTTCGCGTGCACGAGTGAAGACATCAACTCGCTGTCGTACGCCCTCACCGTCAAGCGTGCAACGCTCGACGTGTGGCTGCCGGCACTGCGTCAGGTCATGGCGAAGCTTTCCGACCTCGCCCGCGAGCAGGCCGACGCCCCGATGCTGTCGCGCACCCACGGTCAGCCGGCAACGCCGACGACCATGGGTAAGGAGCTCGCCGTCTTCGTGTGGCGCCTCGAGCGCGTCGCGAACAAGATCGAGAAGAACGAGTTCCTCGGCAAGTTCTCCGGCGCGACCGGCACCTGGTCGGCGCACCTCGCAGCCGACCCGGAGCTTGACTGGCCGACCGTCGCCCGCGAATTCGTCGAGTCGCTGGGTCTGGACTTCAACACCCTGACCACGCAGATCGAGTCGCACGACTGGCAGGTTGAGCTGTACGACCAGATTCGTCACGTCGGCGGCATCCTGCACAACCTCGCGACCGACATCTGGACCTACATCTCGCTCGGCTACTTCGCGCAGATCCCCGTTGCTGGTGCGACCGGTTCGTCAACGATGCCGCACAAGATCAACCCGATCCGTTTCGAGAACGCTGAGGCGAACCTCGAAATCTCGGGTGCCCTGCTGAACTCGCTGTCGCAGACGCTCGTCACGAGCCGCCTGCAGCGCGACCTGACCGACTCGTCGACGCAGCGCAACATCGGCGTCGCCTACGGTCACTCGCTGCTCGCGATCGACAACCTGCGCCGCGGCCTGGGTGAGATTCTGCTGGCTCGCGACGTGCTGCTGGCTGACCTCGACGTCAACTGGGAGGTGCTCGGCGAAGCCATCCAGACGGTGGTTCGCGCCGAGGTCGTCGCCGGCCGTTCGACGATCAGCGACCCGTATGCACTACTCAAGGAGCTCACCCGCGGCCACAAGGTCGGCGGCACCGAACTCCGCGCATTCGTACAGGGCCTCGAGATCGGCGACGAGGCCAAGGCACGCCTCATCGAGCTGACCCCCGCGACCTACACGGGTCTCGCGCAGAAGCTCGTCTCAGAGATCTAAACCTCTTTCACGACGTCCCCCGCTGGTTCCGCCAGCGGGGGACGTTTCGTTTCACCGTGGTTCCGGAACCATCAAGCGGCGACGGAACCACCGCTGCGGCCGCAGACGGAATGTTCCGAAGAATGGCATCGCGGGCTGAGGGTGCAGAATTTGGTGCGACAATAGTCGCGTACAAACAAACGTGCTCCGGGGTCGGTGTAATTCCGAACCGGCGGTGATAGTCCGCGACCCGAGGCCTTTCGAGGCTGAGGTTGACTCGGTGAAATTCCGAGACCGACAGTTAAAGTCTGGATGAGAGAAGCACGAATGCGTTTGCCGTACGGTCCTTTCTAGAACCGCGACAGCACTCGTATTTCCCCCGGACGCCTGGCTATCCGAAAGGGAAAGACAGTGACTGTCCTGCAATGGTTCATTGACCTATTCAACTCACAGATTGCGTTGCCCGGTGGGCAATCGCTCAACACTCGAGAGGTCGTCGGCAACATCTTCGGCCTCCTCTCCGCCCTCGGCGCGATGCGCCGCAAGATGTGGGCGTGGCCGGTCGGCATCATCGGCAACGTCCTCCTGTTCACGGTGTTTATCGCGACGATCATCGACCCGGCCGCATCGACACCCAACCTGCTTGGCCAAGCCGGCCGACAGATCATGTTCATCACCGTTTCGATCTACGGCTGGGTGCGCTGGCGCCAGTCGAAGCGCGAAGGTGACGGCGGTTCGGGTGACACCGCGATCGTGCCGCGCTGGGCGGGTTGGCCGGTGCGCATCGGCATGATCGCCTTCATGGTGATCGGAACCGTGGCTCTGACCCCGTTGTTCAGCGCACTCGGTTCGCACGAGCCGGTATGGGCTGACGCCTGGACCTTTGTCGGCTCGCTACTCGCCACCTTCGCAATGGCGAAGGGCTGGACGGAGTTCTGGCTCGTGTGGGTCGCCGTCGACATCGTCGGAGTGCCGCTGCTGTTCAGCGCCGGGTACTACGCGACCGCGTTCATGTACCTGTTCTACGGCGTCTTCACCGCGATCGGCTTCTTCGTCTGGGCCCGCGCTCAGGCCAAGGAGAAACCGACGGTCGAGACGGCACACCTCGACCCCACGGTGACGAAGCCGTAACGCGCTCTGCCGCCAAAAGCCCTCGGGCTCTCAATTACGAGCCTGAGGGCTTTGCCATTCCATTCACTGAGACACAAAGCGGTCGCTTGGTTGGGTCTCCAGCAAACTGGCAACAGGACCCCAACGATGTGGAGTGGAATTGAGCACACTAACGTCCGCTGCTGAGACGGCCAAGCACGCGAAGATTGCCTTCCTCATGCTTCCCGGCCTCGGCGTGAAGAGCGATATCACGGCCGCCGCCGCCGCGGCGCTCGCGTTGCCGAAGACATCGTGCGCCCGATCATGGACACCGAGTGCACGCTGGGCCGCATGTCACTGACGATGGGTTACGCCGGGGTGTACTCCAGCTTTGCAACATACAGAACGGGCCGTGTGCATCAGCACACGGCCCGTTCTGTATGAGGCTTACTTGTCGTCTTCGTCAGGAAGCAAGACGGGGCGGTCGATCTGCTTCTTCACGTCGTCGGGGTTGACCGCCAGCAGCAGCATTGACAGCACGAGAAGTACGACGATGAACGTGGAACCAGTCATCACCAGGGTGAGGGTCCACACGTTCTCGCCCTGGAACATGCCGGAAGACATCGCGGTGATAAAGCCAGCAAAAAGGGCGGCACCAAAGGCGATGGTCAGCAGCTGCACCGGACGCATCAGCTCGCGGCGCGCAGTCTTCTTATCGGTCATGACGAAACCTCCTGCGTAGTTGCCGTATCGGGCGCGACTACGTCGTTCTTAGGTGAGAACCCGGCAATGCCGAGATACACAGCAATGATGGCCGCATAGCCACCGAAAACACCAACGGCAATCGTGATGCCGGTCAGAGTGCCACCCTCATTGATGGTCTCGTTGAAGTACTCCAGCGCGAACGTCGGCTGAATGAGGGCGATGGCGAGCAACAGCACGGCGGTGATGATCGCCACACCGAGCGAATCTTTCGCTTCGGCAGCGTGTGCGCCGCGGCGCTCGTACAGCGCCCACCAGCCCTCAACGATGGTGGTGATGGCCGCCCACGTGATGACGATGACAAAGAACATCGTGGTGGTGCGATTCATCGGCGAAGAGGCAATGATGCCAGCGGCGCCGTTAACAAGCGCCAGCAGAACCGGAACCGCGCGGCGACCGGCAGGGTAGATGAGCCAGGCTGACAGGCCCCAGACAAGGCCCGATGCGACAGCAAAACCACTAAACGCGGCGAGGCCAATGGCGGCCGAGTGGTCGCTCGTGAACGTAATCATGACAGCGGCCATCGCGGCAAAAAGAGCGCGCGCGAGCTGAAGGTGACGCACAGTGAACGTCGGGGTTTTGGCGGCAGGCATGTCGTCCTCACGATTTCGCGGTGGTTCCAGTCTACCCGCGCCTCTCTGAACGCTCGCCTGTGGCCCAATGAGTGACATTGACGCACAACTCCGCGAAATGTCCTCCGAAAGGGGGACAGACACCGGGTGGTGTTCTCCCTAGATTTGATTGTGGGGGATCAACCGACGCGGTGTCCCGGCCTTCGGGCTGGGCACCGCGTCAGTCCGTTACTGGCTGTTTTTCTGCGGTGTGGCGCGAACAGTCAGGGGTATCCCCGAGATATCCCCCACATTGCTGAGACTTTTTCATTTCCGCTGACACCCTGCTGTTAGATGGACTCGTGCGACCTCGCCGCACGCCAACTCCGGAGCCAAGGACACAATGATGCGCACCACACGACTTCTGCTTGCCGCCGCCGCAACGGCTGGCCTCATCTTTCCGCTTGCCGCCTGCTCGGGTGGCGGCGAAGGCGGAGCCGCGCTGGACTGGGAAGACTCCCCGCTCGCCGAGTATTGGAACGCGGGCTACGACCCCAACCTGACCGAAGAAGAGCAGCAGGCGCAGTGGGACGCACAGAACACCGAGCGCGAAGAGCTGATCGCACAGTGCATGGTCGACGAGGGCTTCGAGTACAAGCCCGCCGACATGTCGGGCACCACCATTTCATTTGGCGAAGACATTGAGTGGGAGCCAGAGAAGAAGGAATGGGTCGAGAAGTACGGCTACGGCATCATCAACAACCCGTACAACGAGCAGATGGCGAACGAGCCGCAGCCAGAGGAATCCGAGTGGGTTGACCCCAACCAGGAGTACCTCGACTCCCTCTCGGCTTCTGAGCAGGAGGCGTACTGGATCGCCCTGTACGGCGATCAGACGGAAATGACCGAAGCCGGAACCGTTACGGAAGACGGAGAAGAGGTCTACGAGTACGACTGGACCCAGTACGGCTGCCAGGGATGGGCAGACAACGAGGTCAATGGCGGTGCGGACAACGTATACACGCAGTTCGAAGACCTCGCCACGCGCATGAGCGATCTGTATACCAAGGCCGAAGAGTCGCCCGAGCTCATCGAGCTGGAAGCCAAGTGGTCGAGCTGCATGGCAGACGCTGGCTTTGACTTCCAGAAGCAGCCCGAAGCCGCCGAGGGCTTCTACGAAGAGGTCAACAAGATCTACGAAAACATGACCGAAGAAGACTGGGCGGACGGCAAAGACCCGATGCAGAGCGAAGAAGCTCAAGAAATCGGCAAGCGTGAAATCAAGACCGCGCTCGCAGACCTCGAGTGCCGCAACAAGACGAACTACAACGACACGCGTCTGACGATCCAGTTCAAGCTCGAAGAGCAGTTCATCAAGGAGAACAAGAAAGAACTCGACGAGTTCAAGGCTGCTCAGGAACAGGCTGCTAAGGGATGACTTTGAAGGGCCGATCAGACAGTTCTGAACCCGTCTCCGGCAACCCGTCCGACGACGACACGACGGTTATCGCCGAACTGGAAGACGATTCACCCGGCCAGGAGGTTCTCGAGTTCGATGAACTCGTTGACGCCGACGGTGCGGGCGGGAGCAAAAAGGGCACCGGCTGGAGCCGCGTCTTCCGCGGCAACAAGGGCCTGTGGATCAGCGCCGTCGTGGCGATCGTCGCCCTCATCGGCGGCCTGTTGATCGGCCACTTCATCACATCACCCGCTGATGCGGCGAACAACGCGAAAGCACCAGACCCCGGACTCATCACGGTTCCGGTGGAGTACGGCAAGCTCTCCAACGACGTCACAATTCGCTCTGACATCAGCTTTGCTGACTCCGTTGAGGTGAAGCTGGACACGTCATCGTTCAGCGGTGGCGCCATCGTCACCGGCCAGGTACCGGCCGTCGGCACCGAACTCAAGGCGCTCTCAATCGTGGCCGAGATTTCGGGCCGCCCGGTGTTCGTCCTGCCTGGCGACCTGCCGTCATACCGCACGCTGCGCATGGGCGTTTCCGGCCCCGATGTGCTCCAGCTCAAGCAGGCACTCGCGTCTGTTGGCATTGCTGCGGGCGACGTCGCGAACAACGTGTTCGACCAGGCGCTCGCCGATGGCATCGCCACCCTGTACGCGCAGGTCGGCTACCCGCTGCCGCCGAGCCCGGAGGGTGCGGACGAAGCCTTCCGTGCCGCACAGCAGTCGGTGACTGACGCGCAGACCAACGTTAACCAGGCGCAGGCCGCGTACGACAACGCGGCGAATGGCAGCGTTGACCCGGTTGCGCTGAAGCAGGCCGACAACCGCGTTTCGGCTGCCCAACGCGCCGTCACCGCCGCGGAAAACGACCCCGACTTCGAGGGCGACCTGCAGGGCCTGCGCGATGACCTTGCTCTCGCGCAGTTGGAACGCGACCAGCTCTTCGCTGACCCCGACACGTCAGGCGAGTGGTCGGCCCTCGAGTCGGCGCGTGCTGGCCTGACGTCGGCGCAAGAGTCACTCGCCGATGCTCGTGAGGCCATCCAGCCGTACTTGCCATCGAGTGAAGTTCTCTACTTGACCCAGCTCCCCCGTCTCGTCAACGAGGTGAACATTGCTCGTGGTTCCGCCCCCGAGGGCGTCGCCATGTCGGTCTCCGGCGCGACGCTTGAGCTTGCCGGTTCTGTCGCTGCCGCTGATGGCAAGCTGTTGGCCGTCGGAACCGTAGCCACGTTTGCGATGCCGGATGACACCGAGCACACCGCGACGATCACGAAGATTGAGCCGGGCAAGAACGCAACGGACCGCTGGTCGGTCACGCTCGAGCCCGCGCCATTCACCGCCGAGCAGATTCAGCAGGTACAGGGATCGAACGTGCGCGTGCAGATTCCGGTTGGCGCGACCGAAGGCGATGTGCTTTCGGTGCCGCCGTCGGCTCTCACGGCTGGCCCCGGTGGCGAAAGCCGCGTTGAGGTTGTGGTCGGTGACCCGCGCGACGGTGAGAAGGCGGAAACGCGTCTCGTGACCGTTGAGACGGGGCTGGCTGCTGGCGGCTACGTCGAGGTGAAGCCGATCAAGGGTGAGCTCGAAAAGGGCGACCTCGTTGTGGTGGGTTCATGACCGATCCCGTCGTCGAGATTCGCGACGTCACCCGGTCGTTTCCCGGGCCGCCTGAAGTTCAGGCACTGAAGGGAATCAACCTCACGATTGAGCCGGGCGACTATGTCGGCATCGTGGGCCCGAGTGGTTCCGGTAAGTCCACGATGCTGAACATCTTGGGCTTGCTTGACCGGCCGACGGTCGGTGAGTACAAACTCTCGGGTGCTCTCACGAGCAACCTGTCGGACGATGACCGTGCCGCCGCACGCGCGCGCTTCATCGGCTTCGTGTTTCAGTCATTTCACCTGATGCCGAGGCGTACGGTGCTCGATAACGTGCTGATGCCGATGCTCTACAGCGGCGTTCCTCGTCGCGAGCGCGACGAACGGGCGCGCGAAGCACTGAACCGCGTCGGCCTCAGTCACCGCGTCGACTTTCTGCCCGGTTCCCTCTCCGGTGGTGAGCGCCAGCGCGTTGCTGTCGCTCGAGCCGTGGTGTCGCGGCCGAAGCTGTTGCTGGCCGATGAGCCGACCGGAAACCTCGACCAGCGCACCTCCGGTGAAGTCATGGAGCTGTTCGAAGAGCTCAACGCCGAGGGCCTCACGCTCGTCATCATCACGCACGACCAGCACGTCGCTGACCGTGCCCGCCGCCGCATTGAGATTCGCGATGGCCGACTCACGGAGCTGGACTGATGTGGCCGTTTAAGGGCAAGAAGCGCGGCAAGAAGGGCGACGGCGCGGAACCAGTGGCTGAGTTGGAGACGACGAAGCAGCTTCTCGAGCCGATGAAGCGAGCGGATCGCTTTAACTTCCAAGACCTCGTCGTTGAAGCAACGACCGACATTGGTTCGCGCCCGGCCCGTCTGTTCATGACGACGCTGGGTACGGTGCTGGGCATTGGGTCGCTCGTCGCGACGCTCGCGTTTGCGCAAACGGCGGCAAACCAGATCGCAACGCAGTTCAATGCGGCCGCGGCGACGCAGGTCATTGTGTCGCCCGGTGAAGCCAATCGCGGCGACTCAAAGGTCGCGACGGGTACGTTGCCTTGGGATTCGCCGTCGCGCGTCGAAACGCTCGTGGGTGTCACGGGAGCGGCACTGACGGCCGATGTTGAAGGCATCACCGAAATCACGGCGGTGCCGATCAACGACCCGTCCGTTGCGGCGAAGACCCCACCGGGGCTCACCGCGGCGTCGAGCGACCTCATCACGGTGCTCGGCGGCAAGCTGCAGACCGGTCGCATGTTTGACGACGGCCACGACGCCCGCGGTGATCGCGTCGCCGTGCTGGGCAAGAATGCCGCCAAACGTCTCGGGGTCTCCCGCGTTGAAACGCAGCCGTCGATCTTTATCGATGGCATCGCGTACAGCGTGATTGGCATCGTCGATTCCCTCGACTCTCGGGCATCACTGCTCGATACTGTGTGGATTCCGATGGGTGCCGCACGCGAAGACTTCCGTCTGCCCGCGCCGACGCAACTGCAGATCAAGATCGACTACGGCGCCGGGCCCGTGGTGGCCGAACAGGCGCCGATCGCACTGGCACCGGAGAAACCGGACTCGTTTGAAGTGAAGGCACCGCAGGGTGCCAGTGACCTCAGCAGCAACGTGCAGGCCGATATCAACATCGTGTTCTTGATTCTCGGTGCGATCTCGCTACTCGCGGGTGGTCTCGGTATCGCGAACGTCACGCTGCTGAGCGTGCTCGAACGCACCGGCGAGATTGGCTTGCGTCGCGCCCTCGGTGCGACGCGCAGGCAGATCGCGGGCCAGTTCTTGGTGGAGTCGATCGTGATCGGTCTGCTGGGCGGCCTCATCGGCGCCGCGCTCGGTGTGATCGGGGTCGTGATTGTCGCGGTGACGCAGGGCTGGACCCCGGTGGTCGACCCGATCGTCGCGATTGTCGGCGCGCTGCTCGGTGCCGTCGTCGGCTGGGCGTCTGGCTGGTATCCGGCCCGTCGCGCCGCAAAGATCGAACCCGTCGAGGCGCTTCGCGCGAACTAGCCCCGCGAAACACAGTTTGGTCGGCGAGACACATGCACCCCGCGTGCGTTTCACCGACCAGAGTGTGTCTCGCGGAAGGGATGTTCCTTAGATGGCGATGAGGGTGAAATAAGCCGCGAAGAGGAGCACCGGAACCACGCCACGAGCGCGGGTGGTTTTGCCACCCCAGAACGCGAGAATCGTCGCGAGCACCATGGCGATCATGAGGAGCAGCTGCGTCGCATCGGGGGCGAGCGTGATCGTGGAACCGGTGATTTCGCCAATCACGAGCACGACCGGAATCGTGAGGCCCACGGTTGAGACGAGAGCACCCAGGCAGAGGTTCACGACGCGTTGGAGTTCGCCCGCGCGGGCCGCCCGCAGCGTCGTGATGGTTTCGGGCGTGAACACGATGAAGGCGATGACGACGCCCGACAGGGCGAGCGGGGCGCCAGCCTCGGTGAAAGCGGTATCCATGAGCGTCGACATGTCGTGGCTCATGATGATGATCGGCACGGCCGTCGCGATCAGCAGCAGCGTGCGCGCCACCACCTCAGCCCCGTGGTTCCGCAGTACTTCGCGAACGTCGCGGTGCTCTTCGGCCGCCTCGTCATATTCGCGGTAGTCGGCCGCGCGCGGGCCCATTTGACGGGCAAGAAACAGGCCGTAGCCGATGATCGCAACGCCCGCGACGATGAAGGCGAGCGGGCCGGTGTAGGTACCTTCGGGGAGGAAGAACGGAACCACGAAAGCGACGGCTGCGAGGGCAATGATCATGACGATGTAGCTCGTGGTGCCGCGGCGATTGACGAACGCGCTGCGGTTTGGTGCGATCAGCAGCGAGAGGCCAACGACGAGGCCCAGAATGATCATGGTGACCGCCATCACCGAGTCACGAGCGATCGTGGCGTGTTCACCCGGGCCGAGGAGCACGGAGGCGATCAGGATCACTTCGACGAGCACGATCGAGATCGTCAGGATGAGCGAGCCATACGGGTCGCCGAGGCGATGCGCGAGCGCTTCAGCCTGCGCGACAACGCCGAACGCGGCGACGAGGATGACGGCGACGACTGCCGCGAGCGCGAGCCACGTCACGAGCGGAGATGCGGCCTCGATCGTGTCGGCGAAGGCCGCGAGAGCAATAACGCCGAGCCAGCCGAGCAGAAGACTCGAGATCGCGGCGGGCGTGAGGGTGTGGCGCAGCACAGACATGATGAATCTTCCGTGCGGCCGTCCGCTGGCGATGAAGGGCGACCCGGTCGTCCGGGCTCCCGCTTTCTGCGCCTAGTTTATCGGGGGTGTGCTGGGCAGGTGCTAGGCAACTGAGTCACTGAGCGGTGGCGATCCAGAGACGGCCGGAACCGGTGATGGCGAGATCGGTGGCCGAGGGGAGGAAGTGGGTGGTGCCGCGGGCCAGGAGCTGAGCGGAACCATCGAGCGTCACCGAGAATTCGCCGTCGGTGACGACGAAGATCGCGGCAGACGGCAGAGAAACATCGGCGTCGCCGGTGACCTCCCACATTTCGAACGGCACGCCGTCGCCGCTCGGCACGGTCGCGGGGCGATACGAAACCACGTTGTCAGCGACCACGACCGGCTCGAGTCTCGGATCCTCGGACTCTTCAAAGACGAGGGTCTTCATGAGTTCGGCTTCGTCGACGTGCTTGGGGGTGAGTCCGCCACGCAACACGTTGTCGCTCGGGCCCATGAGCTCCATGCCACTGCCCTGCAGGTAGGCGTGCACGTTGCCCGCCGGCAACCACAGGCTTTCGCCGCGCTGCAGCGTGATGTGGTTGAGCAGAAGGGCGAATGCGATGCCATCGTCGTTTGGGAAGGCCTCGTGCGCGTATCCGATCACCGGGGCGATCGTCGCATCGGCCTCGTGGGCGGCAATCAGCGCCTCGACAAGAGCCTGCACCTCGGGGGTACGCGACAGCGTGAACGCTACCGTCTCACGCAGCCCCTCAGCCGTGAGTCGATCGAGGAACGCGAGGATTGGTTTCGGAACCACGGCAACCCCAGCGAGGCGCGACAGCACGTCGGTCGTCTGCGTAATCGGGCGGAACCCGCACAGCGCTTGGAAGCCGTCGGTGAGCGCGACGATGAGCTCGGGCTTTGCGTAGGGATCTTTGTAGTTGCGGTTAAAGGCCGAGCGCTCGATGCCGGCCGCCTCTTCGCGGGCGTAGCCCTCGGCCGCCTGAGCGGGGTTGGGGTGTGCCTGCAACGACAACGGCTTCGATGCCGTCAGCACCTTCAGGAGGTACGGGAGCGTGGTTCCGCTCTGCTTCTCCCACTCCTCGAGAGTTGCGAACTCAGCGTCGGGAGTGCGGGACGGTAGCGATGGGTGGGCGCCGAGCCACAGCTCCGCTTGAACATCCGCGGTGTCGGGCCAGCCGAGTGCTCGCGAAACGCCGCCGGGTATTCCCCAGGCGTAGGGCTGAACATCGTTCTCAATCGGAATCAAGCGCATGGCACACACGGCTCCATTCTCCCCTGTGACCGGGATAACCGTTAATAGCCCCGCCCGCCGTGGCACAGCTAGACTCGGCCCGTGACCGCCGCCGAACTTGTCGATGCCATTCGCCTGTCACTTCGGCAGAGCGCAAACCCGGCACTCGCGCCAGGGCAGCAGGCGTACATGAAGTCGGCGATGCCGTTTTTCGGTGTGAAGGTTCCCGAAGTTCGCGCCCTCACGAAACAGCTGGCGAAGGGCGAGCACGATGCCGACGAGTTGCGCGATGCAGCCGAAACGCTGTGGCGAGACGCAACGCACCGCGAAGAACGGTATGCGGCGCTGACGCTGCTGGCGCTGCGACCGCTGCGAGCGCGCCTCGACATGCTCGACCTTTACGAAGAGATGATCCGCACCGGCGCGTGGTGGGACTTCGTTGACGAGGTTTCGGCCCGTCTCGGCGAAGTGCTCATCGCGCACCCCGTCGAAGTTACGCAGCTCATGCTGCTGTGGAGCGCCGACGACGATATGTGGATTCGCCGCGCCAGCATCATCAGCCAACTCAAGCGGCGCGCAGGTACGGACACCGAACTGCTCACGATCGCGATCGAATCCAATAGCGAAGACACCGAGTTCTTCATTCGCAAAGCGATTGGGTGGGCCTTGCGCGAATATGCGAAGACCGACGCCGACTGGGTGCAGGCGTTTGTTGTCGCGCACCCCGAACTCAGTGGGCTTTCGAAGCGCGAAGCGCTCAAGCACCTCGGTTAACGAACCACCCGGTGATCGACGTCGGGTGCGTGATGGCCGTGCCGACGCACACGTTGAACGCGCCCAGTTCGAACGCCCGCGTGACGTCGTGCGGCGTGCGAATACGCCCCTCAACAACGACGGGACGCTCGCACGCAGCAACAACCTCGGCGACGAGCTCGAAGTCGACACCCTCGGTCTTCTCGCGCTCCCGCGTGTAACCCGCCAGCGTGGTTCCGATGAAGTCTGCACCAGCAGCCTCAGCCGCCTTCGCGTCGTCGAGCGAGCCACAATCGGCCATCACGAGCACGTCGTACTGCGCCTTGAGGCCCTGAATGGTCTCGGCGAGCGTGCGGCCATCCGGGCGTGGGCGGCGCGTGCCATCGAGTGCGACAACGTGCGCGCCGGCTTCGGCCACCGCGAGCGCGTGCTCGAGGGTGGGCGTGATGAAGACGCCGTCGGCACCATCTTTGACGAGTCCGATAACCGGAACCTCGACTGCGGCAACGATGGAACGAATGTCGTCGAGTCCCTGCGCACGAACGGCAGCTGCGCCGCCGAGCACAACCGCCTCAGCCATTTGCGTCATGGTGCGAGGGTCGCGCATCGGCTCACCGGGGTAGGCCTGGCATGACACCGTGACGTTGCCGCGAAGCGCCGCCATGATCTGTGCGTGGTTCATGTGTCGTCCTTGGGGTGTGTTTAGGCGAAGAAGGTGCGGGTCGCGCCGACGAGCGGGGCGTCAGCGCCGAGCTCGGCCTGTACGAGCGGGGTGTCATGCAGAATATCGACCGTCGTGGCACGAACGGCGTCAACGAAGGTGTTCCACCACACATCGCCGCCGCCCAGGACACCGCCGCCAACGACGACGACGCTCGGGTCGAGCACGGTCATGAGTCCAGCCACGGCGTTCGCGGTGGCGCGGGCGGAGTCCGCGATGACGCGCAACGCGATGGCGTCGCCACCGCGAGCGCGCTCAAAAACGTCGACGGCGGTGACGGTGTCGGTACCGGCCAACCGCGCGTAACGGCCCGCGATCGCGGGTCCGGCGGCGACGGCCTCGAGGTGACCGGGGCGTCCGCAGGTGCAGACGTCTTCGGTAGCGTCGGGGATCGGCATGTGCCCGATCTCACCCGACATGTGGTGAGCGCCCCGAAGCGGGGAGCCTCCGACTATGACGGCGGCCCCCACTCCGGTGCCGACGGCCACGACGAGCGCATGCTGCGCTCCTCGCCCCGCTCCCAGAATCGATTCACCGATGCCGTGAGCGTCGACGTCATTCTCCACACGAATGGCGCCGCCGTCGAGCAAGACATCGGTGAGACGGGCACGAAGTCCGCTCGTGATGTCTGTTCCCACCCACCCAGGGAAGGTCTCGGTTGCTGACACAATCACACCACGAAATGCGTCGACAGCACCCGCAGTTCCGACACCAATTGCGTTAATTTGGCGGTTTCCGGCAACTTTTTGCACGGTTTCGGCGATCGCATCGAGCACGGCGGCCGGCCCTGCGGCCGCCGGCGTCGGTACCGTGACGTGACCGGTACAACGCCCAACGCTGTCGACTTCGGCGGCCGTGATCTTGGTTCCGCCCACGTCAACACCCACGACGAGACGTGGGTGTTGACGCTCGGAGTTAGGCATTCAGCAGGCCTGCTTCACGCACAATCGGCTCGATCTGCGCGACGATTTCGTCGCCGAGGGCGATCACCGGGAACGCCATTTCAGCGGTCGGAATGAGGCCCTGCAGCTTCATCGCAGCCTTGAACGAGCCGATGCCCTTGGCGTCGCCCGAGCGGCCAGCCGCGAGGAAGGCGATTTCGAAGAGAGCCGCGAGGCGGTCCTGCTCGGCGCGAGCGGCGACCCAGTCGCCAGCCTGCGCGGCGTCCCACAGGCGTACGTAGCCGGCGGCGTCGACGTTGGCGAGACCCGGAACCACGCCATCGGCGCCGAGAAGGATCATGCCGTCAACGACAACCTCGTGACCCGTGAAGAGGGCGAGCGGCGAACCGGCGGCTTTGTTCTGAGCGACCAGGCGGCGGAAGCCAACGTCGTCGCCCGAGGAGTCCTTGACGCCCACGATGACACCCTCGGTGCCGAGGCGCACGAGGAGTTCGCTCGAGAGCTTCGAGTGCACACGCACCGGAATGTCGTAGGCGAACAGCGGCACGGTGATGGCGGCGGAAACGGCGCGAAAGTGCGCTTCGGTCTCGGTGGCGTCGTTGATCGCGTAGATCGCCGCGGTTGTCACGATCGCGTCAGCACCGGCGGCCTCGAGAACCTTGGCCTGCTCGATAACGCGAGCGGTCGTCAAGTCGATGGCACCCGCGATGACCGGAACGCGGCCGGCGGCAACGCGCACGAGGGTCGTGACGACGGTCTTGCGCTGCTCATCGGTGAGGTACGCGACCTCGGCCGAGGAGCCGAGTACGAAGAGGCCGTGCACGCCGGCGGCGATGAGGTGTTCGCCAAGCACTTCGAGCGCGGGCAGGTCGATGTCACCCGATGCGGTGAAAGGGGTGACGACGGGGGGAACGATTCCGTGGAACCGGTTCGTGTTCATGAGTACTCCGAGGTGCGAGCGCGGCTCGCGGTTAATGAATTAGAGAAGTGAGGGGGCTGCGGCCAGCAGCGTGCGGGTGTATTCGTCTGTCGGGTTGTCGAACACCTGGGCGGTGGTGCCCTGTTCGACGACGCGGCCACGGTTCATCACGATGATTTCGTCAGACACGTGGCGCACGGTCTGAATGTCGTGCGAAATGAAGACCATGCCGAGGCCGAGTTCGTTCTTGAGGTCGGCCAAGAGGTTCAAGATCTGCGCGCGCACCGAGACGTCCAGCGCGCTGGTCGGCTCGTCGGCGACGATCACCTTGGGCTCCAGTGCCAGGGCGCGAGCGATCGCAACGCGCTGACGCTGACCACCAGACAGCTGGCCCGGCAGTGCCTCGAGCGCCGATTGGGGCAAACCAACCAGCCCAATCAGCTCCTTGGCGCGCGCAACCCGCGACTGCTTGGTTCCGATGCCGTGCACTTCCATCGGATCTTGCAGTGCCTCGGAAATACGCATGCGGGCGTTGAGGGCCGTCGCCGGGTCCTGGAAGACAACCGAGACAACACGGCCGACGCGCTTGCGCACCGACGACGAATACGACTTGACGATCTCACCGTTGAAGGTGATTTCGCCCGACGTCGGCTTCTGCAAGCCGACGAGAACCTTCGCCATCGTCGACTTGCCGGAGCCAGACTCGCCCACGATGCCGAGGGTGTGGCCCTGGCGCACCGCGATGGAGATGTCGTTGACGGCGTGCACCTTGTTGGCCTTGAACATCGTGCCGGTGCGCGAATTGAAGACGACGTGAACGTTCTTCAATTCGATGACAGGGGTGTCGAGGCTCATCGTGCTGCTCCGCTCGTGAGGGGTGCTCGCGCCACGAGGTGGTCGGGGGCATTGGGTTCGGGGCGCAGCTCCGGGCGTTCGTCGAGGCCCTCGGTGGGGGTCGACGAACGGGGAGCGAAGCGGTCACCCTTCGGGAAGTCTCGGGGCGAAGGCACGGTTCCCGGAACCTGGTGCAGGCGCTCTGCGCGGGCTTCGATGGAGAGCACGGCACCGAGGAGTCCGCGGGTGTACTCGTGCTGCGGGTTGGTGAGCAGCTCCGTCGTCGGCGCTTGCTCCACAACCTGACCGGCGTACATGACGGTGATCGCGTGGCTGAGTTCGGCGACGAGAGCCAGGTCGTGGCTCACGAACACCATCGCGAAGCCGAGCTTTTCGCGCAGGTCGGTGAGGAGGTCAACGACCTGCTTCTGCACCGTCACGTCGAGAGCCGTGGTGGGCTCGTCGGCGATGATGAGGCTCGGGTCGCGGGTCAGTGCCATCGCGATGAGCACACGCTGGCGCTGGCCACCGGAAAGCTCGTGCGGGTAGCTCTTCAGGGTGCGCTCGGGGTCGAGGCCCACGAGTTCGAGAAGCTCTTCCGCCGTGCGGGTACCGCCGCGGCTCGTGAGCTGCTTCATCTGTGCACGGATCAGCATCGACGGGTTGAGCGAGCTCAGCGCGTCTTGGTAGATCATCGCAGTCTCGACGCCGCGGAGCTTGTTGCGCTCCTTCGCCGACATCTTCAGCAGGTCTTGACCCTTGTAGATGACCTCGCCCGTGATGACGGCGGCGGGGTCAAGCAGGCCCATGATGGCGAGCGACGTGATCGACTTGCCGCAGCCAGACTCGCCCACCAGGGCCATCGTCTCGCCGGGGCGCACCGTGAACGACACGTTGTCGACAACCGCAACGCCGCCGTGGCGCTCGGGGAAGCGAATGGAGAGATCCTTCACCTCGAGCAGCGGTGCCTCGTCGGCGGTGTAGACCAGGCGGTCGGTGCGGGTGGACTCGATGCGACGCAGCTCGGCAAGACGCTCTTCGAGTGCCTTCATCGCCTCATCCTTGTTCGCGGCGAAGGCCACGTCGAGGGCGTCCATGTCACGCTCTTCGGCTTCGGTCAGGTGCGGCTCTTCCGCCCCCATCGACTTGGAGAGCGTCGCGATACCAACCGTCTTTGCGGTCGCGTCAGCGTTCGCGGTGACGGCCGGCTTGCGCACGCGGGGTGCGGCGACCATGGCGTCGGTCATGCCCTCGGACAGGATGTTGAGGCACAGCACGGTGAGGAAGATCGCCATACCGGGGAAGAACGTTGCCCACCAGTAGCCGCCCATGACGAGGTCACGGCCGGCGGCGATGATGTTGCCCCAGCTGGGTTCGGGGTCGGGCACGCCACCCTGGATGAAGCTCAACGACGCTTCAAACACGATCGCGTCAGCGACGAGGACGGTCGTGAACACGAGCACCGGTGCCGCGCTATTGCGGGCAACGTGCTTGAGCAAAATCCACGCGGTCTTCGCACCCATGACGCGGGCGGCCGACACGTAGTCTTCGCCGTACTGGTCAAGGATGTTGGCGCGCACCACACGAGTGAGCTGCGGAGTGTAGAGGAAGGCGATCGTCAGGATGATGACCGGCAACGATTGCCCGAAGACAGCGACGAAGACGGCAGCAAGCGCGATGCCGGGGAACGCCATGATGATGTCGAGAATGCGCATCACCGTCTCCGAGACGTACTTGTTCGCCGTCGCGGTGATCGCGCCGAGAATCGCGGCAGCCACGAGGGCGATCAGCGTCGCACCGAGACCGATCGCGAGCGAGTAGCGGGCACCGTGCAGGACGCGCGAGAAGATGTCGCGGCCCTGGCGGTCCGTTCCCATCAGGTGCTCGCCGCTCGGCGGCTGCACCGGGGTTCCAGTCGTCAGCGGGTCGAAAGGTGTCAGCAGCGGCGCAAAAATCGCGCCCAGGATCACGATGATGACAAACGTGAGGCTGATCTTCGCACCCAGCGGCAGCGCGGCGAGGCGCATGCCCGGGGTGGACAGTCGTTCGGTAAGTCGGCGGCGCATGTCAGACCGTCCTAATCCGCGGGTTGACGAGCACGTAGAGCATGTCAACGATGATGTTTACGATCACGAACGCGAGAGCCACCGTGAGGGTGACACCCTGCACGAGGTTGGGTTCGTTGTTGGTCACGCCGTTGAGAATCAGCGTTCCCATGCCGGGCAGCGCGAAGATGACCTCGATGATGACGGCGCCACCGATGAGGTAGCCGACTCGGAGGCCGAGAACCGTGATAGGCGTGATGAGAGCGTTGCGCAAAACGTTGCGGCCAATGACCACGGGGCGCGGAATACCGGCGCCAATCGCGGTGCGAACGTAGTCTTTGTCGAGCTCTTCGACCATCGACGTGCGCACCACGCGGGTGAGCTGGCCGATGACCGGAACCGCGAGAGCGATAGCAGGAAGGGCCATGCGGGCGAGGTAGCCGCCGAAGTCTTCAGCCGGGTCGGGGAGCTTGCCCGATGCGGGCAGGAGGCCCGCGCCCAGGGTGACCACCTGGATGAGCAAGACGGCGAGCCAGAACGAGGGCGTCGCGAGGAAACCAACCGAGAACACGCGGATGACCTTGTCAGGCCAGCGGTCGCGGTACAGGGCGGCAAGAACACCGAGCACGAGGGCGAAAACGACCGCGAGAATCAGGCCCATGAACGTGAGCTGCAGGGTGATCGGCAGGGCGTTGCCGACAGCTTCCAGCACCGGAGTCTGGCGCGCGCTGTAGGTGCCGAGGTTTCCCTGGAACATGCCGACGAGGAAGTTCCAGTAGCGCACGAAGAGCGGGTCGTTGAGACCGTTGGCTTCGCGGTAGGCCTCACGGGCCTCGATGGATGCTCCCTCACCGAGCGCCGCAATGGCGGGGTCGATGTGGGAGAAGGACATGACAAAGAACACCAGGAAGGTGATTCCGAGGATCATGATCGGCAGCTGCAAGAGCCGGCGACCGAGGAGTCGCAACAGCGCGCTCATCTTCTCTGGCCTCTCTGAGAAAAACTAGGGGTTCGGGCGCCGCGCATGTGTGGAACGCGGCGCCCGAAAGGGTGACGGAAGGCTACTTAAGCATTCCGACGTCGAGGAAGGACAGACCCGTGATGGGCAGCGGCTTGAAGCCGCTCAGTTCGTCCGAGTTCCATGCGGTGGGAAGCTTGCGGTGCAGCAGCGGGTACAGCACAGCGTTGTCGCTCAGCGTGTCGAACGCCTGGTTCCACAGCTCCTGCTGCTCGTCGCCCGTTGCCTGAACGGCGGCGTCGAGGGTCTTCTGCAGCTCAGCGAACTCCGGCGTGTCAGCCCAGCGGTAGCGCGACTGCGACCACACGTTGTCACCGAACCACCAGCGCATCAGCAGGTCGGGGTCGTTACCGAACACCGACGGGTCACCGGGGGCAACCATGACCTGCATGTCGCCAGCGTCAACCTTGGTGTATTGGCCACCGGACTGACCGATGTCGAGCGTGATGTCGAGGCCCACAGCGTCAAGGTTCTCCTTGATGAGCGGGGCCACGTCCTGCACCCAACCGGTGTCGGTCGTCATGACCGTGACCTTGGTGCCCTCAGCAACGCCAGCCTCGCTGAGGAGCTTCTTGGCGAGCTCGGGGTCGTACGAGTAGACCGTCGATGCCTCGTGGTAGTTCGGGTGCGTCTCCGGCAGGAAGCTCGTTGCGGGAGCAGCCTGACCGAGCATGCCGGTTTCGACGATCTTGTCCATGTCCAGCGCGTAGAAGAATGCCTGGCGCACCTTCGGGTCGTTGAACGGAGCCTCGTCGGTATTGAACATCATGAACAGCGTGCCGAACGACTGCACCGATTCAACGTCAACCGTGCCCTCGAGGGTCGGAACGTCAATGTACGGAACGTCTTCCATCGCCGAGATCGTGCCCGAGCTCATGGCGGTAACGCGTGCTGCCGCGTCGCCGAGGAGGTTCCAGTTGAGGCCTGCCGCGAGTGCCGGACGGGTGCCGGTGTAGTCGTCGAAGCGCTCGAACGTGATCTTGTCGTCAGGCGTTGCCTGCGTCATCTTGTACGGGCCGGTGCCGACGGGCAGCGCGTTGAACGCTTCGTAGTTCGACTCGACGAGAGCCTTCGGAACCACCTTGACGGTCGAGAGGCGCTCGTTAACGAGGCTGAACGGGTACTTCAGCGTGATCGTGACGGTGGTGTCGTCCTTTGCCGTCACGGTGTCGATGAAGCCAATGAAGCCGGCGTAGAGCGACTTGTTGGCCGGGTCGAGAACGCGCTCGAAGCTGTAAACGACGTCGTCGGTGGTGACCGGCGTGCCGTCGTGGAAGACAGCGCCGTCACGCAGTGTGACTTCGTACGTGAGGTCGTCGATCTTGGTGGGAAGCTCAGCACCGAGGGCTGCGTAAACCTCACGCGTTGCCGGGTCGAGCTCGGTGAGACCCTCGAAGACGTGCCAGTTAGCGGCAACCGTCACGGCACCCGTGGTCACCATCGGGTCGAAACCGCCCGACAGGCCGTACGAGATTCCCGCTTCGATGATGGCTTCGCTGTCGATGGCCGATGCGGGTGCCGTTTCTTCGGGACCCTCGGTGGTCGGCTTCTCGGCGCTCGGCGTGCAGGCGGCAAGGGAAACCGCGAGCGAGGTGGCGAGAATCGCGCCGGCAATGCGCCGGGTACGCGCCTGAGTGTGCTGCCTCATTACAACTCCATACTCTGGTGATTGGGTAGGACATCAGATCTTCTGTGTCAGATGTCTGACGTGTTACGATGAGGATAAGTTGAACAAAGGGGATCAGTCAAGATGGCGACTTCACATCGACGGAATTTTTCGTCTCTGTCTGCCATGCCCGAGCAGTCGCCGCTGCGGGTGGCGACGGCCGATCGCATTAAAGACTTCATCCTCTCCGAGGGCCTCAAGCCCGGCGACGTTCTGCCGACCGAAGCGGAATTGTGTGACCACCTGGGCGTTTCCCGCTCCAGCGTGCGTGAGGCTATCCGCACCCTGGCTGCGCTCGACATCGTCGAAGTTCGCCACGGCCACGGCACGTTCGTCGGCAAAATGTCGCTCGACGCTCTCGTTCAGGCTCTCGTTTTCCGCGGCGTTTTGAGCCCCGGTGACGATCGTCACGCACTGCGTGAAATTGTTGAAGTTCGTCAGGCCCTCGATGTTTCGATGGCGGAGCAGATCATTCAGGCGCTGAGCGGAACCAAGAACCGCACCCTGCATCTCCTCGTCAGCGAGATGGAAGATTTGGCAGCCGAAGGCAAGCCGTTCCCCAAGCAGGACCGCGCTTTCCACGTGGGTTTGCTGGCACGTCTCGACAACTCGCTCGTTGGCCAGCTGGTCGCGGCATTCTGGGATGTGCACACCGCCGTCGTACCGAAGCTCGGCCTGCAGGTCGCCGCCGACCTCGAAGCGACCGCTCGTGCGCACGGCGAAATGCTCGATGCTGCCGAGTCGGGCAACGTCGAAGCTTTCCGCACCGCGGTCACCGCGCACTATGCACCGATCGTGCGCACCCTCGAGGTGCCGACAGTCGGCGCACCCGCGTAGCCACGCACGCTTTTGCGGAGCCTTCTGGTTCCGCTTTTCGGAGCCCACTGGTTCCGCTCTTTCGTGCTCGCTGGTTCCGCTCTCCGGCGCTTGCTGGCTCCGTTCTTCCGCGTGTTTTCGGCGCTCTCGCACCGACGTTGATTACTGCCGAAAGTTAGCAGTTTCGCCACTCTCGTCTTCGTGCTAGACCGGGTAGCGTGCGACACTCTCTGCAACCGTGACGGGAAGTTCGATGGAGAACGACATGAGTTCAACGCAGACACCAGGAGCCACCTACCGCGCCGCCTTTGAGCGCAGCGTGCAGGATCCGGAGGCCTACTGGCTGGAGGCAGCGCAAGCCATTGACTGGTACCGCGAGCCCACCCAGGCTTTCGATGCATCGTCGGGTCTGTATGGCCGCTGGTTTCCGGATGGCGAGCTCAACACGAGCTACAACGCGCTCGACCGGCACGTGCTTGCCGGGCACGGTGACCGCGTTGCGCTCATATACGACTCCCCCGTTGTCGGCAAGGTGCGTGAGTACACGTACGAGAACCTGTTGAGCCGCGTCGCGCGCTTCAGCCACGTGCTCGCTGACGCCGGCGTTGCCAAGGGCGACCGCGTCATCATCTACATGCCGATGATTCCGCAGGCCGTTGTCGCGATGCTGGCGTGTGCTCGCCTCGGTGCAGTGCACTCGGTTGTGTTCGGCGGCTTTGCCGCGAAAGAGCTTGCGGTGCGCATTGACGATGCGAAGCCGAAGGTCATCATCACCGCGTCAGGCGGCATCGAACCGAACCGCGTGGTCGAATACCTGCCGACGATTCGCGACGCTGTCGAGATGTCGGCGCACCGCGTTGAGACCGTCGTCGTGAAGGATCGTCCCGAGATTCCCGGCTCTGCCGCGGAGTACGACGGAACCACGCCGGGCACGCAATGGTGGGACTGGGCGAGCCGCTCGATTCCGACGACGCCGTATCCCGCGATTCCGGTGCGGGCGACTGACCCGCTCTACGTTTTGTACACGTCGGGCACGACGGGCATTCCGAAGGGTGTCGTGCGTGACAACGGTGGCCACGCGGTCGCGCTGACGTGGTCGATGAAGAACATCTTCAACATTCAGCCCGGTGACGTCATGTTCACGGCGAGTGACGTGGGCTGGGTCGTAGGCCACAGCTACATCGTTTACGCCCCGCTGCTGGCGGGCGCGACGACGATCATGTACGAAGGAAAGCCCGTCGGCACGCCCGATGCGGGTGCGTTCTGGCGCGTGGTTGAGCAGCACAAGGTTGCCGCGCTCTTCACGGCACCGACCGCGCTGCGTGCGATTCGTCGCGTTGACCCGGATGCTACGCTTGCTGGCGAACGCGATCTGTCGAGCTTGCGCACGTTCTTCCTCGCGGGTGAGCGTCTCGACCCGGAGACCTGGCAGTGGGCCTCCGACCTCGTCGGGGCTCCCGTTGTCGACAACTGGTGGCAGACCGAGACGGGGTGGCCGATCTGCGCGAACCACCAGGGTCTTGACCCCATGCCGCTCAAGCCGGGGTCTCCCTCGGTTCCGGTTCCGGGCTTCTTTGTTGAGGTTCTCGACTCTGATGGCAAGCCGGTGGCTGCGGGCGAAGAGGGCAACATTGCGATCAAGCTGCCGTTGCCTCCGGGCGCGCTGCCGTCGCTGTGGGGTTCGGGCGAAGCGGGTGCCGAGCGCTTCGCGTCGTCGTACACGAACGCCTTCCCCGGTTACTACGCGACCGGCGACAGCGGCTACCTGGATGACGAGGGCTACCTCTACGTCATGGGTCGCGCCGACGACGTCATTAACGTTGCGGGTCACCGCCTGTCGACCGGAACCATGGAGCAATCGCTGCTGGAGCACGACGCTCTCGCCGAGTGCGCGGTGGTTGGTGCGGCGGATGAACTGAAGGGTCAGGTGCCGGTCGGGTTCGTCGTAACGAAGGCGGGCGTTGACATGAGCGAAGAGGACCTCAAGAAGGAACTCGTCGCCCAGGTGCGTGCCGACATCGGCGCCGTGGCCGCTTTCCGTGACGTTGTCGTGGTTCCGCGTCTGCCGAAGACCCGCTCGGGCAAGGTGCTGCGCAAGACGATCCGCGAGATCGTTGACGGCAAGGCCGATGTGCTGATTCCCGCGACGATCGAAGATCTCAGCGTGATCGACGACGTGCGCGCGGCTGCGGAGCGGTTGAACGCGGGCCGGAGCTAGGCTTCGGGGGTTCCCTGGTGAAACCGCAGCGCCCACCCGGTCGTGGTGCGCACCCAGGTGGAGGAGCGTAGCGCGGGCTTCAGGCCGACGGATCGCCACAGCAGCATGATCGTATTGGCGTCGATCTGCTCGGCGCTGACGACCTCGAGTTCGACAGGCGGGTCGAGCGGAGCGATGTGTTCGAGCACGTCGGCGCGCGTGTAGAGGTGGCCCGATGCGCCGATCTCGCGAAATTGCGTGTGCAGCAGTGCGGCAACGCGGTTCGGGTCGCTTCGGACTTCGGCAGTGAGAAGTGCGCGTTCACCGGCGATGACGGTGTCGATCGGGGTTACTGGATGCGGCGCTTGTTCTGCTGGTTTCGCCGGGGGCGCGGTGTCGAGGTCGTCGAAGAGTGAGAACAGGTCGTTGTCGGCGGGCGGAACCATCTCTGCAGCTGGTGCTGCTGGTTGCGGCTGCTGCTGCGGTTCCGTTTTTCGTGGTACCGCTTTCTGCGTGCTGCTGTCGGTGAGGACGGCGGCGCCGGTGGCGGGTGCGGTGTCGAGGAATCCGGGGCCAGGCTTCGCGATGCGGCCGGCTTGATAGGCGGTGGCGGCGGCGTTGGCGAGGTCGTCGGCTTTTTCGTTGAGGTGGTGGCCGGCGTGGCCCTTGACCCATTCGAAGGTGACGGGGCGGCCGGTGATGGCTTCGTCGATCGCCTTCATGAGGTCGACGTTGAGGACGGGTTTGCCGTCTTTTTTCTTCCAGCCGTTGCGCTTCCAGCCGGGCATCCACTTGGTGATGGAGTTGATGACGTATTGCGAGTCGCAGAGGATGTGCAGCGGTGCATCGAGGTGTGCGGTTTGCTGCAGGAGGTCGAGCACGGCCATGAGTTCGCCCATGTTGTTGGTGCCGTGCGGCCACCCGCCGCTCGCCCAGTGCTGGTCGTCGACGTACCATCCCCAGCCGGCCGGGCCCGGATTGCCGAGTGCCGAACCGTCTGCCGCCGCAATGATCTTCACCCTCTGATCTTTTCACGGCGGCGCGTGGGTTATGCCTCGATGGGGATTCCGGTGTCGCGGATCAGGTAGATCCACGGGAAGGCGCGGCAGCCGATCTGCCAGCCGTCGGCTTCGTCGCGGGCCAGAGATCCGCGCCAAAGCACGCGGCGGTGTTGCCACTGCGTTTCGGTGCGCACCATGCGGTGCTTGAAGGCGCCGGCTTCGACGGTGTGCCAGCCGGCTCGGCCAGCGAGTTCGAGTTCTTTCATTTCATCGAAGGCGGTGACGGGGCCGAGCCAGCGCTCGGTGTCTTCGAATGCGTGCGTGGTGTGATCGGCGGCTGTGTTGTCGTTGGTGGTGTGGTCGGTGGTGGCGTTTTCGGGTGCGATGCCGAATCGCTGTTGTGCGGCCTGTCGTGTCATGCCGAGTTCGCCGCCGATGCGGGCCCAGCTGACGTTGGCTGCACGGGCTGCCGTGACGGCCCCGTGGAACACGGTTGCGGCTTGGCGCTCGGCTGCGGCGCTGGCGCCGATGAGTGCGAGGCTCTCGTCGGCGGTGAGCTGGTGCGCTGTTTCGTCAGTTGCGGTGGGCGCGGCGGGCGCGAGTCCGGCGTGTTCGAAGACGGCGCGTGAGACGGCGTCGGCGAGGTCGCTCATGCGGTGGGGTCGTCGCTCGGGCGCCACTGGGCGCGTATGCCGGGTGCGCGGAGTCCGGTGGCGTAGCCCCAGAAAAAGGTGGCTGCGAGAGCGAGTCCGATGCCGGCGCCCATGGCCATGCCGCCACCGAAGCCGCCCCATTCGAACCCGATCGCGAGAAGGAAGACAGCGATGCCAGCGATACCAAGCACGACAGCGGCAATCAGCGCTGCTGATGGAGAGATGGTTTTGCGGTTCATGTTGTCAACATAATCTTGACAATCATCGGTTGTCAATAGTTGGTTGACAAAAGCGTGGCGTGGGTTCGATGTGATCTCGAATTGCACCTGACAGGCGCGGGCCTCGCGTCGAGGTGGCCTCGCGGGAAGCGCACTGCGCGACGGGGGAGCTCGCACCATCGACTCGTATCGCTGCGACATCGACCCCTCGGGGTTGAGTTTCAGCGCGTAGGCATTCCGCACCGAAACGTCTGGGAGCGGATTCACTAGGGCGAGATTGGTGGCGGCGGTTTTACGCCTGGGGGTTTCACTCCGGGTGGTGGGGAGCCGCGGCGTTTTGCCCGCCGGGTGAGGCGGAGGGAGGAGGATGTGCTTCGTCGCCAGCGGCCGGTGGGGTCGATCCAGTTGGGGGCGCGTACTTCGGGGATTCCGGAGGTCATGCGGATCGTCCACCCGGATATCGCGAGATACCGATGATGGAACCAGCACAGCATGACCCCGTTGTCAGTGTGCGTGGCGCCACCGTTGGCGTGTTCGTTGACGTGGTGGATTTCACACCACGCCGCCGGGGTTGTACAGCCCGGAATCACGCATCCACCATCACGCAGCGCGATCGCGCGACGCTGATGGGCGTTGAAAATACGGTTCTCGGTGGAGATATGGGTAATGCGGCCGTCACCGGTGATGCTCACGCGCTGCGTCGTGCCCGCACAACCAGCGTGGTGAGCCGCTTCCAGCGGAACGCTCGCTGCCGTCGATGGCAGAAACGCGGTTCCGGTGCCGGATGCGAGGGATTCATCATCAACCATCACGACGAGCGTGGGCGCGGCGCCGCCGATCGTGGGCGCATCTTCACTCGCCGCGGCGACCATGAACGCGGTAACGAACGCGTCATGTCGTTTTTGCGCCGCGGTGCGGGAATCGGCCACCTCGAGCGGCGCACACGAACACCGGGACGGGTCTTCACAACCGCAATACGCATCACGCGCACGCTGCTCAGCCGCGGCAGCGGCATCGCCTGGCCCACCCGGCGCATCCGAGCCGCCAGGACCGCCTGCGGCACCCAGCCGGTCTGCGCCGTTAACGCTCCCATCAGCCCCAGCGCTTCCGCCCATGCCCGCGCGTTCATCACGGGTTAGTTCGTCGCCGGCCCGTTCGTCGCGGGTGAGTTCGTCGCTGGGTCGGAAAATCACGCGAGACGCTTTCGTGTCACGGGGCGTACCCATCGCGTCGAAGAAACGTTGGATCTGCTCGGCCCCTTCGGGCAGGAGGTGTCCGCGGAGTTCCACGAGTCCGTCTTTCACCGCCCCGAGCGTGACGCCGCGCTTACGAAGTGCCGCGTGCTCAACGGGTTCAGCGCCGTCGGCGTCGATCACGTTTGCCCAGACATTCGCGTGCATCCGCAACGTGTCAGCGGTCGCCGGCATCGTTGCTTCGGTCGACGTCTCCCCCGTTTCCGGGTCAAATTCGTATCCGCGGGCGGCCGCCGCGAGAGCCGTGTCAGCGAGCGCAACAAGCTCAGCGTCAAATGAGCGGCCCGGCGGGCGAATCGCGCCAACAATACTGGCGGCCGCACCGGCTCCGATCTCCCCATCGAGAATCGTCTGACGCAGTGCCGGCAATGGTGCTTCGAGGAGTGCACCGGTCGTGATCGACCGTGCTCGCTTCGTCGCTTCCGCCACCCGCAACATCGACCGCGCAATCGCCGAGCTCACCCGCGTGGTTTGTTGCACGACCTCGCTCGCCGACGCACACCCAAGCCGGGTCGACAAACGCTCGGCGACGTCGGCCGTGGCCGACCGCTGCTGCACCTCACACTCGCCGACGACGACGAGCGACTCGGCGCTGCGCAATGCCTCGCCCGCCGCCGTCAACAACCCAATAAGCTCCGCATCATCGACAAGGGAAACGCACTCAGATGCGTGAAAATCCTTCACAACATTCGACAGCGCACCGATGGCATCGCGGACTCGCGATACCGGTGACTGCCCTGTCGTGTTCATGCCCAAAGCATCTCACCAACCACCGACATTCAGACCCGAAAAATGGCCGGTCTGAGGCCATTTACCTGGATGTTTCCTGGGTGTTTGAAACCCGATCTAATGGCCGTCCATCCCCGGCCGATTCGGCAGCGTCAACCCGTTTCGTCTCGGGTCGTCGCGACCCCGCTCAACAGGCGCTCCCGAAACCTACGCCCGGCAGATGATCTCGCCGTGGGGAATGAGGTACCAGCCGTCGCTGGCCTCCGACCACCGCAGCCAGGCCGCACTGATCGACTCGAGGCGCGCGCGATCGGCAAGTCCGCTGTCGACGAGTTGGCGGGCGAGGGCGGATTCAAGAATCCGGTCGGCCCACATGCCGCCCCACCATTCGCGCTCTTCCGGAGTCGCATAACACCAGGTCGAAGCCGTCGCTTTCACCTCTTCGAACCCGGCGGCGCGCGCCCACGACAGGAGTCGACGCCCGGCGTCGGGCGCGCCACCGTTCGCCAGAGCCGCCTCGCGGTACAGGTGCAACCAGTCGTCGAGCTCCGGCGCGAGCGGAAACCAAATGAACCCGGCATAGTCAGCGTCCCGCGCGGCAACGACACCGCCCGGCTTCGTCACGCGCCGCATTTCGCGGAGCGCCTGGACCGGATCAGCCACATGCTGCAGCACTTGGTGCGTGTGCACGATGTCGAACGTGTCATCGGCAAAGCTCAACGCGTGCACGTCTTCGACGGCGAAGTCGATGTTCCGCACGCCCTGGTGCTCAGCGAGCCCCTTCGAAAGCGCGAGTTCTGCCTCGCCAACCTCCGTTGCCGTCACGTGCTCAACGTGCGCCGCGAAGTCGATCGTGATGGTTCCGGGACCCGCCCCAACATCGAGAAGTCGGGCACCAGGGTCAAGGTATGGCTTGAGATAGACGGCCGAGTTCGCGATGTTGCGGTTGTTGTGCGAACGCAGTACCGATTCGTGATGCCCGTGGGTATAGGTAGCCATGTCTCATTGTGGCGCATGCGCGCACACTGAAAAACAAACGACGAAGACGGACGAACAAATCAGTACCAGAAGCTCAACCGCGTCAGTACCAGAAACTCAACCGCGGCTCGGTGGCCGTAAGGAACATCGCGTCAAGCTGCGCCGCAACACCGACCGAAGTCACCGACAGACGCCCCGCCGACACGAGGGTCTGAGCCGAGGTGCCACCGATCAACAGTGCCGACAGCTCAACGGCCGACAGCGTCGCATCGGCCTCATCCGACACATCGCGCGTCACCACACCGCGCCCTGACTCGTCTACCGCGAGCGCGAAGCGCCCGGCGTCAATACCCAGCGGATCGGTCACTTCAAACACCACACGGCCAGCGGAACCATAGGCTCGCGATTCGAGGGCCGCGGCAACATCCAAAATGCGTACGTACTGGTGATCGACAACCGTGACGGTTGCGGCGCGCTGGTCGGCAAGCATCCACCGCACCGGCTCATCAACGCTGCGCAGTGGCATCGTGATATCGCCGATGAGGTCGTGCTCGAAAATGTACCGCCACATGGCGGCGTACGCTTCGTCGTTCGCCGTCATCATCAATGACACGTCGAACCCGGTCTTCGAGTAGTCAGTATCGTGCTCGCGCAACGAGTAAACGACGAGACCTTGCACGTCGCCAGCGGCATCGCGATACTGCACGAAGCGCAACGCATCGGCGTTCTTCGAGCCCGGCAACGTGCCCGCGAATCGGTCCCAGTGCATCGGCGTCGGAATGATCTCGCCCGGCGACGACAACCGGATGCGGTCGTGCAACTTCGGCGCCAGCTCACGAAACTGCTCGCGCGAAACATAGTCAACGCGCCCCAGCGTCGCGGGCCCCGTGAATCCGGCGCGCTTGCGGTCAATGACCCACGTCGCGGCCGGCGCCGACGGCGCAAACCCGTATCGCTGATAGATCGACGATTCGCTCACCGTCAGCACCGCCACCGGTAGCCCAACAGCCACCGCGGCACGCAGTTCTCCCTCCATCATGGCCCGCGCAATGCCGCGCCGCCGGTGCGTTGCCGCCACCGTCACTGCCGTGATCGCGAATGCCGGAATCGTAACCTCACCCGGAACCGTCAGCTCCGTCACAAACGAGCCGAAGGTTCCGATCGGCAACTGCGGCTGCGCTGTCGCGGCATCGAAGACTCCGATATTGCGGCGGGAAACCGCGGCGGCGAAGCGCGCGGACAGGCCCTTCTCATCGGGCTCGGGGTCGAGGAATCCTCGCGAAACACTGCGATACCAGTCAGAAACCGCGGGAAAATCAGGCAGCTTCTCAATATCGGCGCTCTCAGCAGGCACATCGCCAGCACGAGCAGGCGTCGGAATGAGCCGCAACTCCAACCCACGCGTTGCCAGAGCCGCAACCGCCGCGGCATCAAGACCACCCGCGCGGAGGGCGTTATCGAACTGTTCTTGCGGCGTCTGCGTCACAGAGTGCTCCTGGGTCATCGTCGATCGGAGAATTCACGCTAACACGCGCCACCGACACCCAAAATGGGGGTGTCTATTTGCCGCGGGCGCTCCTAGACTCACGAATGTGACGACACTTGTTTTGACTGTAATCGGCGACGACCGCTCGGGCCTGGTGGCCGACCTGTCGGAAATCATCGCGAACCACGGCGGCAACTGGGCGACGTCGGAGATGGCGCAGCTCGGCGGCAAATTCGCCGGCATCGTGCTCGTCGATGTCGCTGACGACAAGGCTGATGGCCTCACCACGGCTCTCGAAAGCAATCAGCTCGCAATCACCGTGCAGCGTGGCGTCACGACGACCATCCCGTCGACCAGCCGCCTCACAATCGACTTCGTCGGTACCGACCGCCCCGGCATCGTGCGCCAAATCACCGACGTCATCAGTAGCGCTGGCGCGAGCATCGAGACCCTCTCGAGCGACGTCGTCGAGGCTCCGATGGCTGGCGGCAACCTCTTCACCGCCACCGCGACGGTACTCCTCGACGACGCCGAGGCCGACGGCCTCCAGGCCAAGCTCGAAGACCTCGCCGACGAACTCATGGTTGAGTTCACGTTCGGTCGCTAGGCTCCGGAACCACGGGCTGGGTCAGTAAGTAGGCACCGGAACCACGGGGCTGGTTTCCTAGGCGCGCGGTGCCAAGATAGACGCATGGCTTACGTGATTGACGCGCCCGAGCCGCGCTCGCTGCCCGTTGCCGGAACGAGCGACCGTTTTCCGGTGCGCCGGGTGTACTGCGTGGGGCGCAACTACGCTGATCACGCACGTGAAATGGGTCATGACCCCGATCGCGAACCGCCCTTCTTCTTTATGAAACCCGCAGAAGCTGTTGTCGCGTGCCCCGATGGTTCCACAGCCGTCGTCGCCTACCCGGCGCAGACCGCGAACCTGCACCACGAGATCGAACTCGCGGTCGCCATCGGCACGAGCGCCGCCGCCGTCACCCCCGACGAAGCCCTCAACCGCGTCTACGGGTATGGCGTCGCCGTCGACCTCACCCGCCGCGATATGCAGGATGACGCGAAGGCGCTACGTCGCCCGTGGGATATGTCGAAGGGTTTCGACGAATCCGCCCCGATTTCTACCATCGCACCGGTCTCCGACATTGGCCACCCAAGCGAAGGCCGCATCACCGTCGCAGTCGACGGCACAACCCGTCAAGACGGCGACCTCAACCAGCAAATCTGGAACGTCGCCGAGGTGATCTCCGCCCTCTCGCACGCCATTACGCTGTTGCCGGGTGACATCATCCTCACCGGCACCCCCGCGGGCGTCGGCCCCGTCGAGCGCGGCGAGACGGTCATCGGCAGCATCGCCGGCGTCGGAACCATTGCGTTTCGCGTCGCATGAGCCTCGCGTCACGCCTCAAGCTGCGCTCCCGCTCCTATAGCGACACGTTCCGCGGCAATGTGTCGCTCGTTCTCGCGCTCGTCGTGGTCGGCGCGGCCGTCATTTGGCAGTTCGCAACCGGCGGCGAGTTCACGACGCGCTACAGCTTCACGCTCATGTGCATCGGCCTCACAATTTTCATCGCGAGCTACTCGATCTGGACGTATCGCCTCTACGCCAGCACCCCACAAAGAGTGCTGATGCGCATCGCCCACCGTCAGGAGAGGTCGGGCGTCACGCTCATGTCGCGCATGCTCGGCTTCGGTAGCCCGGGTGACTGGGCTCTCGCGAGCGCCGTCACGTCTCTTGCCGTCGCCGCCGGCGCGACGGTTCTCATCGACGGCGCGTGGTGGACGGTTCCGCTCGTGCTCGTCACGGTCGGCGCCGCATGGATGTCGATCGTCATCACGTTCGCACTCCGCTACCTGCGCCTGCACGCCGCCGGTCAAACCCTCAAGTTCGACATCGACGAAGAGCCGCGCTTCGTCGACTTCACCTCGATGGCAGTCATGATTTCGTCTGTCGGCGCGATGACCGCGGCGACCCCAAAAACCTCCGCGAGCCTCGCCGCCGTGCGCACGCACACGATCGTCAGCTTTTTCTTCAACGCCTTCGTGATCGCCATGGTGATTTCGCTTCTCACGGGGCTCGTCGGCACCATTTCGTAGGCGACGGAACCAGTGGTTCCGCTTCTGAGAGCGGAACCAGCAGCTCAGTAGCCGAGGAGGGCTGCGGCGCCGCTGATGGTCGCGACCACGGCGATGACTGTGCCGATGCGACGAACAACGACGTTGTCGAGTGCGACGGCGAGCACGATCGCAACGAACGACACCATCAGCACGGCCAGCGAGATGAGGGCGATGCCGAGTCCGCGGAAAACTTCGGCATTCGGGCCGTCAACCGCGATGATCCATCGGGCGAACGCGAGCAACAGGACCGCAATCACCATGCCCACGGTGCTGAACACGAGCGCCACCGCTCCAATGCGGCGAGCGCGAATCTCCCGCGGCGTCGGCGGATCGTTGGGGTTGCGGTCGAGGCGATTCATCGTGCGAACAGACTACCCGGGCGGCACTCCCACGTCGGAACCATCCCCCAGGTACCGCCCCAAGATCCCGCACTCCTGGTTCCACTCCCCCGTGTCACCCTCTGAAACCTGGCTCACCACACTCACCGGCACTCGGTAGGCTGATTTCACCGAAATCGGTCAAAGTAAGGCGGCGCTGTGCAGTACGTATCGACACGCGGAACGGCCATGGGCCAGTACCAAGACGTCATTGTGGAGGGTCTGGCATCAGACGGCGGACTCGCGGTGCCCGAGACGCTGCCCCAGATTGGCGAGCGTCTCGAAGAGTTGCGCGCCCTCACCTACCCGGAGCTTGCTGCGACGATTATCGGCCTGTTCGCGACCGACGTGCCGGCCGCCGAGCTCTCACGCATTGCGCACGAGTCGTACAACGACGAAAAGTTCCGCACCGCGGAGATTGTGCCGCTCAAGCCGATCAACGGCGGAATGACGCTGGTCGGACTCTCTGAGGGCCCGACGCTCGCGTTCAAAGACCTCGCGATGCAGTTCTTGGGTGGCGCGCTTGACTACGTGCTGACGGAGCGCTCCGACGTGCTCAACATCGTTGGCGCGACGTCGGGTGACACCGGATCCGCCGCCGAATACGCGATTCGTGGCCGCTCGACGCTGTCGGCCATCATCCTGTCGCCGCAGGGGCGCATGAGCGACTTCCAGCGTGCGCAGATGTACTCGCTGCTCGACGACAACATCCACAACCTGGCCGTCGAGGGCAACTTCGACGACTGCCAGCACCTCGTGAAGCTCGTCAATCAAGACCTCGACTTCAAGCGCACGCACCACATCGGCGCCGTGAACTCGATCAACTTCGGCCGCATCTCGGCGCAGATCGCGTACTACGTGTGGGCGTGGCTGCGTGCGACCGACGACGTTGCTGATCCCGGCGGTTTCGAAGTGTCGTTCGCGGTTCCGTCTGGCAACTTTGGCAACATCCTCTCGGGCCACTACGCGCGCAGCATGGGCGTTCCGATCCGCAAGCTCGTGCTCGCGACGAACGAAAACAACGTGCTGCACGAGTTCTTCTCGACCGGCGTTTACCGCCCGCGTTCGGCCGACCAGACGCCCGCAACGTCGAGCCCGTCGATGGACGTTTCGAAGGCCTCCAACCTCGAGCGCTTCATCTACGAAGTCGTCGACCGCGACCCGGAGCGCACCGCTGCGCTGTGGCGCGAACTGGACGAGACCGGAACCTTCGACCTGTCGAGCGAGTTGGCTCGCTTCAGCGCGGAGTACGGAATCATCAGCGGAACCTCGACGCACCAGAACCGTCTGCACACGATGCGTGCGACGCACGAAGGCACCGGCGTCGTGATCGACCCGCACACCGCCGACGGCGTTTACGTTGCCGCCCCCTTCGTCGAGCCGGACGTGCCGATGCTCGTGCTCGAGACCGCCCTGCCGGAGAAGTTCGCCGCGACCGTCACCGAGGCCCTCGGCGAGGCACCCGTTGTGTCGCCCGAGCACCAGGCCCTGCTGGCACTCCCCCAGCACACGACCGACATTCCCAACGACGAAGCCGCGCTGCGCGCGTTCATCGAGGCGAACGCCAAGCACTGACGTTTATTGCGAACCGCCCGCGAGCTCTGAGAGCGGCGGGCGGTTTCGTCTTACAACCAGCGCTTCTTCTTGAAAACGACGTAGAGGCCGACGCCGAGCGCGGCCATCAGCCCGATCGCGAACGGATAGCCCCACGCCCAGTGCAGTTCGGGCATCTCATCAAAGTTCATACCGTAGATGCCGCCGATTAGCGTCGGCGCGAACAGGATGGCTGCCCACGACGAAATGCGCTTCATGTCTTCGGCCTGCGCAACACTGTGCTCAGTGAGGCGCTGCATCTCCTCGTTCTGCCGCTGTGCAACGAGCGCGGCCTGCACGGTCAGTCCATTTTCGAGAATTGCGCGGAACGCATCTGCGCGCTCCACAATGCGTAGTACGTGGTCGAGCACGTCGCGCAGTGAGCGATGCAGTTCGACGCGCCCTTGATACCGGTCGGAACCACGGAGCAGGTTTTCGAGCATCAGCACGAGCGGCTGGGTGGCGCGTTGAAAATTGATGACCTCACGCAGCAGCTTGTAGATACGCAGCGAGACGTTGGCGTCACCGGCGAAGAGTTCGTCTTCAATTTCGTCGATGTCGTTCTCGAGGCCCGCGATGACGGGCGCGTACTCGTCGACGACCTCATCGAGAATCGCGTACAGCACGGCGTCAGGGCCCATCGCGAGTAGGTCGGGCGTCGCTTCGAGGCGCTTGCGCACCTTCGCGAGATTCGGCGATTCAGCGTGACGGATCGTCACGACAAAGTCGGGGCCCACGAAAACGTGCAGTTCACCGAACTCGACCTCTTCGACATCGTCGAGGTAGCGGGCCGGGCGCAGCACCACGAACTGCGTATCGCCATAGCGTTCAAGCTTGGCGCGCTGGTGTCCAGCGAGAGCATCTTCAACGGCCAGCGCGTGCAGCGAAAACTCGGTGGAAAGTTGGCGAATCTCGTCATGGGTGGGTCGGTACAGGCCGATCCACGCCATGCCCTGGCGTTCGCGCATCAGCTCGAACGTTTCGTCCAGGTCAGCTGGATTCGGCGTGCGCTGCCCATTCACGTAGACAGCGTTATCGATCAGTGTCATCATGTCTCACCTCGAGAAGTCTTCGACGCGCTCGGCGCCGCAGCTCGCTCGCACCCGGGCACTCCAGACGAGAGTATTGCGGTATCCGCTGGAATGCGATCGTCAGCGCAAGTGTAGGCCTTCACCGACGGCATATGCTTCACCGAGCCAGCCGATGAACTCGTCATCCAGGTCAGCGGCGGTCGCGATGACGCTCGATCGTCCACTCGGCATCCTGCGTCATCGCGAACCTCCGCAGGTGCAACCCTCGTTGAGCCAAATCCTAAGCGCTCATCGCTCGGTGCAGCGACCGCTCTGAGATGTCCACGCGGGCGAGGCCTGGACTGCGATCTCAAACGAGACATGTCCACAGGCGCCCCGCTGGAAAGCGAGGCTTGTTGTCCACGCTATGCCCAGCGGCGGGCGAGCCAGGCCACGGCGGCGTCCGCTTCGGCTCGCTGGAACGCGCGGAGCGTAGGCATGCTTGGGGGTGCTGGCTGTCGGGCGTTGTTATAGAAGGTGCCTACGAGGGCGGCGAGGACGGCATCCAATTGCTCGTCCCGCAGGGTCTCGAAGAGCGAGTGGCACAGGTACTCGTCGACGTCGACGGGCTCTCCTCGCATCACGACATCGAGGAGGTAGGTGACGCCGTCGAACCACCGCGCACCGATCGACGCCCACGGCCAATCGATGAGCCATACCGCACCCGCTCCATCAATCAGGATGTTGTCAGCGCGGCAATCCAGGTGAACCAGATGATCGCCGACCACAGCGTCGGCCGCTCCGACCGCGGCCTCAACCATGCGGTCGCGCAGCGTGATGGCAAGCGACGGCAGGGTCGCATCCGCACCGTCGGCGACGATGCGACTCCAGCCGCTGAAGTCTTCGGCCAGCTCGTCACGAAGCCGCGGGAGGGTGCCCAGCCGGCCCGTATCCTCCGGAAGCTCCGCGATCGCGTCGAGCACCGCGGGTATGTCTGCACCGTGCTTCCCGCCGGGATGCACGCCTTCAATGTCCTGCAGCATCAGGGCGATCCACTCGCCGTCATCGAAGACTCCGAGCAGGGCCGGCGCCCGAACCTCAGTCGGGAGAATCCGCATGATTGTCGCTTCTCTTCGGTGAAGCTCCAATGTGTCCGCATTGCGACTGCGTGACATCGTCTTCACGAAGACCCGGCGCCCGTTGTCGGTCACCACTCGGTCGGCGGACCCCGAGGAGAACCCGTTCGTCTGCGCCTTGGTCGCGACGACTCTCCCTCCCAGCTCCGTTTCGACCCACCGTGTGACGGTCGAGGGCAGCGAGCTCCAGGGCGTACGGTTGCGCATACTCGACCGTACCAAGAGTGCCACGGGCGGCCAGGCCGGACACCGGCAGCCCTCGACAACGATGCTGTCAAAGCCCCCGGCGGAGCTCCTCTGCCCCTGGTTCCGCTCCCCTGGTTCCGCCCCCACAAAACGCGAAACCGCCCACACACCGGTGGGCGGTTTCGTCGTTATGCGCCGTAAGGCGGCGGGGCGTCGTACGGAGGCGGAGCGTCGTAGGGCGGCGGAGCGTCGGAACCATAGGGTGCTGGTGCTCCCCCACCGCCGTAGCCGGGGTCGCCGCCGGCCATATCGGTGAAGCGCGAGTAGTGACCCTGGAACGCGACCTCGATCGTCGCCGTCGGACCGTTACGGTGCTTGGCCACGATGAGGTCAGCCTCGCCCGGACGAACATCCTTGTCGTACGCGTTTTCACGGTGCAGCAGGATGACCATGTCGGCGTCCTGCTCAATCGAGCCCGATTCACGCAGGTCGCTGATCGCGGGCTTCTTGTCTTGACGCTGCTCCGGGCCACGGTTTAGCTGCGAAAGCGCGATCACCGGAACCTGCAGCTCCTTCGCGAGGAGCTTGAGGGCACGCGAGAACTCCGAGACCTCTTGCTGACGCGACTCGACGCGCTTACCGCTCGACATGAGCTGGAGGTAGTCGATGATGACCATGCGCAGACCCTCGCGCTGCTTGAGTCGACGGCATTTCGCGCGAATCTCAACGAGCGACATGTTGGGGCTGTCATCAATGTAGAGCGGAGCTTCGCTAATGCGGCCACGGGTCGCCGCAACGGTCGTCCAGTCGCGCTGGTCGAGCTGACCCTTACGAATCGACTGCAGCGGAATGCCACCCTCGGCACTCAGCAGGCGCATCGCGATCTCGGCGCGACCCATTTCGAGCGAGAAGAAGATCGACGGCATGTTGTGCTTGATCGACGCGGCACGGGCGAAGTCGAGCGCGAGCGTCGACTTACCCATAGCCGGACGAGCCGCGACTACGATCATCTGACCGCCGTGCAGGCCGTTCGTGAGCTCATCGAGGCCGCGGAAGCCCGTCGGCACACCCGTCATCGAGCCATCTCGGCCGCGGGCGGCCTCAATCTCTTCAAGCGCGGCGTCAACGGCAACTTCAAGCTGTACGTAGTCTTCGGCGGTCTGCGCGCCGGTGACGTTGTAGATCTCGGCCTGTGCGGAGTTCACCAGCTCGGTGACGTCGCCCTCACCCTGGTAACCCAACTGCACGATGCGCGTGCCCGCGTCGACGAGGCGGCGCAGCTGCGCGCGCTCGCTCACGATGCCGGCGTAGTACCCGGCGTTGGCGGCGGTCGGAACAATCGAGGTCAGCGTGTGCAGGTAGTCAGCACCGCCGGCGCGCTGGAGCGAACCCGTCTTGATGAGCTCATCGGTGACGGCGACAACGTCGGTCGGCTCGCCGTGCGAGTACAGCGAGAGGATCGCTTCGTAAATGACCTCGTGCTTAGGCACGTAGAAGTCGGTGCCTCGCAGCGACTCGATAACGTCGGCCACGGCATCTTTGGACAGGAGCATGCCACCGAGGGTCGACTGCTCGGCCAGAAGGTCGTGCGGGGGTGTGCGTTCAGCCTCTCGACGACCGCCCATGCGCTCGTCTGAGATGTCTGCAATCGACACGGAGCACTCCCCTTTCATTGCGGCACAACAACGCAATGACCCAGAGATGTGCCGCTGATTTCTCTGGATCGCAGTCCACCACGAACCTCCGACATTGCGGCTCTGAGAGCATCACGCGCGCACGGGTGAGGGGGCTGAGCCTCCACGCTATGTCTCCCGCGGCGACCCGTCAAAAGGCCCGCATGTCCACCTGTGGATAACTCTGTGGAGAGGTTGGGAAGAACTCGGGCGATTTTGTTGATAACCCCTGGGGATAACTGGGGATAACTTTTCTAACGTTTCCCTATTTATTCTTTGCGACCTGGGATTTAATGAATCCACAGCCCCTGAAATCTATCCCCTTCAACTTCACATTTAAGGTTGTGGAGCGACGCGCCCGGGTGTGCACAATTCGGTGGACAAATCTCACAAAGTGTGGTTCAAAACCTCTGTACGAAGACTCTGTCGAGCCCCTACAATTTCTTTCCCAATCACGCGTCTGTCGTTGTTTGTTAACGCGTTGTCTGTTCGCGGTTCGGGTGTTACTCAGTGCCGACGAGGGTGAAAATATCGGTCACCAGGGAAAACAGCTCGATCTGTCCCATCGCCACCGCTTCAGCGTCGTCACCCGAGGCCATCACGACCACCGTCAGCGTGGTTCCGTCGTCTGCGACAGCGTGCCAACTTCCAGACACCACACCCATCGATGATCCGCCCTTGAAAGCGACCTGCGGCCACGTTGCAGCGTCAACCATGACGCCGGGGTTCGTGGTGAGAGCCTCGACGACGGCGGGGTCGTCAATCTTGGCGAGCGCGGCGTGAACTGCCGCCACGTCGTTGGGCGTCGCGAACCAGTCGAGGCCCTCCTGCCAGAACGGGTCAGTTGAGATGTTCGCAAGGTCAATCGAGTCGAGATCGATCGTGAGGTTCTCAAGTATGGCGCGGCGCTCGTCAACCGACGCCGCGGCCCACTGCTGTTGCACGGCATCGTCAGACCCGAACGCGAGCATGAACATCTCACGCGTCATGAGGAAGGGGCGCAGCGCGTCGGGGTCGTGGTGTCCGGCCTTCACAACGGCAGCTTCGACCGCGCCGCGGCTCACACGATCGATGAGCATGTCGGTCGCGGTGTTGTCGCTGATCGAGATCATCTTGATCGCGGCGTCGCGCACGGTGACCTCGGTGCCGGTCGGTTCGTTCTGGAGTTCGCCGCTGGGGAGGCTCCGCAGCTCGTCGGTGACGCCGAGCGTGTTGTCCCACGAGAGCTTCTGCGCCGCAACCTGCTGGTGCACCGCGAGCAGCACGTAGAGCTTGAACATCGATGCCATCGGGGCAGCCTTGTCAGCGTCCTTTTCGAGCAGCACGGCGCTGGTGCCATCAGGGTCGGTACGGGTGACGGTGTACTGCAAGTCGAGGGCATCGAGGCGCTCCTGCACCTCGCCGAGGCTCTGTGCGGGGTCGGGCATGGTCGCTGGCGTCAGCGCAAACCCATCGATGAGACCCTCGCTCGTGAGGGAGAGTTGGATCGCGAACGGCTCACCGACGGATCCGCTCGCTTGTGCGACGGCCTGCGTCTCGGAACCTTCATATGCGGTGATGACGATGGGTTGCGCCGGGCGAATCTGCACGTTGAGCAGTTGCACGACGTCGGGTAGCGGCACCGCGTCGGTGAACGTGCTGTCGAACAGGCCCTCGAGGTCAGCCTCGGCGAGATCCGCCTCCTGGTTGAGCAGGTCGACGATCGTCTGCATGCGTTCACCCACGGGCGTGGATGGAATTGTTGCCGGGGGAGCGGCATCTGTCGTCTTCGAGGTCGTCGGCTTCGGCTCTGGGGTGCTCGCGGTGCAGGCACTCAGCGCGAGCACCGCCGTAGCCGTCACCGCCACGACGCTGAGCAGATTACGAATGAAGCTGGTGCGAGTCAATTTGTCCCCTTGAATGATGCGTGCTGCGTTTGGTGATGTGTGCTGCGTGCGTTGCGAGCGCTATTCATGCCGAGGTGCGATGTCGACGCGTCCACCCTCCCAGACTCTCGCACCCATGGTTCAGTACGCGAAGGAAAGTTACCACCAAAAGCAAAAGGCCGCCCTCCCGAAGGAGAGCGGCCTGATTATCGAGCCTTACTTGGCTGCGACAACCTGGAGCTTGATCGTTGCCGAGAGCTCGTCCTGAAGGCGGACGATAGCCTCGTGCTCGCCGACGACCTTGATGGCCACCGGGATGGTGATCTTGCGCTTGTCGAGGTCACCGAGACCAGCAGCCTTGACTGCGTCGGCAACATCGGCCGGCTTAACCGAACCGAAGAGGCGGCCTTCGCCGCCCGTCTTGACGGTGAGGCGAACCTTCGTGCCCTCAAGACCGTTCTTCAGTGCGACAGCCTCTTCGTGGTTGTGGATCGCACGAGCGTCACGAGCAGCACGGATCGATGCGACCTGCTTCTCGCCACCCTTGGTCCATGCCACGGCGAAGCCCTGGGGAACGAGGTAGTTACGGGCGTACCCGTTCTTAACCTCGATTACGTCGCCGGCGCTTCCGAGCCCGGTGACTTCATGCGTCAGAATCAGCTTTGCCATCTTCGTACCCCTTACCGGCCAGCGCCAGCGTAGGGCAGGAGCGCCATTTCGCGTGCGTTCTTGATTGCCTTAGCAATCAGACGCTGCTCCTGTACCGAAACACCGGTGATACGACGGGCGCGGATCTTGCCGCGTTCCGAGATGAACTTGCGAAGCGTTGCAACGTCCTTGTAGTCAATGACGCCAACGCGGATTGCCTTCGCGGGAGCGGCGTTCTTAGCGCCCTTCCGCGGCTTGCGGCGGTCGCCGCTCGACTTTCCAGCCATGGTTATCCTTAGTCAGTTTGTGATGATCGCGTAGATCAGAACGGGGTGTCGTCGCCGTAGGCGCCAGGTGCGCTCCATGCGTCAGCTCCGGCAGAGCCCGGGGTTGCCCACGGCTCCTCTGCTACCTGCTGACGGGGTGCGCCGCCGCCGAAGTTAGAGCCTGCGCCGCCGCTGGCAGCACGGGTTACCTGTGCCGTTGCGTAGCGCAGCGAGGGGCCGATTTCATCGACCTCAAGCTCAATAGCGGTGCGGTTGTTGCCTTCTTTGTCCTGGTACGAACGCTGACGCAGACGGCCAGACGCGATAACGCGCATGCCCTTGGTCAGCGATCCGGCAACGTGCTCGGCGAATTCACGCCATACACTCGCGCGCAAGAACAGCGCATCGCCGTCCTTCCATTCGTTCGCCTGGCGATCGAAAGTACGCGGAGTTGAGGCGATCGTGAAGTTTGCCACGGGCAGGCCGTTCTGCGTGTAACGCAGTTCGGGGTCTGCCGTGAGGTTGCCCACGACGGTGATGACGGTTTCGCCGGCCATCGTCGTTACGCGTCCTTCTTAGCGGCCTTGGGCTTGCGAGCGGCCTTCTCTTCGGCGCGCTTTGCCTCGGCAGCAACGAGTGCAATGGCCTCTTCAGCGCGCAGAACCTTCGTGCGCATGATGAGTTCGCTCAGCTTCAGCTGGCGGTCGAGCTCGTTGGTTGCTTCGCTCGTAGCGGTGAAGTTGACGACGGCGTAGATGCCCTCGTTCTTCTTCTGGATCTCGTATGCGAAACGGCGCTTGCCCCAGATGTCGACGTTCTCGATGGTGCCACCGGCTTCGGTGATGACCTTGAGGAACTTGTCGAGGTTGGGGGCTACCGTGCGCTCGTCGATCTCCGGGTGAAGGATCACCATGAGTTCGTACTGGTGCGTCACTATCCCACCTCCTTCGGACTTGAACGGCTATGAGGACTTTCCCCACAGCAGGAGGGTGTGTTGCACGTGCCCGGGCGCAGAAGTGCCCAGACAACCTGTACAGTCTAGCAAACTCTCGGAGCGTAACTTTCCCCCGGTCACAGCCCATGGTTCCGGAACCATTTTTTGGTGTTTCTGGGGACGGAACCACGGGGTTTGTGTCACGGGGGAGGTATCTGTCGCCGGGGGAGGTGATTATGCGAGAAATCACCTCCTCTCGCGTTACCTACCTCCTCTCGTGACGGCTATCCGGAGCCATGGGAAGGTGCACGGAGCGGAACTTGAGTAGCGTGTGGGGCAGGCGGTAATCGTGGGGTTGTTGAAGATTCCGTTTGATACGACACCGCTGACGGCGCGGCTGAACCGGCGTGATGTGCGGGCGTACGCGACGGTGGCGAAGCGCACCGTGCCGCGCGAGGTATTGCCGGGTGCGGGTTGGCATCACGTTCTGCATGCCGGATCAGCGCTGATCGCGAGCTCTCTGGGCATCGTGATCGGCGTCGTGATGATGGACGATGAGCCAACCGCTCGGTCACGATGACCGACTTCGTGACGCTGAGCCTCAATCGGCGCTTGCCGCACATCGTGCTCGACGCGAAGAGCAACGATGGCCTCGGTTTGAACGGCCGGCTCGGCGCACAGTTCGATCGCGAACAGCAGCTGCGCCTCGAGGGCGACTTCAATGAGACGTTCGCTGTACTGCCCGAACGATTGGGACGTCGAGATCATCGACGACGAGATCTATCTGTACTCACCGAAGCGCTCGTTGGAGGCTGATCCGGAACGCTGGCAGGCCGTCGGAACCACGATCAACGCGCTGGGGGAGAAGCTCGATCAGTGGGAGCATTGGCGCGATCGCGTGGCGCTTCGACAGTCGAGAGTTCCCTCGCGCCCGACCGTCGCGTCGTCGCGTACGAGGGACGCCGCCTGAAGGCGCGGTATCCGTGGTGGCTGTGGTTGGTGGTTCGACTCTTTTCGCCTATGCGCTGTTTGGCCTTGTGATGATGGCCATCGATACCGGCGGGGTTTTCGGTTTGTAGCGTTAACGACAAAACCGCCACCCGAAGGTGACGGTTTTGACGTTTCAGTTGGAAGCAGCCGACGGAACCGACGGGGCCGATGCCGGGGTTGCTACCGACGGTGCCGAAACGGGCGACGGTGCCGAAACGGGCGACGGTGCCGAAACGGGCGACGGCGCCGAAACGGTCGACGGTGCGGGTGCGGACGCGACCGAAGCAACCGTGGGGGCCGAAACGGGCGACGGCGCCGGTGCTGACGCTACGGTCGGAGCCGAAACCTGCGAGGCAACCGTCGGGGCGGAAACCTGCGGGGCCGAAACGGCGGTCACGGGCGACGGCGTTGCAACCGATGCGGCCGTTGCGGCCGAGACGGTGGCCGATACCGATGCGCTGATCGCGGTGACAACCGAAGCCGCACCGTCGGTGACGCGCAGGGAAACCGCGCCATCGAGAACTGACTTGCCCTGGGGAACGTCAACGCCAGGAATCTGCTGACCGTCATCGTCGTTCAGGCTCATCGATGCTGCCGTTGCGCTGGCGCCGCCGGCGATCAGGCCGAGTCCGATGATGCCCGTGACGCCGTAGGCGATCCACTTCTTCTTGTTCATTGTCTATCTCCTTGCTTGCGGGCTTTTCAGCCCTGTCCCTTGCTGTGTGATTCCACTCTCCCCGCTGGGTCTAAGCGCGATCATAGGTGATCGTGAGACGCGCCTTATGTTTCCATCTGAGACCTTAGGTAGACGCGTATCGGGCCCGAAATTCCGCGGAATCACGGGGATCTATCACATCCCACGGGCGTGAAAACTTATGCAAGAAACTGTGAGATTCATCGAAATCCACCCCTGTGGAGCTTCGCGGCAAAAGAAAAGACCCCGGCGAACCGGGGTCTTGTCACCTAGTCGACGCTGTCGGCGGACGGTACCGAAATCGGGCTGGCCGGGTCGACTGGAACCGGCGCGGGTGCCGGGGGCGCGGGCGCCGGTGCCGGGGGCGCGGGTGCCGGTGCCGGGGGCGCTGGTGCGGGGGGAGCGGGGGCCGGACCGCCCGTGCCCGCGCCGGGCGCCGGTGTCACGGACGGCGACGGCGTTACAGAAGGCGTCGGCTTCGGAGACTGCGTCGAACCATTCTTATCAACCGTGACAATGGTTCCGGCGTCGACGCCACCGCCATCAAGGACGTTGCCGTCGTTGGTGTGGAGTTCCATCGCGGATGCCGCGAGCGACGCAGCGCCGGCGAGCACGCCCAGCCCGAGCACACCGCTCACGCCGTACATGACCCACTTTTTCGCTGCCATCGTTTCATCCCCTTGTTCGAGCTGTACCCAGCATGCCCGCCCGGTGTAAGCCGCGCAAAAGTCATTCTTGAGAGTGTTCTTATATTCCTACGCGACTCGTCCACGCCTCGGCCTCGACCAGCAACCGTTCGGCGCGCTCACGATGCCCGCTCTCGAGGGCAATCGTGGTGTGTCCGAGCAGTTGGGCAGCCGTGCGCCCGGCCACCGCGGGGTCACGGCCCCAGCGCTCACCCGCCGTGGCAACCAGATCGGCCAGACGCCGCACGGCACTCGGCGCAGAATCTACCGCGAGCGCCCACGACGCCACCGCGTGCGACACGAATGCTGCCGGGTCTTCCGCCGCATCGCCGCGGCCGAGGGTGTCGACGTCGATGAGACCGGTGATCTCCGAAGCATCCGCGTTCATAAACAGCTGTCCGAAGTGCAGGTCGCCATGCACCGTGGTCTCGCGAGACGCTGGCGTCGTCGCCAACACCGCGCGCAGCGCTGACGCCCGTTCACCAAACACAGCGTCCAACGATGCCAGCCGATCGGCATACCAATCAACTCGCGTCAGCGCGGCACTGCGGGTGCGCTGATCGGTCGGGGTCGCGCCGATGGCCACACGCACGCGCTCAACGGCGTCAACCAGCCCGGCGGGAGTCCAGTCAGCATGCGTCGCGGGAGTGCCCTCGGCCTGGTCAATCACCAACAGCCCAGTCGGCGACCACGCCCGCACCTTCGGCACGGCCACACCTGAATCACGCAGGGCGCGATGCGCCGCGACGATTCGTTCCACGTGGCGTGGCCGCACGATCTTGATCCACAGCATGCCCTCGGCGGTCTGAACCTTCAGCACCGCTCGGCGCCCGGGGCGATACGCCACCATTTCCGGCGCTTCAACGCCTGCAATGTCGAGGCGTGCCAGCAACGTTTGCGCGGCGGAACCAAAAGCTGCGGCTGCGAGGGCTGGCAGGTGTGGGTCGGCGGGGTGCGTCCAGATACGGCCGACGCCCTCTTGCGCGAGCCCCGTTTCTGCCTCCACGGCAATGCCGGAGGTATCGACATAAACGGCCAACGTGCGGTCGCCCTCAGTCACGCGAAAGCCCGCCACGGTTCCGTTGCCCAGTGGTTCGCGCGAGAACTCCTCTTCGGAGTCAGTCTCCAGCGCGTCGCGCAACAACGCGGCTTCGGCACTCACATGTGTCATGACACCAGTTGACCACGCCCGAATAAGCGCGGCATAAGAATAAGAACTCTCTTATGCTCCCCAACACTGACCTCGGCAAAGTCGCCATACTGGCTGTGTGAGCACGACAGCCAAGCGCCGGCGCATCGTCTCGGTGCGCACCCGCATCGTCGCGACGATCACCCTCGTCGCAGCTGTCGGGCTCATGGCTGTCGGCGCGACGCTCTACATTGTCGAGCACGGCAAGGTTCTCACGCAGATTGACGAACGTCTCGAGGCGAATCTCGAGTCGGCGCGCTTCATCGTTGAGCAGGGTCCGAACGGAACCTGGGCAAGTGCGACGGCGGCTCTCGAAGCCGTCGTGCAGCGGATGAGCCCCGACGACAACACGGGTGCCGCGGGCATTGTTAATGACCGTATTGCGCTGGTTCCGGGTGTTCCGCTCGATGTTGACCTACTCGACGCCCCGGGATTCGTCGACCACCTGACAACCACGATCAATAGCGAACCCCGCCGTGGCACGTACGCCGAAGAGGGAGTCACGTGGCGGTATGTCGGTATTCCGATCACGCTGGCCGGCTCACCTCCGCCCGAAACCGTGCTGTTCACGATGGTGTACGACGTGAATGCCGAGCTCGAAGAGCTCAACGAACTGGCCGTGCTCTACGTCGTGACTGCGAGCATCGTGTTGGCGCTGACGGCGGTCACCGCGTGGGTCGTCGCCGGGCGACTGCTGCGACCATTGCGTCACATGCGCCGCACCGCGGAGCGCATTTCAGCGCGGTCGCTGAGCGAGCGACTGCCGGTGCACGGCCGGGATGATGTGTCAGAACTGGCCGGAACCATGAACGCGATGCTCGATCGGCTGGACGCTGCGATGGACTCGCAGCGGCAGCTCGTGAGCGACGTTGGTCATGAGCTGAAAACCCCGATGACGATCGTGCGCGGGTATCTCGAAGTGATGGATCCCCTCGACCCGGCCGACGTGCGTGACACGCAAGACCTCGCGATCGACGAGCTCGACCGCATGGCGCAGCTCGTGCAGGATCTCGCGTCGGCTGCGCGCTTGCATGGCCCCGCCCCGATTTCACCCGTTGCGGTGGACGCCAGCGACCTCATGCACCAGATCATCCGCAAGGCCGAGGGCATCGAGGGCGCAACCGTGACGGCGGGCCCCATCGCCGACGTCGTCTTCCCGGTCGACCCGGCACGCATTACGCAGGCGCTGCTCCAGCTCGCACAAAATGGCGTGACGCACGGCGGCGGCCAGCTCGAAATGGGCAGCACCGTGCAGGATGACACCGTCTATCTCTGGGTGCGTGACCATGGTTCCGGTGTGCCTCTCGAGAACCGCGAGACGATCTTTGAGCGCTTCTACCGCTCGGAGGCTGGCGGCAGTGGCCTCGGCCTCAACATTGTCGATGTCATCGCGCGTGCCCATGGCGGCACGGCGGGCGTGACCGACCCACCGAACGGACCCGGCTCCCTCTTTTACCTCTCCCTGCCTCGCCTCACCCACCCCGAAAGGACTCCCGCCCATGGCGTCGATTCTCATCGCCGATGACGAAGAGCGAATTTCTGGCTTCATCAGCAAGGGCCTGCGGGCCGCAGGCTTCGCGACGCAGGTCGCGACCAATGGTTCCGATGCTCTCGCGCTCGCGCAGACCGGCGAGTTTGACCTGCTCGTGCTCGACATCAACATGCCGGGCAAAGACGGCTTCGCGGTGCTCGACGAGCTGCGTGGTTCTGGCAACCGCATTCCGGTGATCATGCTGACGGCCCGCGTTGACCTCAACGACACGGTCGCGGGGCTCGAGGCGGGCGCCGACGACTACCTGGGCAAGCCGTTCCGGTTCGACGAACTGCTGGCACGCATTCGACTGCGCATGCGGAACCAGGATCAGGTCGTCTCGCAAGAGCTCTCGCACCGAGATTTGTCGCTCGACGTTCGCACCCGCCGCGTGCACGTGGGGGAGACGTCGGTCGAACTGTCGGCGCGCGAATTCGCGCTCGCCGAGGAGTTCATTCGGCACGCAGGGCAAGTGCTCAGCCGCGAACAGCTGCTGAGCCGCGTGTGGGGCTACGACTTTGACCCGGGCTCGAACGTCGCCGATGTGTATGTCGGGTACTTGCGCCAGAAGATCGGCACCGACCGCATTGAGACCGTGCGGGGCGCGGGTTTTCGACTGGTTTAGTGAAACGCCCCGACCGGAGGGGTCGGGGCGAGTGCACTACGCGATCTTGAGCTCGTTGCCGGGGATCGATGCGAGCAGGCGACGCGTGTAGGGATCGCGCGGGTTGGTGAAGATCTCCTCCGACGAGGCCGCTTCAACCAGTTCGCCGTCCTTCATGACGCACACGTAGTCACTGATCAGGCGCACGACGGCGAGGTCGTGCGAAATGAACAGGTAGCTGAGTCCGCGTTCGCGCTGCAGGTCGCCGAGCAGTCGCAGAATTTGGTCTTGCACGAGCACGTCAAGCGCTGACACCGGCTCATCACACACGATGAGTTCGGGGTCGAGGGCAAGCGACCGCGCGATCGCGACGCGCTGACGCTGACCACCGGAAAGCTCCGACGGATAGCGGTGCAGCATCGAGGTCGGCAGCGCCACCGCGTCCATGAGCTCGCGTACCTTGGCCCGGCGCTGTGACGAGTTGCCGCGCTTGTAGAACTCCAGCGGCTCAGCGATGATGCGCTCAATCGTGAACATCGGGTTCAGGCTTGAGTACGGATCCTGGAAGATCGGCTGCACCTTCTGCCTAAACGACCGCAGCTCCTTGCCCCTCAGGTGAGCGACGTCCTGGCCGTCGAAGCGCATCACACCGGCGGTCGGTTCGATCACCTTGAGCAGCATGCGTGCGGTCGTGGTCTTGCCCGACCCCGACTCGCCCACGATCGCGACGGTCTCGCCGCGCGGAATCGATAGCGATACGTCCTTAACGGCGTAGAAGTCTTCCTTGCTGCCGCGCTTCGGGTAGACCTTCGTGAGGCCCTCGATCTCGACAATGTTGTCGACTGGTGCACCTGTTTCATCAGCGGCACGCTCGGTAACGAACGCCTGCGGTTGCAACCGCGCCGCGGCGACCGACGGCGCGGCCTTCACAAGCGCCTGCGTGTACGGGTGCTGCGGGTTGTTCAGAATCTCCTGCGCCGGTCCCTGCTCGACAACGCGTCCGCGGTGCATCACGACGACGCGGGCGGCGCGTTCTGCTGCCAACCCGAGGTCGTGCGTAATCAGCAGCACACTGGTTCCGATCTCCTGCGTCATCGTCGCAATCTGATCCAGAATCGTGCGCTGCACGGTCACATCCAGCGCGCTCGTCGGCTCATCGGCAATGAGCAAACGCGGCTGGCAGGCCAGGCCGATCGCGATGAGCGCGCGCTGGCGCATACCGCCGGAGAACTCGTGCGGGTACTGCTTTGCACGGCGCTCGGCGTCGGGCAGGCCCGCGGCGGTGAGCGTTTCGACAACACGCTGGTTCACGTTCTGGCGCGTCGCCTGACCGTGCGCGAGCAGGGTCTCAGCGATCTGTGTGCCAATCTTGGCGACCGGATTCAGGTTCGACATCGGGTCTTGCGGAACCATGCCGATCTGATTGCCGCGCACCTTGCGGAGCTCGTTTTCGCTCAACCCGACCAGCTCACGACCGTCGAACGTAATGCTGCCCTTGGCAACGGTTCCGCCCTTCGCGAGCAAGCCGATGACGGCCATCGCCGTCGTCGACTTACCCGAGCCGGACTCGCCCACGATGGCGACCGTCTCACCGGGATACACGTCGATGTCGACACCTTCGACCGCGTGCACGACGCCGTCGGTGGTCTGGAAATCAACCGCGAGGTCTCGCACCGTCAACAGCGGCGTGCGCGATTCTTCATTGGTAGTCATGTGAGTACTTTCTATCGCGCGCGGGTGCGGGGGTCCATGGCCTCACGCAGGGATTCACCGAACAGGGTGAAGCCGAGCGCCGTGACGGCGATACAGATACCGGGCAAGAACGCGAGCTGCGGTGCGATCGCGAGTTCGGCCTGAGCGTAGGTCAGCATGCGACCCCATTCAGCCGTCTCCGGGCGACCGCCACCAAGACCGAGAAAGCTCAGCGCTGCGGCGTCGATAACGGCGGTGGCCAGCGACAGGGTGCCCTGCACGATGACCGGTCCGATCGAGTTCGGCAGCACGTGGCTCATCGTGATGCGGCCCCGGCCGAGACCGAGCGTCTGTGCCGACAGCACGTAGTCACTCGAACGCTGTTGCAGCATCGACGCACGAAGCAGGCGCGCGAAGATCGGCACCTGGCTGGCACCGATAGCGATCATGACCGCGAACTGGCTCTGGCCGAGGATAGCGGCGATCGAGACAGCGAGCAGCAGGTTCGGAACCGACAGCAGAATGTCGACGAAGCGCATCAGCACGTTGTCGACCCAGCCACCGAACATGCCGGCCAAGAAGCCGAGCAGCAGGCCGCCGAGCAGACCGAATGCGGTCGAGATGACACCGATCATGAGCGATGCTCGTGCACCCCAAATGAGTTTGGAGAGCACGTCGCCACCGAAGCGGTCGAGGCCGAGCGGGAACTCGGGGAGCTCGCCCGGACCCGGGATGTGCGTCGGCGTGATGTGCTTCGCGCCGGGTAGTGCCGTCTCGGGGTAGGGCGCTATCCACGGCGCGAGCGCCGCAATGATCACGAAGATCAAGACGATCGCGGCGCCGATCCAGGCGACCGGGTTGCGACGCAAGCGACGGAAGGTGTCTTGCCAGAAGCCGCCCGTGCGTTCCTTGTCGGTCGTGGAAACAACGGCCGTTTCGGGCAGGCCGGTCGACGCTTCAGGCTGCGGGTGCGGGGGGAGTGCGTTAGTCATGTCAGCCTCCTTACTGAACGCGCACGCGCGGGTCGATCAGGCTGTACGAGATATCAACAAGCAGGTTGATGAGCGCGTAAGCGATGGCGATGAAGATGATGAAGCCCTGGAGCACGGGGAAGTCTCTGGTGAAGATGGCCGTGGCGAGGAAGGAACCAATACCAGGGAAGGCAAACACCGTCTCCGTCAAGACAGCGCCGGAGATCAGTAGACCCGTCTGCAGACCGATCGTGGTGACGACCGGGAGCATCGCGTTGCGCATGATGAAGCGTCCGCGCAGCGTCGACGTCGAGATACCCTTCGCGCGACCCGTGCGAACGTAATCGGCGTTCTGCACTTCCAGCACCGAAGCGCGGGTGATGCGCACGATGATGGCGAGCGGAATGGTTCCGAGGGCGACAGCCGGCAGGATCAGGTGCGCAAACGCATCCCACGCGGCGTCAAACTCCGCGGTGATTATGCCGTCCCACACGTAGAAGCCGGTGACGTGTGTCGCGTCAATACGCGGGTTCTGGCGGCCGTCACTCGGCAGCCAACCCAGCTGAACAGCGAAAACGTACTTCAGCATGAACGCGAGGAAGAACACTGGAATGGTGATGCCGATGAGGCTGAAGACCACAGCAGCGTGGTCGCTCCACTTGCCGTGGCGGCGTGCAGCCCAGTAACCGAGCGGAACACCGATGCCGACCGCGAAGATCAGGGCAAGGATGGAAAGTTCAATGGTGGCGGGGAAGCGGTTGAAGAACTCTTCAAGCACCGGGCGACCGGTCTTGATGGAGTTACCGAAGTCTCCCTGCAGGAGGCGACCCATCCACGTGAAGTACTGCTCGTAAATGGGGCGGTCGAAGCCGTACAGCGCGTTAATCCGCTCAACAGCTTCGGGTGTTGCCTTCTCACCGAGAAGGGCAACGGCTGGTCCGCCCGGAAGGGCGCGGACCCAGAAAAACAATAGAAGGCTTAATCCGAAAAGAGTGGGGACGAGGAGAAGGATCCTCTTTCCAATGGTTCGCAGCACGCAAACTCCCGTGTTGTGAGATTAGTGGTGGGGAGGCGTGAACCTCCCCACCACTCCGACTTACTTGGTCAGGACGATTTCGTTGAAGACCTCGTCGTTGACCGGGCTTGCCGGGAAGCTCTCAACACGGTCGCTGAATGCGAGCGTCGGAGCGGGGTGAGCCAGCGGCACACCCGGGATGAACAGAGCAACCTGCTCGTTGATGTCCTTGTACAGAGCGGTCTGCTCGTCAAGGTCAGCGATGCCACGTGCCTTGTCGAGGGCAGCGAACAGCTCGGGGTTGTCGAAGCCCCACTCGTTACCCTTCTGACCGAAGAAGACGCCGACGAAGTTGTCGGTGTCGTTGTAGTCACCCGTCCAACCGAGGAGGTGGATTCCGTGGTTGCTGGTTCCGGTGGTGAGGTCGAGGTAGTCAACCCACTCGTTCGAAATCGGCGTGGTCTGGATTCCGACCTCGTTCAGCTGCGTCGACAGAACCGTGAAGATCTGCTCGGGGTCTGGCATGTACGGACGCGAGATGTTGACCGGGTAGTTGAAGTCAAGCTTCAGCGGGTTGGCTTCGGTGTAGCCGGCCTCTGCCAGCAGCGCCTTCGCCTTCTCGGGGTCGTAGTCGTACGTCGTGATGTCTTCGTTGTAGCCGTTGACAACCGGCGGCATGAACTGCGTTGCCTTCTGTGTTCCCTCAGGCAGAACCTGCGAGATCAGGGCGTCCTTGTCGATCGCGTAGGAGATAGCCTCGCGAACCTTCGGGTTCTGCAGCTCAGGAATCGCCTGGTTGAACGCCAGGTAGAGGATGGTGAATGGCGGGCGCGAAACCATCTTGTAGCCGGCGTCTTCGAGAGCCTTCGAGTCTGCGGGGCCAACGAGGTCGTAACCGTCGATGGAACCCGACTCGAGTGCCTGACGGCGAGCCGTCGGGTCGTCGATCACGCGGAAGATGATCTCTTCGATCTGACCCTTGTCGCCCCAGTAGTCCTCGTTAGCGGTCAGGGTGACGTTCTCACCCGGCGACCACGATTCGAACTTGAACGGACCGGTTCCGACCGGGTGTCCCTTGCCGTATTCCGACATCGTCGGCGCCTCAGCGGTGCCTCCCACGTCGTCAGCGCCGAACTCTTCCAGCGCCTTCGGCGACTGCATCGAGAAGGCGGGCAGGCTCAGCGACGGCACGAATCCGGCGAAGGGCTTCGCCAGGTTCACGGTCACCGAGTAGTCACCATCGGGTTCGCACGACTCGTAGACCGCGGTCGACGGGTCGGATGCGTAGCCCTTGTAGAGCTTGTTGTAGTAGTAGCCGAGAGCCTCGGACGCTGCCAAGCCCTCCCAGTTGTACCAGCGGTCAAAGTTTGCACACACGGCTTCTGCGTTGAAGGGTTCGCCGTCGTGGAACTTGACGCCCTCCTTCAGCTTGAACGTGGTGCTCAGACCGTCTTCTGCGGTCTCCCAGCTCTCTGCGAGCAGGGGGGCGGCGTCTGCCGTGCCGGGCTTGGTGCCGACAAGACCTTCGAAGATCTGACGTGCGACACGGAAGGTTTCGCCGTCCTGTGCGAACGCCGGGTCCAGGGTGGCCGGGTCGCTCGATGCACCGAAAACAAACGTGCTGTCAATGCCGCTGTCGCCGCCGTCACCGTTCGAGCCACCCGTGTCATCGCGCTCAGACTGGGCACATGCGCCCAGTGCGAGAGTCATGACAGCTACGCCCGCGATGACCGCCGCTAGGCGTCCTCGTGATTTTTGCATTCTGCTGTGAATCCCTCCTGATGCGCCTTTTCACGCACCTTCTCGAGTGACTACTGAACCTACCGGTCGCTCGGGCGCATGGCTAGCAAAGACGCCGAAGCGATATCTTTTTGCGCATCCTGCATCACTAGAGTGTTGCCATGCACTGGCAGAGTGATGTTGCGGTGGCCGACTGGATCGCGGCGCGTCTCAGCGATGACTGGACGCAGGATCACTCCATGCACATGGTCGTTCCCCGGGATTTCGAGGCGTACGCCCGCATTTTTCATCCCGCCACCCGGCGTACGCTGCCCGGTGGCGTGGTTCCGTCTGCCGACGACATCGCTCGGATGTCGGATGACGACTCTCGCCGCGTGATTGCGCAATTTGTTGACTCTCGCGTTTCGTGGGAGAAGACGGCCGAGGCGTTCGGAACCACGATGCACGCTTTGGCGCAGTGGCATGCGTTGACGACGGCTGCGGAACCGTATCAGGACGCGTTGGGGCCGAATGGGGCCGAATACACGGGTGGCGAACAAGGATTCTTGGAGCCGGAACTGCTCGCGGCGATCGTGCAGACGGCGGTCGAGCACACCTCGACTCCGCGTTCGGGTTTCGCGGCGGTGTGGGCGGGGTGGGGCGATTTGGTCGGGTCTTTGCGTCCGATCGATAGCGCTTCGGGTGGTGAGACGCCGCACGCGTCGTTTTTGTCGCGCATTCGCAAGTCGATGATGAACAATCCGTACGGCAAGGAGGTGTGGCAACCGGGAATCGTCGCCGACGATGTGTCGCGGGGGCCACGGCTGGAGTTGCCGGGCCGGGAGTACGTGTTGTTTTCTGCGTCCCCCGGAGTGTTTGCGTACCCGACGTGGCAGGAGTCGGTGCTCTGGCAGGATCCGCATCACACGTCGCGCACGCACAGCCCGGCGCTGCTGTGGCCGGCCGATGAGGCGTGGATCGTGGTGAGTGAAATTGATTGGGATTCGACGGTCGTCGGGGGCAGTGCTGAGCTGATTGCGGCGCTCCTTGCCGATGAGCGGTTGGAAGCGTGGGAGTTGCCGGCCGGGGCTTTATTGACGGCCGACGCGGACACAATCAACGGCTGATTTTCAGGTGGGTGACTACGATCGGATCGTAGGGGGACACACATGACACGTGATCAACGCTGGGCTCGCGGCCCGTTGCATCCAGAACTTTTGACCGGCCCGATCAGCCCGGAATGGACCGCAGAATTCCGTAAGACGCCGGAAGCACCGACGAATAATGCGCTGCTGTGGGGTGTTGGCGGGCTGTTGTTCGGTGGCTTCGCGGGCCTCATGCTCGGCGGTGTGATGAGCCATGGCGGCGGTGCCGTGGTTTCGATGATTGTGTTCGCGTTGGTCGGCGCGGTGGTCGTGGGCACGATTTCGTGGCTCGTCTACAGCGCAAACTTTAACCAGTCGTTGCATCTGTGGGCGTTCGCGAAGGCGAATGGCCTGGCTTTCGTCGGCAAGCACACGAGTAAGTACAACGGCATGCTGTTCGATGTCGGCAGTGGTCGCTTACACACGAGTGTGTTACGTACGACGGCGGTGCGGCCCGTGGAGTTCGGCAACTATCAGTACACGACCGGGTCGGGTAAGTCGCAGCAAACGCACCACTGGGGTTACATCGCGGTGCGTTTGGAGAATCTACTACCGCATATCGTGCTTGATGCCGAGGGCAACAACGGATTCTTTGGTTCCAATCTCCCGATTCATTTCGACAAGGATCAGAGTCTCAGTCTCGAGGGTGATTTCAACCGGTATTTCCGGCTGTACTGCCCGTCGGGGTACGAGCGTGATGCGCTGTATCTGTTCACGCCGGATGTCATGGTGCGCTTCATTGACAATGCCGCCGAGCTTGATGTCGAGATCATCGATGACTGGGTGTATTTCTATTCGAAGCGCAATCTCGTGACGCTCGAACCGCGCATGTGGGCGTGGATGTATTCGGTGATCGATTCGTTCCTGACGAAGGTCGATCAGTGGGAGCGCTGGCGTGATGATCGGTTGCGTCTGGAAGGAATCACGGGTCCGGCTTCGTTTGCCGGGGTGCCTGGTTCTGGTGCGGTGCCGGGCGATGCCTCGGGTGGTGCGGGGTACCAGCCGAACGTCGGTGCCGCGATGGGCGTGACGGTCGCGCAGGCAGCGCATGCCGTTCCTTCTGGTTCTCGTCCGCCGAACCCTTATCTCGGGCCGAAGGGTGTCGCCTCTGGTGGTCGTCGTCTGCGTCGTGGCGTCAATTGGGCGTCTGTTCTCATCGTCGCGATCGCCATCATCGGTTGGATCGTCATGCAGGCGATGGTTCGCTTCTAGGTATTTTTGGTGCCCGGTTTCGCCCGAAGCTTCTATGTTTGTCAACCGTTTTCGAGGAGGCGGTAGATGTGTCGGGCGAGGAGTCGTTTGAGGCTGCGTCGGATGTTGCGGTCGGTGTCTCCGTCTGCTCGGCGGCGGGCGGCGTAGGTGAGGGTTTCGGGGTGTGATCGCCATCGGGTGATGATGACGCGGTGCAGGGCCGCGTTGAGGCGTCTGTCGCCGCCGCGGTCGAGGCGGTGTTGGGTTTTGTTGCCGCTGGATGCGGGTTTCGGGGCGACTCCGGCGAGGCGGGCGAACGCGGCTTCGGAGTGGATGCGGCCGGGGTGTGACCAGGACGCGAGGAACTGGGCCGCGCTGACGGGTCCGATGCCGGGTTCGGCGATCAGTTGCGGGGCGAGGGTCGTGGTCCAGCCAGCGAGCTCGGTCTTGTTCCGGTTGATGTCGGTGGTGAGTGCGCGGATGCGGGTCGCGAGACGGATGGCTTCCGCGCGGGCGGTGCGGGTATCGATCGCGTCGCTGCTGCGGGTGCGCCAGGCCGCGATGCGGGTGATTTGGGTGGCGGTCAGGGCGCGGCGGGTGTCGATGCCGAGATCGAAGCGGCGCGTCAGCGCGTTGAGTGCGTTGATTGCTTGGGTGCGTTCCCGGGTCATGTCGGTGCGGGCAGTGAGGAGGATCTGGATCGCGTCGCGCTCCGGCCCGGCTTTGCGGTCCGCGAGGCGTTCAATATCCATCGGGAGAACCGCGGTCGCGGCGGTGCGGGCATCGATCCGGTCGTCTTTGCCCGCGGGCCGGTAACGGATGTGTGGGGCTTCAACGACGCGCACTCCCGCGC
>NZ_JBNTKF010000015.1:0-59519 GCF_050408675.1 Microbacterium daqui | reverse complement strand
GCGCAAGACACACGCAAACGCGGTCAGTTGAGCGATGAGTCACGTCCAGCAGCAAGTACCAACACCGAGCCTGTCAGCAGACACCGTCGGCCACCACCCACACTGACAGTTGAGCGAGGACGCGACAGAGCGGGGTTTAGCGCTTCTTCAGCTGGGGGCGCAGGATGATGCCCATCACGAAGTTGATGAGCGAGATCACAACGGCGGCGGCGACGCCCCACCAGAAGTCTTCGACGCGCAGGCCCCAACCCCACGGGGTGGTGAGCCAGGCCGTGATCCACAGCAGCAGGCCGTTCACCAAGAACGAGACCAAGCCGAGCGTCAACAGGTAGATCGGAAACGCGACGATCTTGATGATCGTGCCGATGACGGTGTTGACGACAGCGAACACCGCGCCAACAGCCAGGAGAGTCAGCACGAGCTGCAGGTTTTCTGCCGGAGCGAACGGCACGATGGAAACCTTCAGCCAGGGCAACAGCGTGACAACCCACAGGGCGAAGGCGTTAATGACAACACGAGTGATGAATCGCATAGTGCCCACGAGTCTGCCACGCCGACCCTGGCAACGGCCACAGGATTCCCCGACTTAACTCGGGCTTCTGTGCGCGGTTGGGCGCGTGAACGCTCCCCACACCCCTACGAAGCGTCGACAACCTCAACGGCATAAGCCTCACGCCGCAGAATGCGCGTCGTGCGTTCGGTCAGCATTTCGTCGGCACGCGACGGGTCGGTGAAGATCCACAGATCACCCGCCGCCGCGCCATCAAGAATGATGCGTGCAGCCTCCGCCGGCTGCAGACCCGCAGCGACAAACTCCTGCATTCGGTCACGAAGCGCATCACCCGACGGCGCAGCACTCCCCTCCGGCCGGCGGTAGCCAGCTGGCGGGCCAGTGCCTCGCCAATCCCCGACGCCGCGCCCGTAATAACGGCGACATCGCCCGTTTCGATCATGATTCCTCCTCATTGAGAACGCCTCGAGCGTATGGCGATCCGCAACGAAGCCGCACGCACTGTTCCGGTCACCGGGCCACACCCCTCAACCACGACCGAATATGACGCCACAACGCCGCCGAGCGCGTAGACATGCTGACGCGGGAATAGACCGCGCAATAGACTCGCCCTCGTGACCAACGAAGCCTCAACCCCCGCTCCGGTACGTGTCCGCCCCGAAATCGCCTCGCTTCCCCCGTATAAGCAGGGCAAGCAGGCCGGCGCCGACGCGTTTAAGCTGTCGAGCAACGAGAACCCGTTTGAACCACTGCCCGCCGTCATCGACGCGATCCGTGGCGAAATCACCATCAACCGCTACCCCGACGCCTCCGCGGCGCGACTGCGTGCCCGCCTCGCCGAGAAGTACGGTGTGTCGAGCGACGAGGTGCACGTCGGCTCCGGCAGCGTCGCCCTCATCGCGCAGCTCCTGCTCGCGGTCGCCGGCCCCGGCGACGATGTGATCTTCGCGTGGCGCTCGTTCGAGGCCTACCCGGGCCTCACGCTCGTTCCCGGCGCAACGAGCGTCAAGGTTCCACTCACCGCCGACTTCGCGCACGACCTCGACGCAATGGCCGCGGCCATCACCGACAACACCCGCGCGATCATCCTCTGCACGCCGAACAACCCGACGGGCGGAACCATTTCCACCGCCGCGGTGCGGGCATTCCTTGCGAAAGTGCCGGGTGACGTGCTCGTCATGCTCGACGAGGCGTACGCCGAATTCGTCACGGCAGACGACGCCGTCGACGGTATTCGCGACGGCATCCTCACCGAATTCCCCAACGTCGTCGTGCTGCGCACGTTCTCGAAGGCTTACGGCCTCGCCGGACTCCGCGTCGGCTACGTCATCGGCAACGCACGCATTCTTGACGCCGCACGCTCGACCGCGATCCCGCTGTCGGTCACGGCGCAGGCGGAAACCGCGGCCCTCGTGAGCCTCGACAACGAGGCCCAGCTGAAGCAGCGCGTCGCCGTTCTCGTCGAACGTCGCACCCAGCTCATTTCCGCTCTCCGCGGTGCCGGCATCATGGTTCCAGATTCCGAAGCCAACTTCGTTTGGCTTGCCTTCGGCGACGACACGATGGCTGCCGCCGCCGCGTTCGAAGCGGGTGGCGTGATCGTGCGCCCGTTCGCGGGTGAGGGCCTGCGTGTCTCGATTGGTGAGGCGGAATCTATTGACGTTGTCGTGCATATTGCGCGATCCGTTGTAGATACCCTCCCAGAAGGCCACCCGGTGCGGGGGCTAGCGTAGAACTGTGACCCGAACGAATACACCCGGTCTCGTCCGCGTCCTCGCCGCTGATGGCACGTTTGCGCCGACCGAAGCCGCTGAACAGTTCCGTCCGATTATCGATGCGCTGAGCGACGCCCAGCTTGAGCAGTTCTACCATGAAATGGTCATCGTGCGCGGCTTCGACCGCGAAGCGACGAACCTGCAGCGTCAGGGCCAGCTTGCTCTTTGGCCGCCAAGCTTCGGCCAGGAGGCGGCGCAGGTTGGTTCGGCGTTCGCCGCCCGTAGCCAAGACACGCTTTTCCCGTCGTACCGCGAGCACGTCGTCGCGAAGATTCGTGGCGTCGATGTCGTTGACATCATTCGCCTGATGCGCGGACTCTCGCACGGCGGGTGGGATCCCACCGACCCGAAGAACGGCAACACCCGCATCTACACGCTCGTGCTCGGCTCGCAAACCCTGCACGCCGCGGGCTACGGCATGGGTCTCGTCTTCGACGGCAAGTGTGGCACCGGCAACGTCGACACCGACGAAGCCGTCATGGTCTACTACGGCGACGGCTCGTCCAGCCAGGGCGACGTTCACGAAGCCATGGTTTTTGCCGCGAGCTACCAGGCCCCCACCGTGTTCTTCATGCAGAACAACCAGTGGGCCATTTCGGTGCCGGTGAGCCGCCAGTCGCGTACGCCGCTGCACGAGCGTGCCGCCGGATACATGCCCTCGTTCGAGGTTGACGGCAACGACGTGCTCGCGAGCTACGCCGTCGCCCGCTTCGCTCTCGATGAGGCGCGCGCCGGCCGCGGACCGCAGGCGATCGAGGCGGTCACCTACCGCCGTGGCGCGCACACCACGAGCGATGACCCCACGAAGTACCGCACGAAGGCCGAAGAAGAGTCGTGGGCGGAGCGCGATCCGATCGCCCGCATGCGCGCTTTCCTCGAAAACCGCGGCGCGACGACGGAGTTCTTCGAAAGCGTTGAAGAAGAGTCGCGCGACTTCAGCGCCGCCATTCGTCGCCGCACGCTCGAATTGCCGAACCCCGGCCCCGAGCTCATGTTCGACCACGTCTACACCGACGACCACCCGCTCATGGTCGAGCAACAGCAGTGGCTGGCCGAATATGAAGAGTCGTTCGAAGGGGGTGCAGCATGAGCGGAACCACGATGACCTTTTCTAAGGCATTGAACGCTGGCATGCGCGCCGCCATGCAGAATGACCCCCGCGTTTTGCTGATGGGTGAAGACATTGGCCCGCTCGGCGGCGTCTTCCGCGTCACCGAGGGGCTGCAGGCTGAGTTTGGTGAGCAGCGCGTGCTGGACACTCCGCTCGCTGAGTCGGGCATTGTCGGCACCGCGATTGGTCTCGCGATGACCGGGTTCCGCCCGGTCGTTGAGATTCAGTTCGACGGGTTCGTCTTCCCGGCGTTCGACCAGATCACCTCGCAGCTGGCCAAACTCACGAACCGTCACGAAGGTTCCGTCACCTTCCCCGTGGTCATCCGTATTCCGTACGGCGGCCACATTGGCGCGGTTGAGCACCATCAGGAGAGCCCCGAGACGTACTTCGCGCACACTCCTGGTCTGCGCGTGATCAGCCCGTCGACGCCGAACGATGCGTACTGGATGATTCAGGAGGCCATCGCGTCGAACGACCCGGTGATCTTCATGGAACCCAAGAGCCGCTACTGGCAAAAGGGCGAGGTTGACCTCGAATCGTCGGCGCTCGCGACGCACTCCAGCCGCCTCGTTCGCCGCGGCACTGACGTCACCCTCGTCGGTCACGGCGCGATGGTGTCGGTGCTGTTGCAGGCCGCCGTGCTCGCCGAGTCGGAGGGCATCAGCTGCGAAGTCATCGACCTGCGTTCGCTGTCACCGATCGACTACGCCCCGATTCTCGACTCGGTGCGCCAGACCGGCCGCATGGTCTACGCGCAGGAGGCACCGGGCAACGTCTCGGTTGGTAGCGAGGTTGCCGCGACCGTCATGGAGCGCGCGTTCTACTCACTCGAAGCCCCCGTGATTCGCGTTTCGGGCTTTGACACCCCGTTCCCACCCGCCAAACTCGAGGGCACCTACCTGCCTGATCCCGACCGCGTGCTCGAAGCCGTCGACCGCGTTCTCGCGTACTGATCGGAGAAATCATGACGACTCAGACGTTCAACCTGCCCGACGTTGGTGAAGGTCTCACCGAGGCTGAAATCGTGTCGTGGCGCGTCAAGCCCGGCGACACCGTCGCCGTCAACGACGTGCTCGTTGAGATTGAGACGGCGAAGTCGCTCGTTGAGCTGCCGTCGCCGTTCGCCGGAACCATTGGCGAACTGCTGGTTGCGGAGGGCGTCACGATCGAAGTGGGTGCGCCGATCATCACCGTGACCGATGGTTCTGCAGCCCCGGCCCCAGCCGCCAAGACTCCTGCCCCCGCCGCCGAGGGAGGTGGCTCCGTTCTGGTGGGCTACGGAACCGCGGGTGAAGTGAAGTCGCGTCGCCGCAAGGTCGTGCAAGACCCGGTTATTTCGACGGCTGGTGTTATCGCGAAGCCGCCGATCCGTAAGCTGGCGCGCGATCTCGGCGTCGACCTCACGCAGGTTGCGGGCAGGGGTGCCGCCGGCGAAGTGACCCGCGACGATGTCATGGGCCATGCGTCGCAAGCGAGTGTTTTCCGCAACATTGAAACGCCGGAGTGGGGCGTCGTGCGCGAGGAGACGATTCCGGTCGCTCCCTCGGCGCCGGAAGCTCATGGTTCCGCTGCTCCGGGTTCTACGGGCGACCGCCAAGAGACGATTCCGGTGCGCGGTGTGCGCAAGGTGACGAGCGCCGCGATGGTGCGATCGGCCTACTCGGCGCCGCACGTCACCGTGTGGAAAGACGTTGACGCGTCGCGCACGATGGAGCTCGTGAAGCGCCTCAAGGCCTCGCCCGATTTCGCTGACATTCGCGTTTCGCCGCTGCTGATCATGGCTCGCGCCGTTATTTGGGCCGCTCAGCGCACGCCCATGGTGAACGCCGCGTGGGTCGACGGTGAAGATGGTGCGTCGATCGTGGTGCGTAACTACGTCAACCTCGGTATCGCTGCCGCGACGCCGCGTGGCCTCGTCGTGCCGAACATTAAGGACGCTCAGAATATGTCGCTGCGCGACCTGGCGTGCGCCCTGGAGAAGCTCACGCTCACCGCACGCGAAGGCAAGACGACGCCCGCCGAGCAGATGCAGGGCACCATCACGATCACCAACATTGGCGTGTTTGGGATGGATGCCGGAACCCCGATCATCAACCCGGGTGAGGCTGGCATTGTGGCGCTCGGCTCGATCACGCAAAAGCCGTGGGTTGTTGACGGTGAAGTGCGCCCGCGCTGGGTGACGACGGTGTCGGGTTCGTTCGACCACCGCGTTATCGATGGCGACGGCATGAGCCGCTTCATTGCCGATGTCGCGTCGATCCTCGAGGAGCCCGCGCTCCTGCTCGACTGAGTTAGACGAAAACGGGGTGTCTCCACCGCTCATAGCAGCGGAGACACCCCGTTTTCGTATGACTCGAGCGTTGCGGGAACGTGAAGCAGCGACCCCATCGCGAGCCTCCTGACCTGGCGGACGGCGGTTGACTGCTCCCCGTTGACGATTGTGGCGCCTCATGGGAGACTTGAACTCAATACGGCGTTGGAAACGTTTCCAATTTCATGCTTGATTTCGGTTCAATGAGGAGCTGTCATGCCCAAACCTCCTGCGCGCCGCGCGGTCATAGCTGCGGTCGGCGCGGCGACTCTCGCGCTTGGTGTTCTCGCAATGCCCATGTCGGCTCATGCGGCGGACGGCGGTGAAATTACTACCGGGCAGGCCCCAGCGACGGCCGCTGGCATCGTTGACTTCGCGATCTATACCCCGCCCGGATATACCGAGTCTGACGAGCGATATCCCACGCTCTATCTGCTGCACGGGCGCGGTGACACCATGGCTGCGTGGCAGCAAGTAAAAGGTGACCTTGACCAGCTCATCGCGGATGGGGAGATCGCGCCGATGATCGTTGTCATGCCCGACGCACCGTGGTCTGACCGCGGCAATTGGTACACCGATTCCCTCTACACCGGGTCGGAAGGAGCGGGCTCGCCCGTCGAAACCGCCCTCGCCACAGACCTCGTCACCTATATTGACGAGAATTATCGGACGGTCGACGATCGTCTTGCCCGGGCTGTGGGTGGATACTCCATGGGTGGAGCAGGGGCATTGCGCTTCACCCTTGCGCACCAGGAGACGTTTTCAGCGGGCCTGATCCTGAGTCCGGCTGCTTACCAGGACGCACCGCCCGCCGACTCGTCGGCCCGTGAATATGGCGCGTACGGCATTGGCGATGCGTTGTACGACCAGACCCGCTATGAGGCATTGTCATACGAGCAGGCGCTCGCCGATTTTGACCCGACGCTGCCGGTTCACTTGTACTTGGGCGTGGGCGACGACGAATGGCCAAATCCTGACCCGGTGGATGCACGTCACGATCTCGACATGGCCACACATCTTGTCTACACAGCGGCGCGTCGCACCCCGGGCGTTACCGCAGAATTGCGCGTGATGGATGGTGGCCATGACTGGGGGCTGTGGCAGCCCGCGTTCCGCGACGGCATCGTGGATCTGAACGGGTATCTCCGCACCACACCACCGCCGCAATGGGATGCCGAGCTGCTGGGGAGCGCTGGTGATGACCGCGCCAGCGGCATCCTCGAGCTCGCTGACGGTGGAACCGTGGTTGCCGTCACGGCGGCCGATACGTTTGGAGGGATCGCTACCCGCGGCGGAACGGACATTTTCGTGCAACGCCGCGATGCTTCTGGGGCAGTCATGTGGACCTCCCAGGTGGCGACCGGGGCCAACGACCGCGCCTACGGCATCGTGCCTCATGGTGCAGGTGGGTTGATCGTTGCGGGCTACACCCGATCCGATGGCACCGGCGCTCCGGGAACAAGCGACCAAGTCTTTGCCGCTGCGCTCGACGCCGACGGTCAGCAACAGTGGATAACACGCTTTGGCGATGAGGGAGCAGCCGATCGAGCCTACGCGGTGGCCTCGGACGGCGCAGGCGGGGCCTACTTGGCCGGCTACACCGGTGGTTCTGCTGCTGCGCCGAACGCAGGCGACAAAGACGTGCTGGTATTGCGCATTGGTGATGACGGAACCATGCTCTGGGCTCATCAGTTCGGCTCGACGGGTGAAGACAAAGGCCAGGGCGTGAGCCTCGCCGCTGACGGTGGCGCCTATGTGACCGGTATCGCTGGAAGCGCGATGCCGGGGGCCACCAGCGCCGGGGGCATGGATGCGTATGTCGCGAAGTACTCGGCAAGCGGTGACCAGGAATGGCTCACGCAATTCGGCACGACGGAGACCGATCAAGCGTGGGCCGCGGTGGCCCGCACTGATGGTCTGTACGTGGTGGGTCATACCAAGGGAAGCCTCGGTGCCGAGAGTCTCGGCGATCACGACATGTATGTTTCGGCGGTTGACGGAAACGGTGCGATCGAGTGGACGACGCAGTTCGGAACCTCGACAGACGACCGCGCAATTGCTGGCGTTCTGGGGGCTGACGGCGGCTTGATGGTCGTTGGTGTTTCGTATGGTGCGATGGTGGAGTCCTTGGGAAGCGTCGACATCGTGACCGCGGAAATTTCCGCGACGGGTGCGGTTGGACGGCTCACGCAGTTCGGTTCCTTTGAACGTGATGGCGCTGACGAATGGGATGACCCCAACTTGTATGCCGCCCCCGGTTCGGTCTGGCTGAGTGGGCTCACCTATGGGGCGCCGGCAGGAGCAATCAATGCTGGCTCCGGTGATGTCTTTATCGCGCACCTTCCCTACGAATCGGCGAATGAATCCGGCGCCGAAGGCCCGGGCGGCGGGGATGGCGAAGGGCCCGGAGGAGGGGCTGGCAACGACGATGAGATGGCCGGTGGTGCAATCGGTGGCGGAAGTAGCAATAACGCCCCACTCGCTTCAACCGGAACGGCGATGGTTCCAGCCCTGAGTATCGTCGCGGTCGCAGCCATGGGGCTTGCGCTCTGGCTACGTCGCCGCAGGCAGGGTGCACTATCGCACTAGTTGCGCGCGGCGGGTGGGGTGTTTGCCCTCATCCGCCGCTCGGCGGCGTGTGTGCGAAGATGGGCACCGTGTCTACCGCTCTCGCTAAGATCCCGCGACGCGCACCCCGAATCCAGGAGCTCCGCGAGCGCTTCGATGCGGCAGGCGCTCCAACCCCATCGCGAGACTTCTGACATGGCGGATTCGCCGGCACGCGTTGTGATCTTTGGCCCCGCGTCGTGGAACGAAATAGTGCTCCTTGACCATCTTCCCGAGCCCGTGCCCCACATGCAGTTTGCGCAGGATCGTTGGCACGCGGTGGGCGGAACCAGTGCTGGCAAAGCGCTGCATCTCACGTCGCCGGGGCTGGATGTAGAACTCCACACCCTGTTGGCGTCTGATGGCGATGGACGCCGTGTGGCCGACGCGCTCCGCGGTGCGGGTGTCACCGTTATGGCGCACGAAGCCGACCGCACGGAGCGGCATCTGAATCTGATGACACCGGCTGGTGAACGCGTATCGCTGTACCTCGCAACACCCTCGCTTGCCTCCGCGGAGCAGCAAGCCAATCTGCTCACAGCACTCCGTGGTTCCGATCACGCGGTCATCGACCTCACCGAAACCGGGCGCTCGCTGATCGCTCAGGTGCGGGCGACGCCAACACCGCCAACGATCTGGGTGGATCTGCATGACTACGACGGCGCAGCGGAGTTTCACGAGCCGTTTCTGCGCAACGCCGACATCGTTTTCATGAACGGCGACGCCACTGACGACCCCGAATCACTCATTCGGTCGTGTGTTGAACGCGGCCCCAAGATCGCTGTGTGCACGCTCGGAGCGCACGGGGCGATCGCGGTCGCTGACGATGGCGTCATCGTACGCACGGCCGCTGAACCCATAGATCACATCGTCGACACGAATGGTGCTGGCGACGCGTTTATGGCCGGGTTTTTAGCCGCGCACATCTCCGGCGTGCCCCTTGCTGAGAGTCTGCGGGCGGGCGGGCGCCAGGCGCTGGCCGCGCTTCAGACGAAGCACCTGCACCCGGCGCTTGCCGACTAGAAGCGACCCGACTGCAGCAGTGCCATGGTTCCGGAACCAATGGTGGCGCGCGCGGAGGGATTCTCCGCATAGTGGGTGATCAGATCGGCGAGTACCACCGGGTCGCTCGCGAGGTCGCGAGAGCCCCACGAGAAGCTTCCCGTATTTGCGAGCACGGTAGCGCGCTCAGCGGCAAACGAGGTGCCTCCGATGTTCGCCCATGTTGTCGAACCGCCAGTGCGCAGGCCTGAGAGTGTGACGCCGTCACGTGACAGCGTGAGCGAAGCGCCCGAGGCGCTGCGCCACGCGCGGAGGCTGGGCGGAATCACGAGAATGCTCACGGCGAAGAACACCACCGAGCCGAAGCGGCCAGCGCCGGAGAATATGGCGTCACCCTGATCGCCGTAGAGCTCGCCGCGGAACAGGAGCGCGATAAGGCTCGCGAGCATGATGACGCCAATCGGAGCGAGCGAACGCATCAGGGTGCGGGCGCCGACGCCAGCGTCAAACGTCACAGTGTCGGCGGTGGCCGCCACCCGCACCACGAGCGGGCGCGCGGCGCGCACCTTTGCGGCGAGAATGCCAATGCCGACGCCGAGAAGCGCGAGCGCACTGACCGCGAAGATCGTGGCCACGGGGGATCCGGTGGAGAGCGTGACAGCGCCCAGCCACACGGCGATGATCGCCGCGCCCACGAGGAGAGGTATCAGCGCAATTGTCAGCGTGTGCTTGTGTGGCTGCCAGCCGCGCCGGCCGGTGATTGTGATGGTGGTTGGCGCGGGACTCATGCGTTGCCCCGATGAGTGTTGACCATGGTGTCCCCTTACGTGATCTCGTTCCAGGGTAAAGGGCCCCTCCAGTCGAGTTGATAACGATTCTCATTAGCGTTAAGCTCGACGCATGCCCCGCGTCCTCGCTCTCTCTGCACTTGCCATCTCTGCTCTCACCCTCGCGGGCTGTTCCACTGCGCCGGCGACGACCGACGCCCGTGTGCAGGTCGTCACTACAACGAGTGTGTACGGAAGTATCGTCGAAGAAATTGGCGGAGAGCACGTCGCGGTCACCTCACTGATCTCCTCCGCTGCACAAGACCCGCACGAGTACGAGCCTTCGTCAAAAGACAAGCTCGTCGTAAACCGTGCTGACTTGATCGTCAGCAACGGTGGCGGATACGATGCGTTCGTCGCCGGGCTGGTCACGACCGATGGCATCCCGGTCATTGAGGCCGTTTCGTTTGCTCCGGACTACCCGGGCGATGGTGGTGAAGATAACCAAGGTCATGATGAGGATGAGGCCGACGCTCATGACGACGAGCACGCGCACGACGACGAGCACGCGCACGACGATGAACACGCTCACGAAGACGGGGACGCGCATGGCGGCGAAGCCGAAGCCGACCACGCGGGCCACAACCACATCGTCGGTTTCAATGAGCATGTCTGGTACGACCCTGCGGTGATCGCGGGTCTCGCCGCAGACATCGCTGAACACCTCAGCGAGCTTGACCCGCCGCACGCCGCGTACTACGAAATGAATGCCGCGGCGCTCGACGCCGACCTCGATGGGCTGACCGCTGAGATCACGGCGCTCGCGGCCGCGCAGGAGCACACCCACATCCTTGTGACCGAGCCCGTGGCGCTGCGCCTGACCGACCTGCTCGGTATGCACAACAGCACCCCCGCAGCTTTCTTGGAGGCTGTCGAAGAGGGGCAAGATGTCGCCCCCGCGACGCTGTTGGAGACCCTGCGCGTGCTCGAAAACGGCGACATCGCCGTGGTCATCGCGAACGCGCAGACCGGTGGCAACGAAACCGAGCGCATCATCGGTGACGCCGAAAAGGCTGGCATCCCGGTGCTGGAGTTTTCCGAAATCCTGCCCGATGGTCTCACCTACGTCACCTGGATGAGCCAGAACGTCGCCGCCCTCGCCGGCACATTGGAGCACGCCTCGTGAACAACCCCCTCGAGATCCGCGGCGGAGCCCTCCACCGCGACGGCCGCACGCTGTGGGCTGGCCTCGACCTCACCGTGCACCCCGGCGAGCTCATCGCTGTGCTCGGCCCTAGCGGCTCCGGCAAAACGAGTCTCGTACGCGCGATTCTGGGGCTCGACAAGCTGAGCGCCGGAACCATCAGTGTGTTGGGTGCGCCAGTTGCGGGCAAAGGTAATCGCCGCATTGGGTACATCCCGCAGCAGCGCCCACTGCCGCCAGACACCTCATTGCGCGGTCGCGACCTCATCACGTTGGGGGTCACCGGCCACCGCTTTGGCTTCCCGATTCGCCGCAAGGCTGACGCCGAGCGCGTCGAACAACTCATCGACGCCGTTGACGCCCGCTCCTTCGCTGACCGCCCCGTCGGTCAGCTTTCCGGTGGCGAGCAGCAACGGCTGCGCGCCGGTCAGGCGCTCGCTGACGAACCCGGACTCTTGCTGTGCGATGAGCCCCTCACGAGCCTCGACCTCGCCAACCAGCAGGGCATCGTCGCCCTCGTCGACGACTATCGGCGGCGCACGCAAGCCGGTGTTGTGCTCGTGACACACGACATCAACCCCGTGCTCGACTCCGTCGATCGCATCCTCTACCTCGCGGGTGGCAAGTTCACGCTCGGCACCCCGGCCGAAGTGCTCAACACCGCGGTGCTGAGTGACCTGTACGGTGCCCCTGTTGAAGTTCTTCGTGCGGGTGGTCGCCTCGTCGTCGTCGGTGCCCCCGATGCTGGCGAAGCCCACTGCCATGCCGAAGCTGACGCCCACGGAGACGACCTGTGAACTGGAATGACATTGCCGAGCTGATGTTCGGCGGCGTGCCGTTCTACGGCGAAATCGTCGGCCTGGTGTGGATGTCGATCGTCGCGGGTGCCGTCCTCGGCCTCGTTGGCGGACTCATCGGCACATTCGTCATGCAGCGCGACATGGCGTTCGCGGTGCACGGCATCAGTGAGCTCTCGTTTGCGGGTGCCGCAGCTGCCCTCCTCATCGGCGCTGACGTCGTCACTGGCTCGATTGTTGGTTCCGTCATCGCGGCGGCCATCATCGGCCTGATGGGTGCCAAGGCCCGCGAACGCAACTCCGTCATCGGCGTGCTGATGCCGTTCGGTCTCGGCCTCGGTGTGCTGTTCTTGAGCCTGTACGACGGCCGTAGCGCCAACCGATTCAGCCTGCTGACCGGTCAGATCGTGTCGGTGCAGAGCCCGCAGCTCGCCTCGCTTCTCATCATTTCGGTGATTGTGCTGATCGGCCTGCTGCTGATGTGGCGTCCGCTGCGCTTCGATTCACTCGACCCGCAGTCGGCCGCAGCACGTGGTGTTCCGACGACCGCTGTGTCGCTCGTCTTCATGGTGCTGCTCGGACTCATCGTTGCGGTCGCGGTGCACATCGTGGGCGCGCTGCTCGTGATGGCGCTCATCGTGACGCCGGCCGCCGCAGCGATGCGCGTCGCTACCGGCCCGATCGCCGTGCCGGTGCTTGCCGCGACCTTTGGCATCGTTTCCGCCGTCGGCGGTATTCTGCTGGCCGTGATGGGCACCCTTCCGGTCAGCCCGTACATCACGACCGTCAGTTTCGTCATATACATCGGGTGCCGCACTATCGGCGCGCGGCGAGACCGCGTCACGCGCCTGCCGTAACCGCACTCAGGAATCCTCAGTAAGCTCAGATCATGGCTCAGCGAAACACGTGGCAGCGCGAACGAGTGCGTGAAGCACTCGCAGACGCGGGCGGTTTTGTGAGCGCGCAGGCGCTCTATGCGGCGCTCCGCGAAGACAACACCGGCATTGGTCTGGCAACCGTCTACCGGGCGCTCGCATCACTCGCCTCCAACGGCGACGCCGACTCGCTGCAGAGTCCCGAGGGCGAATCGCTCTACCGTGCATGCTCGTCGGCCGGGCACCACCACCACCTCATTTGCCGCCGCTGCGGACGCACCGTTGAAATCGCGGCGACCGACGTAGAACAGTGGGCGCGCTCAATGGCCGCGGCACACGGCTTCACGGAGGCAGAGCACGTCGTCGACATCTTCGGTCTGTGCGCATCGTGCGGGGCGGCCCGCAGCGACTCGTGACCGCAACGCGTTCTCCCTCGGCATCATCCACGCGATCGACGGGTCGTGTGGCCATACTGATCGGCATCGGGCTCGCCGTCATCGCCGCGCTGGTCGCGATCGACCTGTGGGCGCCGACGCTGTTCAGCGTCGACCTGCCTGACCGCGCACAAGACGGACTCACCCTCGCGCTGAGCGTGCTCATCGAGGCGCTGCCGTGGGTGATCCTGGGCGTCACGCTCTCGATCGCGGTGCAGGTGTGGTTGCCGTCGGGCGTGCTCGAACGACTTATGCCAAAACGGGCATGGGCTCGCCGTATGGTGCTTTCGCTCCTCGGCGTCGTGGTTCCGGTGTGCGAGTGCGGCAACGTTCCGTTCGCTCGCGGACTCATGATGCGCGGCTTCACACCTGCCGATACCCTCACGTTCTTGGTTGCAGCACCGATCGTCAACCCGATCGTCATCATCACAACTCACGCCGCGTTTGGCTGGGACGGCGGCATTCTCATCGCCCGTTTGGTCGGCGGATTCGTGGTGGCAAACCTCATCGGCTGGGTGTTCTCCCGCCACCCGAACCCCGACGCCCTGCTCACCGAGAAGTTCCTCGCGACGTGCGATGCCGCCCACCACGCTCACGGCGCGAAGACCGAGCGCACGCTGACGCAATTCATCATCGAGCTGCGCGCCGTGATGCCAGCACTCGTCGTCGGCTCGGCTCTCGCGGGCGCCGTTCAGGTGCTTATTCCGCGAGAGGCATTAATCGCGATTGGGTCTAATCCGGTGCTCTCGATCGTCACGATGATGATGCTCGCGATGATCGTCGCGATCTGCTCCAACGTCGATGCGTTCTTCGCGCTCTCGTTCGCAAGCACGTTCTCATCGGGCTCGATCGTCGCCTTCCTGGTCGTCGGGCCGATCGTCGACGTCAAGATGCTCGCGCTCATGCGCACCACGTTCACCACCCGCACCCTCGCGATCATCGTCGCGATCGTGCTGCTGTTTGCCTTCGTGCTCGGAATCGGGGTGAACCTCTTTGTCTAACGCATCGATGTCTCCCGCCTCGTCGCTCGTGACGCGCCTGCTGGGCGTCGGCGTCACCGCCGCGATCGCCGTTGCCACGATTGTGCTTGCCGTCACCGGCAACCTCGCGCTCTACATCAACCCGGACGGTGCCTGGTTCGCCATCGCGATGGCGGTGCTCGCGCTCGTCGGGTGCGTCGCGTCGTTTGCGATTCCGCTGGGCCGTGAGGCTGAGCATGACCACGATCATGGTGACGCGACGCAGAAACCGGGGCGCCGCATCGCGGGAACGGTGGCGGCTGCCGTGGGCGGAACCATTGCTGTCGTTGTCGTGGCGGCAGCACTGGTTCTGCCGCCGGCTTCGCTGTCTGCCCAGACCGCGATGGACCGCGACCTCGGGGTCACACCGCTCTTTGGCGGCGACGACGTCATCGCGCTCGCCACCACGGGCGATACCGCGACCTTCGGCGTTGGCGACTGGGCGAGCGTTTTCGCGACGGCACCCGACTCGCGCCTGTATGAGGGTACGACCGTCACGCTCACCGGGTTCGTTACTCCTTCAAAGGCTGACGGCGCGATGCAGCTCACTCGCCTCGTCGTGACGCACTGCGTGATCGACGCGCAACCAGCCAGTATTCCGCTCGTTGAGCTCGCGAGCGGCCCCGAAACGGGGCAGTGGGTGAGCGTCGACGGCATCGTCGAAGCGAATGCGAACGGCGCCCTTGTCGTGCGCACGACGAGCGTGACCCCGATTGATGAGCCGGCGGATCCGTATGAGTACTGAGCAGCGCCGCCAGCGCAATCGGCCCACGACCGCCACGTTCTGGCGTCGGGTGACGGCCGTTGTCGGGGCACTCGCGCTTCTCGCGGGGGTGGGTGCCGCCGCGGCGCTCATTCAGGGTCCGCGCCTCACGAACGTGACGTTCGATGGTTCCGCGGCGATTGAAACTTCCGGCACACGCCTTACCCTTACGACCAACCAGGCGCTCGAGGGCATCACTGCCGACGACGTCACGGTCACCCCGGCAACGGACTTCACGGTCGATGCGCAGGGCCGCAATATCGGGGTGCGCTTTACGTCACCGCTCAACGACGACACCACTTACGCCGTGCAGATCGCCGGTGTGAGTGCGGTCGGTGGCGGCCCCGAGGTCACGCTCGAAACCAGCGTCACAACCGCACCAGCCTCCATCGTCATGCTGCAACGAGAGGGCACGGGCGGGTTCGACATGATCGTCGCGATGCCAATCGACGGTATGACGCGCGAGACGATCTTCACGCACGAGCACATTGAAGAGGTGCGGGTCGCTCCCGATGCTCTCGTGATTCTCGTTGAGGAAGACGAGCGCAGCGCCATCATCATCACCGATCGTGACGGCACGAACCCGCGTTACGTCACGCTCCCTGGCGACGGCTACGTCACGAGCCTCCAGGTCGCGCACCGGGGCGGCGCGTTCGGCTACCTCTTCACCGACCGCGAACTGACCGAAACGTCAGGCCGCGCGAGCATTCTTTACACTGCGTCAGTTCATGTCCCTGAAGCGACACCGGTCGAACTCGAGCTTGCGAGCACAGACCCCTCGGTGGGGGACTGGATGTTCGTACCCGACTCCCAGAGCATCCTCGTGGTCACCTTCGCTGGCGACCTGCTGCTTGCCGAGGGCGAGAGTTCGGCACTCCTCGGAACCGCATATGCGATTGACGGCATATCCCGCGGCACGTACGAAGCGATTATCGATCGCTCGGGCGTTCCGGTCGGCGTCAACCTGCAGACCGGTGTTGAAACCCCGATCGAGCTCCCGGCCCTGAGCGGCACCCCGGGCCCGGTCGAACCGGCTGCGAACGGCGGTCAGCTGTGGGCGGTGACGCAGCGTGACGAGGCGGGAATGCCCACGGGCCACGCGATCGAGCTCGTTGCCGCCGATGGTTCCGTGCGCTCCGTCGTCGTCAACGAGAAGACCGAGCCGATTCTGCAGTTCTGTGTGTCGCCGAGCGGGCAGTACGTGGCCGCGATCGTTGCGCCCGACTACGCGAACAACCCCTACGACACCTACACGCGGCCCATGCCGAAGACCGTGACGCGTATCGTCGACGTCACTGATGGCTCCGTCATCAGCGAATTGAACGGATTCGATGTCTCATGGTGCTCGCGCAGTCAGCTTTAAGGCCAGCGACCCGCGCCGACCTGCTCGGCTACGCGGTCGAGGTCGCGCCCACGTTGCTCGGCGGCGTGCTGCGCGTCACGACCGATGACGGCACGGTCGCCGTGCGCATCACCGAGGTTGAGGCGTATCACGGGCAAGGAACGGGCGATGTTCCTGACCCCGGCTCGCATGCCCGCATGGGCCGCACCGATCGCAACGCCACGATGTGGGGCGAACCCGGACACCTTTACGTCTACCTCAGTCACGGCATTCATTCGTGTGTCAACGTGGCCGCCGGCCCCGAGGGGCGTGGCGACGGCATGCTGTTGCGCGCCGGTGAGGTTATTGAAGGGGTGGAGCTCGCCCGCGAGCGTCGCAGCCTGCCCGGCCCTGGCGGCCCGCGCATGCCCCGCGACCGCGACCTCGCGCGCGGGCCGGGGCGGCTCGGCCAAGCGATCGGCCTCCGGCATCCGCGTCACGATGGCATCGACGCGATCGCGCATGCGCCCCAGGCGGGTGCCGTCGCTGAACTCCTGCTCCGCACGGAACCATTGGCTGCGTTCTCGACGGGGCCCCGCGTCGGCGTCGCGGGTATCGCTGGCACGAGCGCATTCCCGTGGCGCTTCTGGATCACGGACGACCCGACCGTCTCGCCCTTCCGGCCCGGCCGTGGCGCAACCGAGCCGCTCCCTGGTTCCGCGGCCCCTGGTTCCACGTGAAACCATCGCCGGCGCCCGTTCAGAGAACGCCAGATCCCGTGCTAAACTGATCCCTTGTCTGCGGGCACTCCAGCACGCAGTTCGTACATTCCCTTCCTTCTGACTCAGAAATGAGTGGTGGAAAGGCGTGTGCAGACAAGGGATCTTGGGTGAAGCCGTCCGGCTTCACGGTACAGAAGGAGACACCATGGCAGCAGTGTGCCAGGTGACAGGAGCTGTTCCCGGCTTCGGTCACAACATCAGCCACTCGCACCGCCGGACGAAGCGTCGCTTCGACCCGAACGTGCAGAAGAAGACCTACTACGTTGCATCGCTCGGTCGTAAGATCACGCTCAACGTTTCGGCTAAGGGCATCAAGGTTATTGACGCTCGCGGAATTGAGTCGGTCGTTAAGGACCTCCTCGCGAAGGGTGTGAAGCTCTAATGGCGAAGAAGGCTCAGGACGTACGTCCGATCATCAAGATGAAGTCGACGGCTGGCACGGGTTACACCTACGTGACCCGCAAGAACCGTCGCAACAACCCCGACCGTCTGGTGCTGAAGAAGTACGACCCCGTCGTACGCAAGCACGTTGAGTTCCGAGAGGAGCGTTAAGAATGGCTAAGAAGAGCAAGATCGCTAAGAACGAGCAGCGCAAGGTCATCGTCGAGCGCTACGCCGCTAAGCGCCTGGAGCTCAAGAAGGCTCTGGTTGACCCCACCTCGACCGACGAGCAGCGCGAAGCTGCCCGCCTCGGCCTGCAGAAGCTGCCCCGCAACGCTTCGCCGGTGCGCGTTCGCAACCGCGACGTCATCGACGGTCGCCCGCGTGGTCACCTCTCCAAGTTCGGTATCTCCCGTGTTCGCTTCCGCGACATGGCTCACCGCGGTGAGCTTCCGGGTGTTACCAAGTCGAGCTGGTAAGCACTTTTCACAAAAGGGCGTCTCCTTCGGGAGGCGCCCTTTTGGCATTCCTGACGGCGTTCCTGTACTTGTGGTTCCTGCACCAACGACAAAGGCTCCGAGCGCCGTCAGGCAGGCTCGGAGCCTTTGTGCGTAGGCGTTACTCGGAGTCGGTGGACTCTTCGTCGGTCGGCTCACCGGACTCTTCGATAGCCGGGGTGCCCTGTGCCCAGTCTTCAGCGACGAAGGGCTCTTCGCCGCGAACGACCTTCTCCCAGTTCGCGGGGAGAACGTAGTCGGCGTAGCCGCACTCCTTGAGCTCTGCGGGCAGCTGGAGCGTCAGGCGCTCCTTGCCGGCGTCGCGGGCGTCTTGCGACGTGCCGACGTAGATCTGGCCGTCTTTCGATTCCTTGTTGACTGCGGAGACCGCGGCGCACAGGTGGTAGACACTACCGCCCTTGGTCCACGTGACTTCGTCTTTGCCGGTGATGGCGTGCACGATGCCGGTCTCGGCGGTGTACTGCTCCACCGACGGCGCGTTCAGGCTCAGGCCAAAGTAGCCGGCGACGAGTGCGACTACGATACCGACGGAACCGGCGATCGCCTTCTGCTTGCCGTCCATGTTCTTGTTCGTGAAGATCAGGATGATGAGCGGCAGGAAGGCGATGATCGTCATGATCAGGCCCAGCTGGTTCTGGATGAAGAAGCGAACGGTGTCTTTCTTCGATGCCGGGTCAAGCTTGTTGGCGTTTTTCCAGAGGAGCGAACCAGCGATCGCCAAGATGCCGATGACGACGATCATGACGATCAGTAGCCACATCTTGACCGGTACCTGGCGGAGCACGTAGAAGATCGTGAATGCTTCGCCGGCGATCGCGAGAATCCACAGCACGAAAGCGATGATGCGGAAGGTCGTGGCCTTCTTCTTCGCCTCAGCCGTGGGCTTCCAGGTGGCCTCAGCCCCCGTGGCCGATGCCTCTGCTGACGAGGGCGTCGACGACTCGACGCGAACGACCTTCTTGTTGGACTTGGGCGCTTGGGCCACGGTTACCTCCGAAATGCAATGTCAACCGCCCCTATCCTGCCGCATAACCGGGGGTTTCGCCGGGTGTACAGCGGGATCGACACACATTGGTGACCTGGAGCCATAACGAGCAGTCACATCAGTCACATCAGTCCCAAAAACCTCATTTTTCACGCGACACGCTGTCAAAAATCGTGAAAACTCGCGGAAAACCGGGCGAGTGTCCGATTCCATTGGTACATTCAAGGCGGTCGATCGACCACCTGGGGGCGAAAGCCCGCAGACCACAAGCAATAACAGGCGGCGAAATGTCGCCGCTGGAGGACAACACATGGCTGACAAGAACATCACCAAGACTGAGCTCGTCGCAAGCATCGCTTCGGCAACCGGTCAGAGCCAGGCTTCGGTGTCGGGTGTTCTCGACGCACTGTTCGCTACGGTTTCTGACGCTGTTGCTAAGGGTGCGAAGGTTTCGATCCCGGGTTGGATCGCGTTCGAGCAGGTCGACACGTCCGCACGCACGGGCCGCAACCCGCAGACCGGTGCAGAGATCAAGATTCCTGCTGGCAAGCGCGTCAAGGTGACCGCTGGTTCCAAGCTCAAGGCAGCTGTCAAGTAATTCAGCTTTCTGAACAGAGGGTGTCGCATCGCGCGGCGCCCTCTGTTGTTTTCTCTGTGGTCACGCACGCCGGGCACGTGACGGGCGAGCACCCAGGGGCGAGCGCCTAGGCTAGAAGGGTGAAACCGCGCACGTTGCGGGCCCTCGGCCCGGTGATTCTGATCGTCGCGGCTGTCGTCGCTATCGTGATCGGACTCGCCTATGGCCAAGGCGCGGCACCGCTTGACCTCGGTGACCCCGGCCCCGTGGCCCGCTGGGGCCTGCCGATCGCGAAGATGTTCGTCAACCTTTCGCTGGCGGCAGCTCTCGGCGCGCTCGTGATGGCCCTGTTCTCGTTCAAGCCGGGCGACCGCGCTTACGACGTACTGCTCGACACGGCGTCATTCGCCGCCGGTCTGCTGACGGTGTCAGCGGGTACCGCAGCGTTCTTCAACTTCGTCCTGGTTTTCAACCCGCAGGTTTCACTCGGCCCCGACTTCGGGCAGCAACTGGGCCGCTACCTCACCGATAATCCGCTCGGAACCGCGTGGCTGCTCACGACGATCGGTGCGGCCGCGCTGACGGTGCTGACGTTCGCGTGGCGTTCGTGGCTCGCGACGCTCTTCGCCGCCGTCCTCACCGTCGCGGTCGCGATGCCCATGGTCACGCAGGGCCACGCTGGCGACCTGGCTAACCACAACCTCGCGGTCTCGTCGCTCGGCATGCACGTCATCGGTGCCGGCGTCTGGGTCGGTGGCCTTCTCGCGATCGTCATCGTGCGTCCCCACGTGAAGAACATCACCACGGTGCTGCTGCGGTACTCGTCGCTCGCACTCGCAGCATTCGTCGTCGTCGCCCTCAGCGGTGCCGTTCGTGCCTTCACCGGACTCGGCGACTGGCAGTACCTGTTCTCCCCCTACGGTGTGCTCGTGATCGCCAAGGTCGTAGCCCTCCTCGCCCTCGGCGTCTTTGGTGCGATGTACCGCACCAAGCTCATCGCCAAGACCGACTCTGCAAAGACGGCAGCGCCGTTCTGGGGCCTTGTCGCCCTCGAACTTGCTGTGATGGGTATCGCGAGCGGTGTGGCCGCGGCTCTTGCCCGCACACCGTCTCCTGTGGCGCTGCTGTCGACCGGTGTCTCGCGCACGCCCGCAGAGCGCCTCACCAACGCACCGCTGCCGCCCGAGCTCACGATCGACCGCTGGTTCTCCGAGTGGAACATCGACATCCTGTGGCTGTCGTTCGCCGTTGGTGGCATCGTGCTGTACCTGATGGGTGTCTACCGTCTGCACCGCCGGGGCGACCACTGGCCGATCTACCGCACGGTCCTGTGGATTCTCGGCATGCTGCTGCTGATCTGGGTGACCAGCGGACCGATCAACGCCTACCAGGCCTACCTGTTCAGCGTGCACATGATGGGCCACATGTTGCTGGCCATGGCGATTCCGCTGTGCCTTGTCTTTGGTTCCGCGATCACCCTGCTGCTTCGCGCTGTCGACAAGCGTCGCGATGGCACCCGTGGCGTGCGCGAATGGGTGATGTGGGCAATCCACTCGCCGTACTCCAAGGTCATCACGCACCCCATCGTTGCCGCCGCCATCTTCGTCGGCTCGCTGTGGCTGTTCTACTACACCGACCTGTTCCGCTGGGCACTGTATGACCACCTCGGTCACATCTGGATGGTCGCCCACTTCTTGATCTCGGGCTACCTGTTCGTGCTCACCCTTGTTGGCATCGACCCGATTCCGTTCCGCTTCCCGTACGCGGGCCGCCTCATCACGCTCGTCGCGGTCGCCGCGATGCACGCCTTCTTCGGCATGGCCATCATGATGAACGAGGGGCTGATGGCCGCCGAATGGTACGGCTCGATGGGTCGCACGTGGGGCAATACGCCGATGGCGGATCAGTACGTGGGCGGCGGCATCGCGTGGTCGATCGGTGAGATTCCGACGCTCATCACCGGCATCGTTATCGCGATCCAGTGGAGCCGCAGCGACGAGCGCCTCCAGCGCAGCCGCGACCGGCACGCTGACCGCACGGGCGACGCCGAACTCGAAGAGTACAACGCCAAGCTCGCGTACATGGCTGAGCGCGACGCCGCCCGCGGCAAGTAGCCGCACGACGCATGGCGGCGCTCGCAGCGCAACTGAATGGTTCCGCTAGTCCAGCGCGACGGCGGAGATACTGATCGACGCTTGCCCATCGGGCGTCATGCGAATCGCGCCGCGCATCGTGAACGGCACGTCTTCAACGCGCTCCCACGTTGACCCGTCGTAGAGCGACTTCATTTCGACGGTGACGGTCGCGACCGCGCTCACCTCCGGGATGAGCCAATTGGAACCATCGGGTGCGACGGTGATGGCCGGAAGTTGCGAAATGGTCCAGGTGGGCAGGTTCGCGATGCGGTTTTCGACCGTGAGGCCAAACGGGCAATTCGTGGGCTGCAGAACCTGTTGTGACGCGCACTGCGTGACGAGGAAGTCGTTCACGCGCTCTTGGATAACCTCGACGAACTCGGGCGTCGGCTGCGTCTGTACAACTACCGGTACCGATGTGAGCGGCACGTCGGCGAGCACCGCGGTTCCGCTCGCCGTGGAGATCGCGGTGTCGACAGCGACCGAATACAGGCCGGGGGAGAACACCAGCATGGGGATCGCCTCGGAGGGAATCGCGTCGACGCCGTCGATGGAGACCTGGCGCTTGTCGACCGTGAACCCGTTGATGGAGTACGACATCGAACCGAAGACGGTGAGATCGATCACGCCGAGCGGGGTGCGGGCGAACTTCCATCCCGGCGCCAGCCCCTCCCAGCCGTTCTCTTGCACGGCGAACGTCGTGGTTCCGTTGACACCGCCGGCGGTGTACGAAGCGGTCACCAAGACGAGATCGCCATCGGTGCGCTCAGAGACGATTTCAATGTTGCTGAGTGGTGCGAGGGCATCACGGCGAAGGAGGGCGTCGGAGGCTGCGGGGTCGATGCCAGCTTCTTCGAGCTCGGTGGAATCAACGCTCACGCCGGGTACGACAAGCGCGTCAGCGGCGCGGCCTTCGCTCAGCAGCATCAAATATTTCTCGACAAACGCGCCCGGGCCGTAGACGTTCGTGTAGAGCAGCTTGTAGCCAAAGAAACCGCCCACGGCGAGGAGCACTCCGGCCAGGGCCAGGAGTGTGAGGTCACGCGCGAGTCTGCGCTTGCCGCGGCGTTGCTCTGGCTCCACGAGAACAGTCTAGGGATTCGCGCCGGTGCAGAGCCTGAGCGTTGAGTGGTGGTCTCTGATGGTGTGAATCGCCGCGGCGCGGCGCACACCCGGGCAACTACGATGGAATGAAGCCCAGCTGAAGGACAATCGTGAACCTCCCACCCCTCTCGGCGGAACAAGAAGCCGTGTTCCGTCTGATTGAAGACACGCGTGAGCATGTTTTCGTGACGGGGCGTGCGGGCACCGGTAAGTCCACGCTGCTTCAGTACTTGGCGTGGAACACGTCGAAGCAGATCGCGATCTGTGCGCCGACGGGTGTTGCGGCGCTCAACGTTGAGGGCCAAACGATTCACTCGCTGTTTCGCCTGCCGATCGGCTTGATCGCCGACAGCGAGATTGAGCAGTCTGACCCGACCCGCAAGATTCTCAACGCCATCGACACCCTCGTGATCGACGAGATTTCAATGGTCAATGCTGACCTGATGGACGGCATGGACCGTGCCCTGCGCCAAGCGCGCGGCAAGCGCGGCGAACCATTCGGTGGCGTGCAGGTCGTTATGTTCGGCGACCCGTATCAGCTTGCCCCGGTGCCGCCGCGCGGCGATGAGTTGCGGTACGTGCAAGACCACTACCGCTCGTTCTGGTTCTTCGACGCCCACGTGTGGGCGGGCAAGGCGAGCGACGCGGGCATGCTCGACATCGGAACCCCGGGTGCGCCGCTGCACATCGTCGAGCTCGTCGACATTCACCGTCAGTCGGACGACGGTTTCAAGACCATGCTCAACGCCGTGCGCTACGGCCGCGTCACCGCTGATATCGCGGGCGTTCTGAACACGCAGGGCGCGCGCACGCCGTCGGATGACCCGGAGAACCCGGTCATCACGCTCGCGACCCGCAACGACATCGTCAACAACATCAACCGTCGCCACCTCGCCGCCCTCCCCGGTCGCGAGCAGACGGCCGTCGCCGAGATCAACGGCGAATTCGGCCGGGGCGAAGCGAACTATCCCGCCGACGCTGAACTCAAGCTCAAGATCGGCGCGCAGGTGATGTTTTTGCGCAACGACATTGGCTCGTTCCCGGAGCCGCCGCGGTACGTGAACGGAACCATCGGAACCGTCACGCGCATTTCCGGAGATAGCGTGCGCGTCGATGTGGATGGTGATGAGTTCGACGTCGAGCCGACGGTGTGGGAGCGATTCCGCTACGCGTACAACGCGTCGACGAAGCAACTGAAGCGCGACATCGTCGCGGAGTTCACGCAGTTTCCCTTGCGGCTCGCGTGGGCCGTGACGATCCACAAGTCACAGGGCAAGACCTACGACCAGGCGATCATCGACCTGGGTTCGGGCGCGTTCGCGCCGGGGCAGACGTACGTCGCGCTGTCACGCCTGACGAGCCTTGACGGACTTTACTTGTCGCGTCCGCTTCGCCCCAGCGACATTCGCGTCGACCCTGACGTGCAGCGCTTCATGGCCGGCGTCCGCCGCTCTCAGCAAGCGACCGCTCGCCCCGTCACGTCGTAGCGCGACTTATGGCTGCCGTTACGCGACGGCGACGGTGTGCTCGGCCCAGAGCTCGGTGAAGATGTCGGTGTTGAACTGGTAGGCGGCGAGCACTTCGTTGATGATGCGCTCCTTCTCGTCTTCGCTCCAGCCAGCCTCATCGAGTTCGGTGCGGTACACGTCTTTGAACGCGCGCGGGTCGGCAATGTCGCCGAACAGGTAGAAGCCGATGCCGTTCGTCTCGAAACCGAACTGGCGGGCGACGACACGGCCGATGTAGATGCCGCCCGAGAGGTCACCGAGGTAGCGGGTGTAGTGGTGTGCGACGTAGCCGCCGGCCCACGTTTTGCCGACCTGTTCGATGCGCTCGACGTAGCGCTGCGTTGCGGGCAGAGCGACAATCTCGTTGCGCCAGTTGTCACCGAGCAAGAATGCGAGGTCGGTCTCGAGTGCCGGAATGCGCGTCAGCTTGTCGCTGATGAAGCGCGCTGCGATCGGGTCGTTGCGCATGCGCTCGGTCGCCTCTTCGAGCGCGAGGTAGATGAAGTAGTGCTGTACGACGAGCGCCGTATAGTCTTCGCGGCTGAGTTCGCCCTTGAGCAGGCTCGCCATGAAGCCCGCGCCTTCGCTGTCAGAGTGCGCGCCAGAAGCGCGGTCGCGAATGGCGGCAGAGAAAGGAATGAGTTCAGCCATGCCTCCATAGTAAGGCTTGGCTAACCTCACTCGTCGCCCGAGGTTTCGATGAACGGTCTATTCGTGGGGTCGCGGTTCCACACCGAGCCGCTCGCATGCAGCGTCGTACAGCGCGACAACCTGCTTGCGCACCTGCGGGCGCTCCGAAATGGAACCACCGGGCCAGGCAACGGTGATCTCCCGCGGGCCGTCGGGGGTCGTTGCTGTCCACATGGCTTCGTCACCGGTGAAGCCGGTCATGACCGCGTCGGTCGCATCGGCCGCGCCAAACGCACGCACGATGAGCAGATTATCTGCGGTGTGGTCGGCGTTCAGGTGGCGCAGGACGCCCGCGATCACGGCGTCGTCAAAACGAAAGGTCATGGTCACAGCCTATGCTCGGGGAGAAAATGCGCCTACACCGTAGACTCAACGGGTGACTGTATCGGTGAATGCAAAGCGGAGCCGCGCCCGGCGGATGGGCCGCGTGCTCGCGGCGACCCTCGTGACGGCAAGCCTCGCTCTGAGCGGTTGCACCTCCGACAAAGTCGAGACGCTCGATACTCCTGCGCTCGCCGAGGGCAACTTGCCCGCCGAACTGGTCGCGTCAATGGAAAGTGTCGTCAATACGGCGATCGCAGGTTCCGGTGCTTCGGGTGCCATCGTAGGCGTCTGGGTGCCGTGGAGCGGTTCTTGGGTTGCCGGAGTCGGAACCACGGAGCTGGGCGGATCGAAGCCCATGGATCCTGACATGACGTTCCGCATTGGCGAAATTACTCGCGCGATGACGTGTGATGCGCTGTACGGCATGGTGGCTGACGGCACGGTTGAACTGAATGACCCGGTGACGGACTATGTGTCGGGTGTTCCGAACTTGAGTGACGTCACTCTCGATCAGCTCTGTGACTCGACGTCGGGCCTTACCACGATCGCGCCGGCCACGAAGAGCCGCATGGTGAGCTCGCCGGAGCGTGAATGGTCTGCCCGTGAGCTCGCGAGCTTTGGTCTGGGCCGTGGCGTCGTCGCGGCTCCTGGCGAGCGGTTCGTCAACTCCGATACCGGATACCTCCTCCTCGGTCTTGCGCTGGAGCGCGCTTCGGGGTTGACCCCGCAGAAGTACCTCGAGAAGTACGTAACCCTGCCGCTTGGCCTCGAGAATACGTCTCTGCCGGGGGATGCCGCGGCTGCGCCGAGCAAGGGTGGCCCTCACGGGTACCTGACGTCGAACGGGCCCGAAGGTTGGCTCTGCGCCTCGCCGACGGACCTCACGAAGATTTCCGCAACGACCGGCTCAACCGATTCGGGTGTTGTCTCAACCATTACCGACCTCGGGCAGTACGGGCTTGCTCTCGCCGAGCAGACGCTTGCGCAGGGTAAGGAAACTGGGCGCTATGACGCGCCTCTCGCCATCGCAGACTCCCTGCCGGCATGGTCTACGACCATAGGTGGCGTGCAGTTCTCAGACAGCATGGTCGGTTATGCCGGTTCCACCCTCGGATACGCGAGCGCGGTATGGTCTGATCCGGCAACCGGCGTGACCGTTGCTGTCATGGTGAACAACTCCACCAACGGCGCCGGTATTGTGCGTTCGCTGGCCTTCCAGCTCGTCGCGCTCGCGGCGACCGCTCCGGCAGCCGGCAACCAGACGGTTCCGGAGTTTGGAATCCCGTGGACCGCTGAGGCGGAGGCTGCCACCATCCAAACCAGCGCCATCTGCCCGATCCCGTAGCGCAGGCCATGCAGCGTGACGGCCGCGCCAGTGCGGTCGCTCTTGTCGGCCTGGGCTTGCTGTGCCAAGAAGTCGGGGCCTCGTTCGGCGTCTTGATGTTCGGGTTGACGAACCCGGTCGCTGTGGTCGCGTTTCGCCTCGTGTTCGCCGCGATGATTCTGCTGATCGTGACGCGCCCGCGCGTGCGGTCGTTCGCCGGTCGGCAGTGGCGCGGCATCGTGCTGCTGGGTGTGGTGTTGACCACAATGAACGTCGCGTTCTATCTCGCGCTCGAACGGCTCGCGCTGGGCGTCACGGTCACGATCGAGGTGCTCGGCCCGCTCGTGCTCGCCGTCGTGATGGCGAAAAAGAAGAGGGCGTGGTTGTGGGCTGGCCTCGCGTTTGTCGGCGTTGCCGCGCTCGGTGGCGGCGGCTGGGATCGCCTGGACCCGCTCGGTGTGATGTTCGCGCTCATCGCGGGCGCGTCATGGGCGGGCTATATTCTCGCCGCGGCCCGGGTTGGCCGTGAAGTAGCGGGTGTTTCTGGCCTGGCGCTGGCGATGACCGTCGGTGCGGTTATCGTGCTGCCAGCGGCGCTGGTCATCGACGCCCCCGCCTTCATCAACCCGACGATCATCCTGTTGGGCCTCGGCGTTGCCGTGCTCTCGTCGGTCATCCCCTACACGGCTGAGCTGTTTGCCCTGCGCAAGATAACCGAATCAACGTTCTCGGTACTCATGAGCCTCGGCCCAGCCACCGCGTCAATCGTGGGCTGGCTCGTGCTTGGTCAGCACCTCACCGTGCTTGAGATCGCCGGCATCGTGCTCGTCGTGGCCGCCAGCATGGGGGCCGTGCTCGCCGCTGGGCGCACCGCCCCGCCAGCAGAGCCCGTCGCGTAACGAAAAGGCGGCCCCGCGCAGTGCGGAGCCGCCTTCACAAGAAGCCCAGGGTTAGCGAACCTTGGTGACCTCAAACTGCATGCGCGGGTGAGCGTATGCCTCTTGCGACTCGATGAGCTGCAGTTCTCGCTGACCCGAGGTGAGGGTGTTCTCCAGCAGGTCCCACACGCTCGATGCGGTGCGGGCCAGCGCCGTCGCCGCTGATCCCGTCTCGCGGTAGTGGGCGGTGAACAGTGCCGCCGTGACGTCACCCGAGCCATTGGCCTTCATCGGCAGGTGCGGCGTCTGCACAATCCACGCACCCGTCTCATCCGCTGCCAGCATCTCAATGGTTACGCTCGGGCGATCCGGACGCTCGACGCTCGTCACCAGCACCGTCTTCGGGCCCATGGCGAAAGCCTTGTCGACCGAGTCGAGCGTGGATTCGAGGGTGTCGGGCTCGGTTTCGGTGAGGAATCCGAGTTCGAACTGGTTCGGCGTGATGATGTCGGCTTGCGGAACCACGCGCTCGCGCAGCAGCACGGGGATCGCGGGTGCCACGAAACAGCCCGACTTCGCGTTGCCCATAACCGGGTCGCACGAGTACACCGCGGAAGGGTTGAGCTTCTTGACGCGGGCGACAGCGTCAAGAATGACGTCGCCGATGCCGTCGCTGCCCTGGTATCCGCTCAGGATGACATCGATGTCGCACAGGCCGCCGCGCTCTTCGATGCCGGTGATGACTTCGCGCACGTCGTCGGGGCTGATGAGCGGCCCGCGCCAGGCGCCGTACCCGGTGTGGTTCGAGAAGTTGACGGTGTAGACGGGGAGAACCTCTACGCCAATCCGCTGCAGGGGGAACACGGCTGCTGAGTTGCCCACGTGGCCGTAGGCAACGGCGGACTGGATGGAGAGAACCTTCATGACAAGCATTCTTGCACCTCGGTGGCATGCGACACGAAGTTGGCCTAGGCCGAAAGTGTCATCCCGCGTGTCAGGTGCCTGCTGATGCGGGCGTTACGCAGCCAGCATCGGCGCGATGTTTTCTGCCCACACGTCGATCGACAGCTTGACGATGAGGGCGGCGACCACGACCAAGAACACGATGCGAATGAACTTCGTGCCCTTCGAAATCGCCATGCGCGAGCCAACGTATGAACCGAGCATGTTGGCGAAACCGACCACGATGCCGAGCATCCAGAGAACGGAACCATGGGGCACGAACAACAGCAGGGCGCCGAAGTTGGTGGCAAAGTTGACGATTTTGGCTTTCGCGCTGGCCTGGAGAAAGTCGTAGCCGATGAGCCCGACGAGGCTGATGACGAGGAAGGTGCCGGTGCCCGGGCCGATCATGCCGTCGTAGAAACCGATGACGGCACCGAGCGCGGTCGCGGTGAGGATGTGCTTTTTACCGTGGAACCGCAGTGCGGCTTGCGCACCCATAGCCGGCTTGAACGCGGTGAACAGCGCGACACCGATGAGAGCGAGCACGATGATTGGCTTGAACACCGAGGCGGGCAGGATCGTGGCGACAAACGCGCCAACGAAGCTGCCGATGAGGGCGATCACCGCCATGATCGTGGCGGTGCGCATATCGGGTTTCGCGCGCCGATAGTAAGTGATGCTGCTGGTCGCGGTGCCAAAGATCGAGCCAAGCTTGTTGGTGGCGAGCGCCTGCACGGGCGTGATTCCGGGGATCAACAGCATGGCGGGCAACTGCACGAGTCCGCCGCCACCGACGACAGCGTCAACCCATCCCGCGAAGAGTGCGGCGATGATGACGAAAGCCAGCACACCCCATGTCAGCCCATCAATACCCAGCACCCTACGAGCGTACTCCGGCGTTGTGCTGGCGATTGACGCCGGTTGCGCCTCGTCACGCCGGGTCATGCGGGGGCCGCGGGGTGCGGAGCGGGTCTACCGTGGAACCATGACAATGTACGTGAAGGTCTGCGGCTTGCGTCACCCCGAGGAAGCTGAGGTGGCGCTCGCGGCGGGAGCCGACGCGATTGGCGTGGTGTTCTCGCAAAAGAGTCCACGCCGGGTGAGTGTTGATGAGGCGCGTGCGGTCGTTGCCGCCGTCGCCGGCCGCATCGACACCGTTGTCGTGACGAACGATCTGGATGCCGCCGAGGCTGCGCAGATCGCCCGCGAGATCGGTGCGAGCGTCGTGCAACTGCACGGTTCGTACACCGCGGAAGACTTCGACCGCGCCCGCGCGATCGTTCCGCGCGTGTGGCGTGCGACGTCGCTTGCCGAGACCGACGAGCTCACCGTGGGCGCGTATGGCGATGAGGCGATGCTGCTCGATGCCCCGCGCCCGGGCTCGGGTGAGCGGTGGGATCTCTCCGCACTCGCCGCGCACAATCTTTCCGGCCACTGGCTCCTCGCCGGCGGACTCAACCCCGACAACGTCGCCGCCGCCATCGCCGACGTGCACCCGTGGGGTGTTGACGTCTCGAGCGGCGTTGAGTCGGCGCCGGGCGTGAAAGATCTCGACAAAATTCGAGCGTTCGTCGCTTCGGCGCGGGGAGTCTCGGATGCCGCGGCAGAAGGAGTGGTGGCATGACGAGGTCGATCCAGGAGCTCTTCGGCATCGACGTGCCGATCGTGCTCGGTCCGTTTGGCGGTGTTTCGAGCGTCGCGTTGACCGCGGCAGTGAGCAACGCTGGCGGCCTCGGCTCGTATGGGCTGTACGGCTACACCGCCGAGCGCATCGCTGCGACGGCGGCCGAACTGCGTGCCGCGACCGACAAACCAATCAACCTCAACCTGTGGTGGCCTACCGGCGACGAAGCCGATCCTGCCGATGTCGATTGGGATGCGGCCGTCGCCGGCGTCGCCCCCTTCTACGCCGAAGCCGGCCTCGACCTACCTGCTCGCCCCGAACACTTCCTCCCGCCGGTTGACGAGCAACTCGCCGCCGTCGTCGAGGCGCGCCCCGCCGTCGCGAGCTTCGTGTATGGCGTGCCCGATGCGGTTGCGATTGAAGCGCTGCACGCGGTTGGTACACGGGTCGTCGGAACCGCCACGAACGTTGCCGAGGCGCGTGCGCTCGCGGCGGGTGGCGTTGATGCGATCATCGCGAGCGGCATGGAGGCCGCCGGTCACCGCGTGACTTTCATTGGCGCTGCGGAGGATTCCCTCCTCGGAACCTTCGCCCTGGTTCCGCAGGTCGTCGACGCCGTCGATATACCGGTATTGACAGCCGGTGGCGTGGCCGACCGTCGCGGTGTGGCCGCCGCGCTCGCGCTCGGCGCGCAGGGTGTCGTCGTCGGCAGCGCGTTCTTGGCGACCGCCGAGTCGGTCGCCCCCGCGTCTCACAAGGCGGCGCTGCGCACCGTCGCGGAGAGCGGAACCGTGCTGACGCGCGCGATGAGCGGACGCCTCGCGCGGGGCGTTGAGAACCACGCCATGCGTCGACTGGCCGCCGTCGGGCACGCGCCGTTTCCGGCGCAGAACATGCTGACCGGCGGGTTCCGTCGCGTCGCAGCCCAGCAGGATGACGCGTCAAAGCTGTCCCTGTGGGCAGGGCAAGCGGCGTCACTCGCCACCGGTGAGACGGCGTCCGACGTGTTCGCCGAGCTGGCAGCCGGGTTCTAGCGCGCTGAGATTCGAGCCGGTGCTACGCGCTCGGCGGCAACGTCATGCCCGCATCAATGCGTGACGTCTCGTCGAGGCGGTGCCATTCGCGGTTGACGTAGGCGAGGGGCGTCGAGCCTTCGCCCACCTGGCGGTTGATGCTCACCTGGAGTGCTTCAGCGGCGATCACGGTGGATCCGCGGGCATCCATCTGGTTGATGACCCGGCAACGAACCCACGCGCGGGCACCCGTGAAGGCGGTCTCGCCGGTGGGGAGCTTTTGCCACAGCGATGCATCGCCAAAGCGATCGATACCCTTTGTCGCACCGCGCTGAGCGAGTGGGATGTCGTCGACATCGAGCAGGTGCACCACGACCGTGTCACTCTTCACGATGACGCTCGTCGCTGACGAAACAGTCGTGACCGAGAACATCAGCAGCGGCGGATCCACGTTGACGGACGCGACAGATGTTGCCGTCAGCGCGACCGGCCCGTTGCCAGCGTCAGCGGTGATCAGTGCGACGCCGCCGGGGTGCCCACGAAAAACAGCCTTGAATTCGTCGGCAGAAACGTGGTGTTCGGGGTCAGCGCCCAGGGAAATTGGAGAGGCGTTCGTCACCCTTCGACCGTACCCCGGCGGAATGGGGGTGGGCTCGGTTGCGCCGTTTTTCGTCACGCGACGCCATCCGACGTCACGATGCCACGTGGTTCCGCAGGCTCCGCGGCGCATGCGAAGCGACCCGAACGATCCAGTCGCTGCACGAGTGGTTCCAACGCTCGTCCGATGACTTCGATATCGCTGTCGCTGAGGTGATTAAAGACGGTCGTGCGCACGTAGTCGAGGTGGCGGGGGAGGGCATGGATGAGCGCCTTGCGTCCGGCCTGCGTGAGCATGGCCACAGGAATGGCACGAACGCAAAGATTAGCGCACCGATGAACGCGCTGGAACCAGCGACGAGAGAGCCGAGGCCCGAAACGATGAGCGTCTGGTTGGCCGCGACGAAGCTCCTTGCCCTTCTTCAGCATGACGACGTCCATCAAAAACTCCTTTGGGGTGAAGAAGCCTTACAACGGGGGTCCAGCGATGACAGCGGTGGTGTTAGAGCGAAAGAACGGGGAGGGGCGTCTCAACGACTGCACCGTTTTCGACGGTGAGAGTCAGCGCGAGGGAGTCTTTTGTGGGGCTGATGGCGGTCACAAAATCGGAACCATTCCTCCGCGTCGTAGTGCGGCGAGAAGGAGCCGGGTACGAATCCCAAGCCCTCCGGCAGAACCTGCAGTATCGGTCCATAGCTGTCCGTGGTTCCGCCATCAAACCAGCAGATGCCGCCGGCAGAGCCGCCGGTGAAGACGAGGTTCTCGTTCGCGGGGTCGTTGAACATGTCGGTGAAGATGTCCCACACGCCCTGGCGGCGCCACACGTCGTACATGTTGGCGGTGTTGCCGCCGCCGACGTGGATAACGTCGAACTCGGTGATCCACGAGCGTAGGTCATCGCGCTCGCGCGAGAACAGCGGCAAGTGGTGGGGTGCGCACCGGTCAGAATCGTAGGTCTGATAGAAACTACAGAATGTAGTCGGGACGATCGCCCGTCGCGGTGCCCACGAACAGCACGCGAGGGCGGCTCTTACCGGTCAGATTCAGAATGTAGTCGTGGGTGGGATCGTCGCGGCGATCCATCATCACTTTGCCGGCACCGGTCGCCACAATATGAGCCATGCCCACAACATATCGGCGCGCTGCGCCGCTTGTACAGGGCGTCTCACCATCCGATACATTCGCCGGATATCAGTGCACAGATTCCCCGTCGATGCGATGGGCCGCGGCCGCGATTCCCCACAACACCAACAACACAACAACCGATACGGCAGCGGCCCAGAGCCCCGCGACGGCAGAGACCACGACTTCGAAGATAAAGCTCGTCACGCCGATGACCAGTAGCGAGACCACGACCAGCGTCGTAATCAACAGCCGGTTCGCGACCCGCACGACGCGGTCTTTGATTTGCTTGCCGGAGTTCAGTCGGTGCACCAAGACCGGTGTCAGCCCCAAAACGGTTGCGAGTGCGGCGAGCCCGACGAGCACGAGGTAGTGCACGCGAAGGTCGTGGGTGAGGTCTTTGAAGCCGGACTGAAACGCCACCGCCAACAAGAAACCTGACGTGAGCTGGGTGCCCGTCAGCGTCACGCGCAGCTCTTGCAGAATGTCGGTGAAGCGCCGGTCGGCGCGCTGATCCGCAGTCTCACTGCGGCCTCGAGCCTCCGCGGAGTGTTCAGCGTCGCTGGTCATCTCTCTTTGATAGCAGAACCTGTACGCGCGTGGGTCTTGAATCGTGGCGCGATCAGGCGCACAGTTACTCCGTATCCAACCGAGGAGCGCGCGATGCAAAAGATCACCCCCAACATTTGGTACACCGGCAACGCCGAAGAAGCCGGCACCTATTACGCCTCAATCTTCGACGACACCACGACCGCCGTCACCGCCCGGTACCCCGATGAGGTACCCGATTGGCAGGCCGAGTTCGCGGGCGCACCCCTCATGGTTGACGTCGCGATCAGCGGCTACCACCTCACCCTCATCAACGCAGGTGGCGAGTTTCACCCCAACCCATCGATTTCGTTCATGCTGAACTTCGACCCGCTCATGTTTGACGGTGATGCGGCGGCAGCCCGCGCCCGCATGGACGCAATGTGGGCGCACCTGACTGAGGGGGGCTCCGCCCTCATGGACATCGACGAATACCCGTGGAGCAAGCGCTACGGCTGGATCCAAGATCGTTACGGCGTCAGCTGGCAACTCATGCTGACCGACCCAGACGGCGACCCGCGCCCGTTCGTAATTCCGCAACTCATGTTCTCGGCCGGCGTCGTCGGCAAGTCGCGCGAAGCAGCGACCTTCTTCACCGAGCTGTTCGATGACGCTGCGCTCGGCATGATTGCGGAGTATCCGGAACCATCGGGTAACGCTCCCGAAGGAAGCATCATGTTCGGTGAGTTCTGTATCGGGCCGCAGTGGTTCTCGATGATGGACGATGGCGGTGGCGGCGATAACCCGTTCACGCCCGCCGTATCGCTCGAAGTACAGTGCAAAGACCAGGCCGAAATCGACCGGTATTGGGACGCCCTGAGCGCCGTTCCGGAAGCGGAACAGTGTGGCTGGCTTGCCGATAAGTGGGGCGTCAGCTGGCAGATCGTGCCCGCCAACATGGGCGAACTCATGCAGCGCCCGAACGCCTACGAACACATGCTCGCGATGAAGAAGCTCGTGATCGACGACTTCTAGGCGAAAGAAAAGGGGCCGCCCCGAAGGACGGCCCCCAAGCGATTCCTACTCGGCGTCGGTAACGATGGCCCGAGTCGCCTTGCGATCGGCGATGAGCGTCTCGCGCACGATGCGGCGCAACACCTTGCCGATGAGCGACTTCGGTAGCTCTTCCCACACCGTGTAGCTGGTCGGGCGCTTGTACTCGGCGAGGTGTTCGCGGGCGGTGTCGCGCGCGGCGTCCTCATCGAACGTGGCGCCCTCCTCGAGGATGATGACCGCGGTCACGACCTCGGCGCCGCCACCACGCGGAATGCCGACGACGGCCGACTCGGCCACGCCCGCCACCGTGTTCAGCACCTTTTCGACGTCGCTCGGCGACACGTTGAAGCCACCCGTGATGATAATTTCCTTCTTGCGGTCAACGACCGTCACGAATCCATCTTCGTCTTGCGTCACGAGGTCGCCGGTGCGGAGCCAGCCGCCCTCGAGCAGGGTGGCCGCGGTCTCTTCCGGGCGGTTCCAGTAGCCCTGGAACACCTGCGGGCCCGCGATCAGCAGTTCGCCGACCTCGCCGAGTGCGACTTCAACGGTCGGCTCGTTGGGGTCGACGACCTTGATGTCGGTCGACGGGAACGGGATGCCGATCGTGCCGATCTTGCGCGACTCCTCGTTGAACGGGTTCGCGAGCGCAACCGGGCTGGTCTCGGTGAGCCCGTAGCCTTCGTTGAGCATGGAACCTGCGACGTCTTCCCAGCGGCCCACGACCGCCGGCGTCAGGGTCATGGCACCCGAAATCGAGTACACGACTTCGGAGAGATCCAGGTTGCCGTCACGCGCCACGCGGGCGAGGCGGTCAAACATCGGCGGCACCGCCGGAATGAATGTCGGCGGGAACTTCTTTGCCGCCTTCGACACGAGCTCCGGGTCAAACGTCGGGAACAGCACGGCGCGCGAGCCCGTCTCGACCGCGTAGATCACCGACAGCAGCACGCCGAACGAGTGGAACATCGGGAGGAGCCCGTAGATGGATCCCTTGCCGGGCACGAAGTTGGGCATCCATGCCTTGCCCTGGCGGGCATTGGCCCACAGGTTGCCGTGCGTGATGATGGCGCCCTTCGGGCTGCCGGTGGTGCCCGACGTGTACTGCAGGCACGCGATATCGGTCACCGACGGGCGAGGGTGCGCAGCATCCAGCGGACGTGAGCGTTCCAGCGCGGCGAAATTAACGGTTCCGGGAGCCGGGGCCGTGAGCTTCGCGCGCGATTCCTTCGCCTTCGCGATCGGCAGCGACAGCGCCAGGCGCATCGTGAGCGGCATTGCGGTGGTCACGTCAACGGCGACAACCGTGCCGATGCCGAGGTCGGCGGGCAACGACTGAATGAGCGGTGCCACCTTGTTCCACGCGATCACGATCTGAGCGCCGTGGTCGCGGAACTGCACTTCGAGTTCGTCGCGCGTGTACAACGGGTTGTGCTCAACGACAATGGCGCCGAGGCGCAGTACCGCGTAGAACGCGATGACGTGCTGCGGGGCGTTCGGCATGACGAGGGCGACGCGGTCACCCTGCTTGACGCCGAGCTTGCGCAAGCCCTCGGCAACGCGCGAAACGCGGTCGCCGAGTTCGCGATACGACACGGTCTGGCCGAAGAAGGCGATTGCGTCGTTGCGTGCGTACTGGGCGACGCGCTCTTCGAGTAGATCGCTCAGCGAGCCGGTCGGGAGGTCAATGTCGATGGGCGAGCCCTCGGCGTAAAACCTGTTCCATTCGCGGTTTTCATTCACATGCATCCGTCCAGGTTACGCCTGAAAGCAAGAAAAGCCCCGTTCTCGCGGCCGCAAGCCGGAGAACGGGGCACAAGAACGCGTTAGCGAACGATCGCGGTCGGCGACGTCAGGTTCACGAGCACTTCGTGGCTGACCGATCCGAGCAGAAAGCGCGCAATGGTTCCGCGGCCGTGCGAACCGACCACAGCGAGTCGGGCCGTCTCGGCACGATCCGAGATAGCGTGCGACGGGTATCCGCTGACAACTTCGCGTTCGACGACGAGATCGGGGTAGTCCTGTCCGAGGCCAGCGAGTGCCACCGACTGCATTTCTTCGGTGATCGACTGCATGCTCGCGAGGTAGTTGTCATTGTCGAGCAGAGGCATGTGCGGCACCTGCACCGGGGTCCAGACGCTCACGACGACGAGCGGCTCGCCGAGGCGGTCGGCCTCCGCCGCGGCAAACTTCAGTGCCGCTTCGGAAACCGGGGAGCCATCAACACCGACAACAACGCCGTGACGCTCGGCGTCTTCATCCGACGCGCCAACCACGACGGTCGGGCAGTGGGCAGCGGCCACGATGCGTACGCCGTGCAGACCGCGGCGGCGGCCGGAACCATCACCAAAGTCACTGCCGATCACCAGGAGTGCAGCACCCTCGGTGGCGTTCGCGATGTGCGTGACGGGGTTGCCCTGACGTACCTCAGCCTCGACCGTGAGGCCAGCAGCACGCAACCGCTCGGCTTCGCGACTCAAGAAGTGGTCGGTCGACGACACCGCTGCATCGAGCAACTTGCCTTCGCCGACGGCGCCGGTGGCTCCGCCCACGACAGTAATGAGGTGCAGGGGCTGGCGGCGCTGGGTTGCGCGCTTCTCGGCCCACGCGAGCGCGCGGCGACCAGCTTCAGTATCGGTAAGTGCGACGACAATCGTGCCAGCCATGGTGGTTCCGTTCTTCAAGTGAAGTAGCAACACTTTCAGACTATTCAGGTATCGCGCACACGGCCAGGGTCATCGCCGTGATTAATGACCAGAACGTAGCCGAAGCGCGCTATGGGGTGAACATGCGCTCCACGGGCGGTCGGCCGCGGCTCACACCGCGGCGAGCCAGGGTTGAATCGCTCCACTCGGCGCTCGTCGACTTCACGACGCCGGGGAGAGCATCGAGCGCGCGATTGAGGTTGCCCATGTGCGGATCTTCTCCGGTGAGGGTACGCGTGATGGCGCGAGCGTCGGTCGTGAGGAACGGCGACGGCAGAATCGCGCGCGTGAAATCGAGATCATCAAGCATGAGCTTGCCGAGGAGCGGCAGGCAGTTCGCCACGATCTGCGAGTGGTCAAAAGCGAGGGGCGGAACCGCGTCAAGCGGGGTGCCGTCGGCAAGCTCCGGCAGAATCGCCCACATCGCGATCGACAGGCTCGGGCCGCGCGGGTCGCGGCTGGGCTCATCAAACGTGCGCAGCTGGCCGAGTGCCAGCGGGAGCGCGTCGGTCAGTTTCGCAATGGCACGGTGCGCTGCGCCATCCAGACGCTCGCCCGCACGCATCGTGACACCGGGCAGAGCCTGCTCGCCGGCATACGGCTCAGAGTCGCGCCGCACCAGACCGAGACGAATGTGCTCTGCAGCGGGGTCGAAACTCAGGCACAACACATCGACACTGACCACCGATAGGAGGTCTGTCATGGTGTGCTCCTCTCCCCGCCAGCACGATCCGGCGAATTTTTCTCACACCTAGAATACCTATTTTGCGTGCGCACGAACCTGCCGAACCCGTAGCCTGGCCGCATGCGCGCACACCACTGGATTGCTACCGGCCCCAACGGCATCGCTGACTTTCAGTTTGTTGAGAGTGAGGTGGCCGAGCCCGGCCCCGGTGAAGTCACCATTACGGTGCAGGCGTCGGGCGTGAATCCGGCTGACCTCAAGCACCCGGGTCGTGCGACCGTTTTTCCGGTTTCGATCGGATATGAGGTGGCCGGAACCATTACTGCGCTTGGGCCAGAAACGGAAATTGCGTCAGGTGGTGGCGCGATTGGTGACGCCGTTCTGGCGTTTCGGGTGACGGGCGGGTGGGCTTCGATTCTGACGGTGCCCGCTGACACCGTGTTCGCGCGGCCGCAAAACCTTGGTGCCGCCCAGGCGGCTAACCTGCTGCTGGTCGCAACGACGGCGGCGGATCTGCTGCGAGTGGCGAAGGTGGAATCAGGGGAGACGGTCGTGGTATTCGGTGCGTCGGGTTCTGTCGGGGTGTCGCTCTTGCAAATCGCACGCTCGCGAGGCATCCGCGTTGTAGGCGTGTGCAGTGCCAACCGCGTTGACGAGGTGGCGCGTTTTGGTGGCGTCGCGATAGAACGGGGGCAGGCGCCGAGCGAACTGGCAGAACGCATTGCGCTCGCGGCGGCCGATCCGATCGCCGCTGTCTTCGACGCATCGGGCCGGGACGATGACATCGCGGCCGCGCTCGCGGTTGCTGGCAACCACGACCGCATGGTGACGATCGTCGGAACCGACGTGGCCAAGGATGCGGGTTTTCAATTCATTGGCGGGGTCGCGCCCGAGAACGCGGCCTACCGCGCCAGCGTGCGCGCCGAGCTGATCGATATGGCCGCTCGTGGCGACCTCGTGGTTCCGGTGTCGGAGACGTTCGTGTTGCGCCAAGCGCTCGATGCGCTGGATCTTGTCTCTTCGGGGCGCGCGGGTGGCAAGGTCGCCCTCGTGCCGGACTCTAACGACGTGTGACGGCGCGTCGGTGAAGCGAGCCTGAGCCGGGTAGCGTCGAAGGGAACACTGGAGGCTGCCTTGTTGAACCCGGAAACCCGTGACCGTATTGCCGCGTCGACCGAACCCGTCGTTGTCGTAACCGGGGCATCGAGCGGAATCGGGGCGGCGACCGTGCACGACCTTGCCGCCGACCACCTCGTCATCGCGGTGGGTCGCGATACAGGCCGCCTCCAGCAGGTGGTGAGTGCTTTGCGCGCCGGCGCCGTGGTTCCGCTCGCCGTCGACCTCACCGACGTCGACGCCGTCGCGGCGGCATTCGCCGACCTACCCCGCGTTGATGCGCTCGTGAACAATGCCGCCGTGATGTACCGCACGTCGGCGGCGACCCTTGAGCCCGAACAGTTTCGGCTCATGCTTGAGACCAACGTTGTGGCCCCCGCCAACCTCACCCGCCTGCTGTTGCCGCAACTGACCGCCGCCCGCGGCACGATCGTTTTCACCGGTTCCGGTGCTTCCCGCAACCCCGTGCCGCATCACATCGCGTACGCGTCATCGAAGTACGCGCTACAGGGATACGTCGACAGCCTGCGCCTCGAAGTTGCCGGAGACGGTGTGCGCGTCGCGACCGTCGCCCCGGGGCCGACAGCGACCGTCGGCGCGTACCGCATGGACGGATTGCCCGACGACAGCGCAGCGGGCGACCGCATCGACCCGCGCACGGTGGCCCGGTCGATTCGTCACGTCGTCGACGCTCCCGCCGACACCCAGCTCACCGAAGTGTGGGTGCGGCCGCGCGTCGAACGTCGCTAACAGGTGGTTTTGGCGGGCACCCGGGTGAAGCGGTTGCCCGTCCAGGCGAGGAGAGACGGCAAGAACTCGCTGTTTCCGTAGAGCATGCTGATGTGGTCAGCCTCGGGAATCGTGCGATAGGCGAGCGGTGTATCAGCGGCGCAGAGTGCGGCGACGTAGCCGTTTTGCACGCTGATCTTGATGAGCGGGTCTTCGCCGCCCGCCACGATCAGCAGCGGAATCTCGGGGCTCGGTTTCGGAATGTTTTCACGCAGTCTGTCGCCGAGCGCGCCGGTGCGGGGGTCGGTGCGAAAAAGTGAGGGGTCGATGAGGCGCGTCGCAACAACGAGCGCACTGCGCCAACTGCCGGGGCCATCAAGACAGCGCGAGGGCACTTCGCGTGCCGCGCTGATGATGCCGGGGCGGAGGTAGTCCGTCATGCGGACGTCGTCGTAGTGATCTTCGTAAGCGTTCAGCACGAATGCCGCGAACACCATGCCACCGGTGACTGAATCCATCGTGCTCACGAGGGCGGTGAGGTCGCTCACCGGGCTGATTGCTGCGACCCCGCGCACGTCGAGCTGGGGTGCATAGTCGTCCGCGATCCCGGATGCGGCCAGGGCCGCGTGGCCACCCTGTGAGTGACCCCACACGACGGTGGTGCGGGAGATACGCAGGTCAATGATCGAATAGGCGGCGCGCGTCGCATCGAGCACGGCTCGGCCACTGTCTTCACTAATTAGGTAGGGGTGTTCGCCGGGGGTGCCGAGGCCCACGTAGTCAGGTGAGACAAGTGCCCAGCCGTTCTTGATGATGTGTTGCGCCGCGAACATACCGCCGGAGCGGAACATATCGGGTTGCAGTGACGGTGCGCACGGGCGCGTGATGCCGGTCGTCGAGTGCGCCCACGTGACAGAGGGATGAATTTCTTCATCATCCGGGGCGATGGCAATCGCACTCGCGACGTCAATGGTTCCGTCGCCCGCTTCTGTCGTATACAGAAACCGGAACCCGACAGAGCCGTGAGGGATGCCCTCGGTGAGTGGCTCAAACTGAATGAGCTTGCCCGGTTCATCTGGCACGTTACGGGGCGCGGCGTAGAACGTGTCGGTCACCGTTTGGGGCCCGGTCTGCACGAGCGCGACGCCCACCGCCGCGATGGCGGCGGTGGCGGTGACGAGTGCGACAATCGAGCGGCCGAATCGGCGCCACCCGGTACGCTTGCGGCGCTCTTTCGGGAGGGGCTCGCGCGGCAGTGCTCGCCAACCGGCGTCGATGCCCATGACGACGAGCCAGGCTCCGAACACGACCGAGAGCACCACCAGTGAGATATCGCGCCAGAAGAACGCGACGACGCCAAAAATGATCGTGGCAATAGCGATCGTGATGCCGGCGATCTTCTCATCGAGCGGGCGATCGGAACGCGCCATCAGCCACACGCGATAGCCGCCGAGCGAGACCAAGCCGATACCGACGAGCACAGTCAGTGCAAGCACGGTGAGCCACTGCGCCTGCAACACGATAATGCCGACCGTGATCCAGATCGTTGCCGTGATGATGCGCCAGCGCACGGTTGCCGCGGTGTGCCAGAGCGCCAGCACGCCCTCGGTAATCGCACCGAGGCCAATCACGATGGCGAGGATGTCGAGCGAGAGCGTCGGGCGGCCAATGATGAGCCCACCGGCCGCGATTGCTACCGCCGCGATTGCCGCCCGCACCTGCCAAGGCAGCTTGGCGAGGGCTTGCGCAACGAGCGCTTCTCGCAGGGCAATCTTGGACGGCATGGTCTCCCCATTCCACACCACATCACGCCTCGGTGGGGTGAGGTGCGCGGCGGGCTCGCTGAACGGTCACGCGTTACCCCCAGGAAACGTTGGCGGTGCACAATGGCGATAGGCCGATTGTGACCAGCGAGGAGAAAACATGACCGACGTGGCAAACCTGAATTTTCGATCTCGCCGCTGGGTCAAGCCCGAAGATCTCAACGCTCACGGAACACTTTTCGGCGGCAGCCTGTTGCGATGGATCGATGAAGAAGCCGCTATTTATGCGATTATCCAGATCGGTAATCCCCGCGCTGTTACCAAACTCATCTCTGAAATTGAGTTCTTGTCCTCTGCGCGTCAGGGCGACCTCATCGAGCTCGGCATGCTTGCCACGGCCTTTGGTCGGACGTCGATCACGATGCGGGCCGAGGTGCGCAACATGATCACGAAAGAGCGCATTCTCGCTATCGATCGGATCGTCTTTGTTGGCGTCGACGAAGACGGTCGCCCACTGCCGCACGGCTTCTCAACCATCACATACGATCGTGACCGCTTGCCAAAAGCGCAGAGCGGAACTGTCGACGCATAGCGCATCAGAATTGGCGTCAAAACGTGCGCGCCGCCATGAACCAGGCCGACCACAACTACGGCAAGCGCAACCTGTTCTTGAGGGCCCTCGACGTCTTTGTTGGAAACAAAGCACTCGAAGACGGTAGTTTGCGCTGTCAGATCATCAGTTGAACCGCCGTTGGTTGGGCTGCAGGAAACATCAAGAATGGGACCGTCAATCAATCCGTCGGCGAGGTGTTCATCAGCCATGGTCTTGATTGAGGTTTCAATCCCGGTGACGGCCTCTGCGCGAGCGGCGCGCGTCGTGTCATCGGCCTTCTTCTGGGCGGCCGCGGCCGCGGCGGTCACATCGATCGCACGTGGGGTGCACGGGCGGAACCAGGCACTTGCTGTGGCGATAAATTCTGCAGTTTTTGAAAGGCGGTTTGGTAAAACGAACTCCTGATCCTTCTTTACGGTGGAAGTGACCCACTCCACGCACGAGGGATATGCGCATGACGGCACCGCTGCCGAACACCCCACTGATCACCGACCCAGCCGGTGCTGTCGGTGTAGCGCGTGCGGTGTACTTCATCTCCGACAGCACGGGTGTGACGGCAGAGACGCTCGGCAACGCGCTTCTCGCAAACTTTCCCGACACCCGCTTTCGTCGCCATACGGTTCCGTTCGTCGCGACCGTCCCCGGCGCGAAGAAGGTGCTCGCAACGCTGACGCGCAGTCGCGAAGCGGGCGAGAACCCGCTCATCTTCACGACGGTGAAGTCTGCCGATGTGTTGGCGGTGCTTCACGCGTCGGAGTTTGAAACCATCGACCTGCTCGGCGGGCACCTGCGCGAACTTGAGCTGGCCTTGGGCACGACAGCGTCGGTGCGACCCGGCTCGTTTCACGGCCTGGGCGATGCCGAACGGTACTTCGCACGCATGCGTGCCGTCGAGTACGCGATCGAGCACGACGACGCGCAAAGTTTTCGGGCGCTCGACCAGGCCGATGTCATCATCATCGCGCCGTCGCGCTGCGGCAAGACGCCGACGACGATGTACCTCGCGCTGCAGTACGGCCTGCTGGTGGCGAACTACCCGCTGACCGACGATGACTTTCCCACTGAAACGTTGCCGCCGACCGTCGCGCCCTACGCCAAGAAGTGCTTCGGCCTGACGACGACGCCACGTCGTCTCAGCCAGGTGCGCCATGAGCGCCGCCCCGACTCGGTCTACGCGTCGCTCGCGCAATGCACACTCGAATTGCGCCGCGCTGAAGACCTGTATCGGCGCAACCGGGTTCCGTTCTTGAATTCTTCAACAAAGTCCGTTGAAGAAATGTCCGCTGTCATCATGCAATCCATGCGGTTGCGGGCCTAGCACGCACGACGCGCTCAGCCCCATCGCATTAACCCGCTCAACAGGGAGTATCTCCAATGACCAACGTCTTGTGGTTCAACGAACTTGGAATGAATGACGTCGCACAGGTGGGTGGCAAGAACGCCTCCCTCGGTGAGATGGTGTCAAACCTCTCCGGTGCCGGCGTGAGCGTGCCGCGCGGCTTCGCGACGACGGCCGACGCTTATCGTTCGTTCTTGGCTCATGACGGTCTAGTTGACCGCATTCGCGCCGCAGTGGAGACGCTCGACGTTGCCGACGTCGCGGAGCTTGCCCGCGTGGGTGCCGCGGTGCGCAACTGGATCGAGACCCAGGAGCTGCCCGCAGACCTTGAGGCTGACATTCGCTCGGCATACCAGGAGCTCGTTGAGACCGACCCGCAGCCCGACGCCGTGTCGTGGGCCGTGCGCTCGAGCGCGACCGCAGAAGACCTGCCCGACGCTTCGTTTGCCGGTCAGCAGGAAACGTTCCTCAACATCAGCGGCATCGACAACATCCTCGCCGCCGTTCGCAGCGTGTTCGCGTCGCTCTACAACGACCGCGCCATCGCCTACCGCGTGCACCACGGCTTCGACCACCACGACGTCGCACTCTCCGTCGGCGTGCAGCGCATGGTGCGTTCGGACATCGGTGCTTCGGGCGTCATGTTCACGATCGACACCGAGTCGGGCTTCGATGACGCCGTGTTCATCACGAGCTCGTACGGCCTCGGTGAGGCTGTTGTTCAGGGCGCCGTGAACCCGGACGAGTTCTACGTGTACAAGCCCGCCCTGCGCGCGAACCGCCCCGCGATCCTCAAGCGCGCCGTCGGTGAGAAGGCCATCAAGATGGTTTACACCGATGCCAAGGAAGCCGGTGCCAGCACCGTCTTCACCGATGTCGATGTTGACGAGCGCGGGCAGTTCTCGATCACCGACGCCGAGGTCGAAGACCTCGCGCGCCAGGCGCTCATCATTCAGGACCACTACGGTCGCCCGATGGACATCGAGTGGGGCCGCGATGGTCTCGACGGCAAGCTCTACATTCTGCAGGCACGCCCCGAGACGGTGGTCTCGCGCGTTGACGGCAACGTCACCCGCCGCTTCGTGCTCGAGCGTCAGAGCGACGTGATCTCGACCGGTCGCGCGATCGGTCAGAAGATCGGTGCTGGCGAGGTCAGCGTGCTGACGTCGATTGACCAGATGGCATCGTTCCGCGCTGGCGACGTGCTCGTTGCCGACATGACCGACCCCGACTGGGAACCGATCATGAAGCTGGCCTCGGCCATCGTCACCAACCGCGGTGGTCGCACGTGCCACGCCGCGATCATCGCGCGCGAACTGGGTATCCCCGCCGTCGTTGGCACCGGTGATGCAACGGCACAGCTGACTCCCGGTCAGCCCGTCACCGTTTCCTGTGCCGAGGGCGACACCGGTTTCGTCTACGACGGACTCCTGCCGTTCGAAGAGGTCATCACACGCCTCGACGACATGCCGGAGGCGCCAACCAAGATCATGATGAACGTGGGAACCCCGGACCAAGCGTTCTCGTTCTCGAAGATCCCGAACCGCGGTGTGGGCTTGGCCCGTCTCGAGTTCATCATCAACCGCCAGATCGGTATCCACCCGCGTGCGCTGCTCGAACTCGACACGCTCGATGCCGACCTGCAGGAAGAAATCAACGAGCGCATCGGCGCCTACGCATCGCCGCGCGAGTACTTCGTGAAGCGCGTCGCCGAAGGCATCTCGATGATCGGTGCCGCCTTTGCGCCGGAAAAGGTCATCGTGCGTCTCAGCGACTTCAAGTCGAACGAGTACGCCAACCTCGTCGGTGGCGAGCTCTACGAGCCGCACGAAGAGAACCCCATGCTCGGCTACCGCGGTGCCTCGCGCTACATCTCCGAGGACTTCCGCGCCTGCTTCGACATGGAGTGCGAAGCGATCCGCTACGTGCGTGACGAAATGGGACTCACGAACATCGAGATCATGGTTCCATTCGTCCGTACCCTGGGCGAAGCGGCTGCCGTCACCGAACTGCTCGCGGCCAACGGCCTGCGTCGTGGCGAAAACGGCCTGCGGGTCATCATGATGTGCGAACTGCCGTCGAACGCCGTGCTGGCCGACGAGTTCCTCGAGTACTTCGACGGCTTCTCGATCGGCTCGAACGACATGACGCAGCTGACGCTCGGTCTCGACCGCGACTCGGGCCTCGTAGCCGCGACGTTCGACGAGCGCGACCCCGCCGTCCGCAAGATGCTGACGATGGCCATTGAGGCGTGCCGTCGCGCTGGCAAGTACGTCGGCATTTGTGGTCAGGGCCCGAGCGACCACCCCGACCTCGCCGACTGGCTCGTCGAGCAGGGGATCGAGTCGATGTCGCTCAACCCCGACACCGTCGTTGACACGTGGCTGCGCCTTGCTCAGCTGGAAACCGCGGTCAAGTAAGACGGTGCGGTAAAGCCAAGCAGCCGGCCCTCGTGATCTATTCACGAGGGCCGGCGTTTACGTTGCACGCTACGCCCGGCGCGCCATCAGCGGGCACTCGAACGGGTCGCGCGCCGCAAGCCCGACCTCATTCAAGTAGGCGATCACGCGTGCGTACGACTGCCGTAGCGTCGTCTCGGTGTACGGCACACCCTCGCTTTGGCAGAACTCCCGCACGATCGCGCGGGTGCGCGCCAAGTAGGGGCGGGCCATCGACGGAAACAGGTGGTGCTCAATCTGGTAGTTCAGGCCACCCATGAGCCACGTCGCCCACCAGCCGCCGCGAATATTGCGTGACGTACGCACCTGCTTCGAGAAGAAGTCGAGGCGCGCATCGTGCGCGATGATCGGCATGCCTTTGTGGTTCGGGGCGAACACTGCACCCATGTAAACACCGAACACGGCCAGCATGAGCGCGATGAAGGCGACCGCTTTACCGAGAGGTAGGAACAGAAAGATGGGGCCGAAAACCAGGATCGTGCGCACCGTCAGCATGCCGATTTCGGTCCACCGACCCGGAACCTTCTCGCGCCGCGCGAGGTGACGAACGCTGTGCGCGTGCAGATTGAGACCTTCGAGCGTCAGCAACGGAAAGAACAACCACCCCTGCTTGCGTGTGATGAGCTTGCGAAGTCCCCGCGCCGTGCGGGCATCTTCTTCGAGAAATGAAATGGTGTCGACGGCGACGTCGGGGTCTTTGCCGGCGCGGTTCGGATTGGCATGGTGGCGGGTGTGCTTGGAATCCCACCAGGCGTAGCTCATGCCCACTGCGGCGATGAGCACGCGTCCCAGTCGGTCATTCGCCGGGCCTGTTGCCAAAATCTGGCGGTGCGCTGCTTCGTGAGCCAAAAATGCGACCTGCGTGAACAAGATGCCGAAGGCCGCGGCCGGGAGGAGTTGGAACCAGCTGTCGCCGATGAGGATGCTGGCGGTGATAACGCCAGCGAATCCGACCGCGATGGCGATGCCGACGAGGAGGTAGAACCGCGGCGTTCGCGCGAGGAAGCCGGACTCGCGAATGATCTCGGAGAGCGCTGAGTAACTGCGCGTGAGGGGTGGAAAATCGCCCTGGCGAGCGTGCGTTTGGCGAATGGGACCGAGGGTGGATGCCGGAGCGGCAACGGTGGGGGAGATGATCGACATCATTCCTGTTGGCCGAGTGCGCGAGCACTCAGGATGAGCAACGATCGAGTGCCGCCGCTGTTGCCAACCTATCGACGTCGATATGCCGCGGCAGGCATGTAAATAACCGGTGCCGAGGCCCTCGTGAGAGCCTCGGCACCGTTTCGCACGCCGTTACGTGCGCAATGGTTCCGCTAGTCTTGCAGCGCCTTCTCGTGGAAGCGCCACTCGTCCCAACCGGGCTGACCCTTCATGAACGCGTCGACCTGAGCGGTCGTCGCAAGCAGCTTCGGGTCGTTCTTGAGGTAGAACTTCGTTTCGCGAACGACGAGGCCCGACAGAATGATGAGGCCGATGAGGTTCGGCAGTGCCATCAGGCCGTTCATGACGTCGGAGAACGTCCACACCACGCTCAGCGGCATCGTGCAGCCGACAAAAACGACGAGCGAGAACACAATGCGGAACGGCAGCACGAGGCTACGTCCGAAGAGGCGCTCGATGTTGCGTTCGCCGTAGTACGACCACCCGAGGATCGTCGAGAACGCGAACATCGCGAGAGCGATCGTGACGACCCAGTGGCCCCACTCTCCGGGCAGGCCGTGAGCGAAGGCTTCACCGGTCATGAGTGAGGCGTCGATTTGGTCGCCCTTATCGTCGACGAACGCGTAGGCACCGGTCGTGACGATCACGAGACCGGTCATGGTGACGACGATGATCGTGTCGATGAACGTCTGCGTCATCGAGACGAGACCCTGGCGAACCGGGTGGCTCGTCTTCGCGGCAGCCGCGGCGATAGCGGCCGATCCCATGCCCGACTCGTTGGAGAAGATGCCGCGGGCAACACCGTACTGAATCGCGATGATGAGAACGGAACCAGCGAAGCCGCCGACAGCGGCACTGCCGGTGAAAGCGTCAGCGAAAATCAGGCCGACGGCCGCGGGCAGGTCACCGACGTTGGCGATCAGAATGTACAGCGCGCTGACGACGTAGAACACGATCATGACGGGCACGAATCCGGCCGTGACGCGACCGATCGACTTGATGCCACCGACGAGCACGAGGAGTGCGAAGACGGTGAGGATGGCGCCGGTCGCCCACGTCGGCAGGGAGAAGCTGCGCTCCATGTTGGCGGCGATCGAGTTGCCCTGGGTCATGTTGCCGATGCCGAAGCAAGCGAACACGGCGAAGATCGCGAACGAGATTGCGAGAACCTTGCCGAGCGGGCCCTTAATACCGCGTTCGAGGTACATCTGCGGGCCACCGTTTTGCTCGCCTGCCGAGTCCTTCGTGCGGAACCGCACGCCGAGGAAAGCTTCCGAGTACTTCGACGCCATGCCGAGCAGACCCGTGACCCACATCCAGAACAGTGCGCCGGGGCCGCCGATACCGATGGCGGTGGCGACACCGACGATGTTTCCGGTTCCGACGGTGGCGGCGAGTGCCGTCGTCAGCGCCTGGAACTGCGAAATGTCGCCGTCGGCTCCGTCGTCCTTGCGACGCAGGAGGCCGAGGCGGAGTCCCGCTCCGAGCTTCAAGAACTGGATACCGCCGAGGCGGATCGTGAGATACAGGCCGGTGCCCAGCAGCAGCGGAATCAGGAGCCAGGGGCCCCAAATAAAGCTGCTCATGGCACCCAGTACAGACTCAATGGATTCGACCATGAGTTTCCTCGTTTCAGCGAGTGCGACGTCGATGTGCGCGCGCACCCAGGATCAGGGATCAAGATGTTTGCCGATTCTAGGGAAATTCACATTTCCACCGCGCGACGACATCACTTTTATGAGAAAAAGTTCACCGGTTGTGACCGTGGATCGCCGCGATACTAGGGGGATGGATTGGCTCAATAAATTCATTGCTGACGCCGGCGACGGACTCTGGACTTTCATCGTTCTCCCGGTGTTGCTGTTGCTGGGCCTCTACTTCACCGCGCGTTCCGGCGTCGTGCAATTCCGCCTCCTGCCCGACATGTTCCGCACGCTCACCGACAAGACGCCCCTGGATGAGAACGGCAAAAAGCAGTCAGTTTCTGCCTTCCAAGCGTTCACGATTTCTGCGGCATCCCGCGTGGGCGTTGGCAATATCGCGGGCGTCGGAACCGCGATTGCGTTGGCGGGGCCGGGTGCGGTTTTCTGGATGTGGACGATGGCCTTCATCGGTGGCGCGTCGAGCTTCATCGAATCGACACTGGGTCAAACCTTCAAAGTGCGCGACAAAGACGGCTTCCGTGGCGGTCCGGCGTACTACATGCAGCACGGCCTCGGCGCACGATGGATGGGCGTGCTGTTCGCCATCATCCTGATCGTCTGCTTCCCGTTCGCGTTTAGCTCGCTGCAGGCCAACACGATCACCGAGACGTTCTCGGCAACGACCGGCGCCGGCGAGTGGCTGCCGTGGGCGGTCGGCGGCGCGCTTGCCGTGCTCACCGCACTCGTCATCTTCGGCGGAGTTCGCCGCATTGCCTCGGTGACGCAAGCCGTGGTTCCGCTCATGGCACTCGGCTACCTCCTCCTCGGACTCATCGTCGTCGGCATGCACATTGACCGCATCCCTGAGGTGTTTGGCTCGATCTACGCGGAGGCCTTCGGCTTCGGCGAAGTTGCCGCCGGTGCTCTCGGCTACATCATCATGACGGGTGTGAAGCGCGGCATGTTCTCGAACGAGGCTGGTCTCGGTTCAGCGCCGAACGCTGGTGCCTCGGCCGCTGTCACGCACCCTGTCAAGCAGGGTCTCGTGCAGACGCTCGGCGTCTACTTCGACACGTTCTTGGTGTGCTCGATCACGGCGTTCATCATTCTGGTTGCGACGCCAGACCTGTCGGGCGCGGTCGTGGGTATTTCGCTGACGCAGAACGCGTTGACGTCAACGCTCGGCGCTTGGGCCAACATCGCGCTGACCGTCATTATCTTCCTGCTGGCGTTCAGCTCGATCCTCGGCAACTACTACTACGGCGAATCGAACATCGAGTTCATCTCGACCAACCGCAGTGTGCTGACCGTCTACCGCTTGCTCGCTGTCATCGCGATCCTGGTTGGTTCCGTCGCTTCCGCCGACATCATTTGGGCCACCGCTGACGGCGTGATGGGCATCATGGCGCTCATCAACCTGACGGCGATTGGATTGCTGTCGCCGGTCGCGTTCCGCCTGCTGAAGGACTACTCGGCCCAGCGTCGCGCGGGCAAGGATCCGGTCTTCACGAAGCACCTGATGCCCGACATCAAGGGCATCCACTGCTGGGAGAGCGAGCAGTCGGTGACCGGAACCATCCGAGTGATTCCGAAGGCATAGTCACCTTTCGGCATCGCGGGGCGGTGAGCCCTTGTAGATCGTCGCACTAAGCTCGTTTGTTATGGCGGCTGGTGCGACGATCTACAATTTCACGGTGAATCTGGCCAACGTTGATCGGTCGGTTTATGAGGAGCTGACGCTTCGCGTCGCGCAGCATCCGTCGGAGACGGACGCGTACATGTTGACGCGCGTGCTCGCGTACTGCCTTGAGTTTGAAGAGGGCATTGACTTCACCTCTGGCATCGCTTCGGTCGACGAGCCGGCAATTTTGGTGAAGGATCTCACTGGCCGCGTGCTCGCGTGGATCGAAGTCGGCGCGCCCGACGCTTCGCGCTTGCACTTCGGTAGCAAGCTTGCCGATCGCACGACGCTGTACACGCATCGGGATCCGGCGAAGGTGATCACGGCATGGTCGGGCAAGACGATCCACGAGGCCGACAAGATCATCATTCACAGCTTCGATCGCGGCTTCGTTGACGATGCCGTTGGTGCGTTGGAGCGCCGTAACACGATGACCGTTTCGGTCACCGAGGGCCAGCTCTACCTCGACCTCAACGGCCGGGCGCTCAGCACCGCGATTCACCAGACGCCGGCGGCGTAACGCCAAACAGCCCTGCGACGAGCGTCCCCTACGCGCCGTCAGACAGGGCTGCTTGTCATCGCACTACTTGAGGGCGATGAGCTCGCCGTCGCTAGCGAACATGTTTTCCTTCACCATAAGGAATTCTGCGACGGTGCCAGCCGGGACATCGAAGACGACCGGGCCAGCCATCGTGTTGCCCGGGTTGATGCCCGAAACCCACGACGCGTCCGAGCGCAAGTAGATCGGAGCCATGGAGTCAGCGTCGTACTGCTTGCCCTCGACGTCCACGAGCGTGACGTAGCTGTCGAAGAACGTCTCGGACTTGTTACCGACGTTTGTCACCGAGAGGTCGATCTTCAGGTACGTGCCCTGAGCCGTCGTTGACAGCGGCTCTTCGCCGATCGTGGTGCCGAGCTCTTCGAGGCCGGTGACGGTGTACTCGAACGTGCCGAGGGTGAGGGGAGTGTTGAGCCCCGGAGCCTCGGGCTCGGCGGGCGCTTCGGGTTCTGCGGATGCTTCGGCGGCTTCCGCGTTGCCAGCGGCGTCGGTGGCGGTCTGGTTCGTGTCGGCAGGGCCGGCGCCTTCGCCGGCGGCGGAGCATCCGGTGAGGGTCAAGGCCAGGAGGGCTGCGGTGGCAGCTGCAGTGAAAACGGTGCGACGCATCATGAGATTCCTTTGGTTGGGGGCCGGAGCCCGAGGTGCTTTTTCATTCCAGCGAATCCGGGCCCCTCGCCAACACGACCAAACGATCACACTTCGATGTACGAAAGGAGGGGATGGCCATCGACGAACGGTGGTGAAGTGATGTCGGTGTCGCGCCATACGATCAAGTCATGACCATTCCTCAGCCGATGCCGGCGTCAACGCCGTCACGGCCGTGGTTTGTGGTGTCGCGAGAGACGCTCATTCTCATCGCGTGTGCGCTCGCGGTGTTGGCGGTGGCAGGCAGGTACGCCACGTCAGGCGAGAGCGCGGGCGATGCGGTGGCACCGTTCGGGTATTTCGCGGCCTTCCCGATGCTCGGCGTTGTCGCGCTGTTGTGGTGGCGTCGCCGCTGGCCGATCATGGTGGCGACGATCGCGATCGTGGTTTCCCTCATCTTTCCGACAACCCCGTTTGTCGCCCTGACTGCGGTCACCGGAGCCGTCGCCGCCAGCCGTGGCGGCACCCGCTGGCTCCTGGTCGCCGGGGCGTACGCCGCGACGGTCGTGTCGTTTCTCTGGGACGTTTTCTCGACGTCCTCGCTTCTTGCGGCTTTTGTTGACGGCGCAGCCGTTGGTTCCGCCGCTCGCCTGAGCCTGCTGCCGTTTATTCCGCTCCTCGCCGCGCTCGTCGCGGCACCGTTTATTGGTTCCGGGTTCCTGCGGCAGTACCGGCAGGAGAGAGACGAAGCGCGAGCCGGAACCGCCGCAGCGGCCCGCAACGTCGCGGTGCTGCATGATGAGGTGGCGCGAGAGCACGAACGACAAGAGATCGCACGTGAACTGCACGACACGCTCGCGGCGCGGTTGAGTGCGGTGTCGTTGCATGCCGGCGCATTCGAGTTGGCAGCGTCGGAGTCAGGCGATGCTGCGCTGACGGCTGCGCGCCGGGTGCGGGAAGCGGCGCAGGGGTCGTTGGACGAGCTGCGTGCCGTCGTCGAAGTGCTGAAGAATCCAGCGACGGCGCGGCGTGGCACGGGTCTGAGCGACCTGAGCCTGCTGATCGATCGAGTCACCGGTGATGGCGCGGATGTGCGGGCGCAGATCATGGTGACCGACCCGACGTCGTGCAACAACGAGGTTTCGCATGCGCTGTACCGCATTCTGCAGGAGTCGATTTCGAACGCCAGACGTCACGCCGGTGATGTGGCGATTCGCGTTGATGTGCGCGGCGGCCCGCAAACCGGGGTGAGTGCATCGGTGACGAACGCGATGACCGTGGGGCTCCCGCCCAGCTCCGTCGGTGGTGGCAACGGGCTCGTCGGTATGCAGGAGCGCGTGGCCAGTGTGGGCGGATCATTTCAGGCGGGCGTGACGCCCGAGGGTACGTTCCGCGTCGCGGTGTGGATGCCGTGGGAGGGTGTGTCGTCGCCGATATCATCGAACGGTGACTGACCCGATTCGCGTGTTGATTGTCGACGACGACGCTTTTGCACGCTCCGGCATGGAGTCAATGGTCTCGAGCGTTTCAGACTTGACGGTCGTCGGCACGTGCTCGGGCGGCGCTCAGGTCGCTGACGCGGTGCGCGAGTTATACCCCGACGTGGTGCTCTGCGATGTGCGTATGCCGGTCATGGATGGCATTGCCGTTGTTGCGGCTCTCAGTGAGAGCGGCCCAGCCTTCTTGATGATGACGGCGATGGACGACAATGGCACCGTATTGCGTGCGATCGAGGCCGGGGCTGCCGGTTTCCTCTTGAAAGACGATGACCCCATGAGCATCGTGCAGGCCGTGCGCAGTGTCGCGGCAGGGGATACGCCGATGTCAGCGCGGTCTGCGCGTCATTTGGTGTCATGGGTTCGGGATGACCCGCAAGCTGCTCATCGTCGGGATGCGCAAGTGTTGCTTGAGCAGTTGGCTCCTCGTGAACGCGAGATGGCGATCGCGGTCGCCGATGGTGCGTCCGACGCGGAGATTGCGCGCATGATGCTCGTTGCCGAAAGCACGGTGAAGTCCACGCTGGGGACCGTGCGGACCAAGGTTGGCGCTCGCACACGTGTCGACCTCGCTGTCATGGTGGTGCGCGCTGGCCTCGTGTAAGTACGGGGTGTGGTCAGGCGGCGTGATCTCCGTACGCTGCTTCCGGGCGCTCTTAATTTACGCATCGACCAACAATTACGGAGACGCGCTCCCGCGATTACGGAGATTTTGGATGCGAGCCAACATTGTGACGTAGCCTGGTACAGACGCAGGGTACGAGGCCCTGCACCCTGGGGGAACCAACATGGTCGGACTACGCGAACGCAAGAAGCGCGCAACAGAGCAAGCGATCGAAGGTGCGGCGGTCGATATTGCGTTCAACGAAGGCATCGACGCCGTCACCGTTGACCGCGTCTGCGACATTGCCATGGTGTCGCGCAGTACCTTCTTTAACTACTACACATCACGTGAGCAGGCCATCTTCGGCCGCCCGCTCGAGTACGACCGGGAACGCACCACCGCAATTCTTGAGAAGAATGGCGCGGACTTAATCGTCGCAGCATCAGAAATCGTGCTGGACGCTGTCCGGGGGGACGCGGACGACCTCATCACCAAGAAGCGGGTTCAGCTCTTCTTGCGCGAGCCCGGCACCACATCACGGGTTTCGTGGGTGAGCTCCCAGAGCCGGGAGCGGCTCGCGACTGTTATCGAGGAGTGGCTCGACACTCATCCGGAGCTGGCTTCGCTCGCGTTTGAAGACCACGCAACTGAAGCGCGTCTCATTGTGGGGCTGTCGGTGGTGATCGGTGACGAAGTACTGCGGCACGCGCGCGGAGCCAAGGGCGAGGTTAAGATCAACCCGGATCAATTCCGAACGGTCGTGGCGAAGCTGTCGCAGGTGGTCGGTTAATCCTGTCGCCTTCAGGCGCTAACGTAGCGTCATGACGTCTGCCGCCCCGCGAATTCGCGCGCGCGATGTGGGGCTTGTCTTTGTGGGTGGCGTCGTCGGAACCGCTGCGCGGCTCGCCGTGACCCTGGCGGTCGGTGATGCGGCCGGGCTGCTCACGGTGAATCTGGTCGGCGCCTTCCTTCTCGGTCTGTTGACCGCGGTCTTGTCCCGCTCGACGAGTGCGCGCAATCGCCAAATCCACCTGTTGTTGGGCACGGGGGCACTGGGTGCCTTCACGACGTATTCGGCGCTGGCGGTCTCCGCCACTACTGATCTCGCCGCGCTGGGTATCGCGGCGCTCATCGCGATCGGTGGCGTTGTGGCCGCCGCGGGCGGCTACCTCGTCGGTGGTGGCGCGCGAGCGTCAGCTTTGGGCGGGCGGTAAGTCAGATGGAGATCGGAACCTTCATCGCCGCGAGTGTCGCCGGCGGCTTGGGCGCGGTGTTGCGGTGGCTCATTGACGTCGCCGTCTCCCGCCGCACGCGGTCGCGGTTTCCGTGGGGAATTTGGCTTGTCAATGTGTCGGGCTCTTTCGTACTGGGCCTTGTCGCTGGGTGGATGGCCGGTGCGCCCGCCGGCCTGGAACCTTTCGCGACCGTCGTTGGGGCTGGTCTCCTCGGAGGATTCACCACGTTCTCGACCGTCACCGTCGCAACCGTCACACTCGCGCAATCGGGCGCGCGCCGCATCGCACTGATGAACGTTGCCGCAACGTTTGTGGTCTGCGTCGTGGCGTCGGTAGCTGGCGTCGCGCTCGGTGGCGTCTTCGCTGGGGCGTAGGTGCTGGGCTGTAGGTGCTGGGCCGCGCGCCCTCCCAGACACCGCGCACACGCCGCGTGGAATACTAAGAAGCGACTTATCCGTCACTTCTAACGCAAGGCATCTCGTGTTCAAACTTGCTGTTCTGAGCCTGAAAAACCGCGCTCTCATCGCCCTCATCACTATCGTCGCGGCGATTTTTGGTTCCATGGCCCTCGTCAACCTCAAGCAGGAGCTCATCCCGTCGATCGAGTTCCCGGCGCTCATGGTCATTACGACCTACCCCGGTGCATCGCCCGAGGTCGTGAACACCGACGTATCGACGCCCATTGAGGCCGCGATTCAAGCGGTGCCCGGTCTCGAGACCACGTCGGCGACGAGCACCACAAACGCGAGCGTCGTGCAGGCGTCGTTCACGTATGGCACGGACCTCAGCACGGCCGAGCAGAAGATGACGCAGGCGGTCAACCGCATTTCGTCGCAGCTGCCCGAGTCGGTTGACCCACAGGTGCTGCTGCTGTCGATTGACGACCTGCCGGCGGTACAGCTCGCGGTTTCTGGCGGCAACGCGGAGACGATCCAGACGCGCCTCGAGAACATCGTGGTTCCGGAACTCGAGAAGATCGACGGCGTCAACCAGGCGGCCATTCTCGGCGCGACCACGCAGCGTGTGGTCATCACCCCAGACCAGGCGAAGCTTGCCGCCGCCGGTTTCACGCAGCAGGCGATCAATGACGCGCTCGAGCAGAACGGCATTCTCTTCCCGGGCGGTGCGATCACCGAGGGCGACAAGACGCTGACGGTGCAGACCGGAACCAAGGTGCAGTCGGTGGAAGACGTCGCGTCGCTGCCGCTGGTTGCGACGAACGCAGACCAAATGGCTACCGGCGCGAAGACGATTGCCGATGTCGCGACGGTGGAGCTCGCTGCGGCGGAGGCCACGTCGATTTCTCGCGTCAACGGTGAAGACGCGCTGACGATTTCGATCACGAAGCTCGGCACCGCGAACACCGTCGAGGTATCGCAGGCGATCACGGCGCTGCTGCCGGAGCTGGAATCACAGCTCGATGGTGGCGAAATCACCGTGATCTTCGACCAGGCACCGTACATTGAGCAGTCGATTGAGGCACTGGCCCAGGAAGGAGTGCTCGGTCTCGTCTTCGCGGTGATCGTGATTCTGATCTTCCTGTTGTCGTTCCGGGCCACGATTGTGACCGCGATTTCGATCCCGACGAGCGTGCTCATCACGCTGCTGGGTCTGCAGGCGATGGAGTACTCGCTCAACATCCTCACGCTCGGCGCACTCACGATGGCAATCGGCCGCGTTGTCGACGACTCGATCGTTGTGATTGAGAACATCAAGCGCCACTACGTCGGCGGTGCCGACAAGATGGCGTCGATCATTCTCGCGGTGCGTGAGGTGGCTGGCGCTATTACGGCGTCGACGATCACGACCGTGGCGGTGTTCTTGCCGATCGCGCTCGTTGGTGACATGACCGGTGAGCTGTTCCGTCCGTTCGCGATGACGGTGACGATTGCCATGCTGTCGAGCCTGCTGGTCGCGCTCACGATCGTGCCGGTGCTCGCGTACTGGTTCATGAAGCCCGGCGAGGAACTGCAGGATGCCGACGGCAACGTCATCGACCCAGAGCACCCGGACGCTCCGCCGTCGAAGCTGCAGAAGGCCTACCTGCCGATGCTGAAGTGGACGGTCAAGCACTCCGCGGTGACGCTCATCGTGGCGGTTCTAGTGCTCGCCGGAACGCTGTTCTCTGCCCAGTTTATGAAGACGAACTTCCTCGGTGACTCGGGTCAAAACACCATGACCGTGCAGCAGGAAATGCCCGCCGCCTCGAGCCTCGCGGTGAAGGATGCCGCCGCGGCACGAGTCGAGAAGGTGCTGCAAGACGTGCCCGGTGTCGACACGGTGCTGGCCTCTGTCGGCTCTAGTGGTTCCGCTTTGACGGATGCCTTTAGTGGAGGCGCTTCGGGTGCGACGTTCTCGCTCACGCTGACCGATGGTGCGGATGCCGAGCAGGTGCGTGCGGATATTCAGTCGGGTGTTGCNTCTCGCTCACGCTGACCGATGGTGCGGATGCCGAGCAGGTGCGTGCGGATATTCAGTCGGGTGTTGCCGCGCTGTCGGATGTTGGCGAGGTGACGATTGCCGCGGCCGCGTCGCTCGGTTCGAGCGACATTGCGATTGAGGTGACGGCACCCGATTCGGCGACGCTTGAGAAGGCGACCGCCGCGGTGCAGGATGCCATGACGGGGCTCGACGATGTCGAGCAGGTCACGAGCAACCTGGCCGCTGCGCAGCCGTACATTGCGGTGCAGGTTGACCGCGATAAGGCGGCCGCCGTTGGTCTCAGTGAGGTTGTCGTCGGCGGCATGGTGAATGCGGCGATGCAGCCGAAGAACGCCGGAACCATTGAGATGAACGATGCGTCGGTGACGGTGGTTATTGCGTCGGCTGATCCGCCGGCGACAATTGCTGAGTTGGCTGACATGCAGATTCCGTCGGCCGCGGGGCTGACGCGACTGGGGGACATTGCGACGGTCGAGCAGACAGAGGGGCCGTCGTCGATCACGACGCAAAACGGTCAGCGGACGGCGACGGTTTCGGTGACGCCGCTCACGGATGACCTGTCGGCCGCCAGTGTTTCGGTGCGGACAGCGCTGGATGCGGTGAAGCTGCCGCAGGGTGCGAGTGCCGGACTCGGTGGCGTCATCACGCAGCAGAACGATGCGTTCACGCAGCTCGGGCTCGCGATGCTCGCCGCTATTCTGATCGTGTACGTCGTGATGGTGGCGACGTTTAAGTCATTGCGTCAGCCGCTTCTGCTGCTGGTTTCGGTGCCTTTTGCGGCAACCGGCGCGATTCTCCTGCAGATCGTCTCGCAGGTTCCGCTCGGGGTTCCTTCTCTTATTGGCGTGCTGATGCTGATCGGTATCGTCGTGACGAACGCGATCGTGCTCGTCGACCTCGTGAACCAGTACCGTGGTCGAGGGCTGTCGACGTATGACGCCACGATTGCCGGCTCGTCGATGCGTTTGCGTCCGATTTTGATGACGGCGCTCGCGACGATCTTTGCGCTTGTGCCGATGGCGTTGGGTATCACGGGGCACGGCGGATTCATTAGCCAGCCGCTCGCGATTGTGGTGATCGGTGGCCTCGTGTCGTCGACCGTGCTGACGCTCATCGTGCTGCCGACGCTCTACAACCTGGTTGAAGGTGCGAAAGAGCGGCGGGCTGCTCGGCGGGCTGGCGGTTCGGGTTCTGGTTCTGGGCCTGATGGTGGGTCTGGGTCTGATGACGGAACGCCGGGGCCGCGACGGACGGGAAGCATTCCGGTAGTTGCTGGTGGTTCGGGTTCGGGTTCGGGTTCGGGTTCGGGTTCGGGTGATGCGGGTCGCTCGGCTGAGGGTGCTGGTGCTGGTGGGGAGGCTCCCGTGAACTCGCCGGTGACGCGGCGGTCGTTGCGCTCGTAAGTGGTTGAGAGCGGGCGGTGCACTGGGTTTCTGGTGTTCCGCCCGTCTTTTCGTTATCGAAGAAGTGTTCGATGAGAGTCTTCTCATCCTCGTAGATATCTTCGATTTAACGTGCCATCATGAGTGTATGACTTCCGAACAGCCACCCCGTGAACCCGACGAGGGTTCCGCCCCAGGCGTTGAGCCTGGTGAGGCGTTGGGTGGTGCGCGCGCGTCTGAGCAGACGGCGCAGGAGGCGGCCGGTGGGTCCGAGGAGTGCCTGGGCGAGGTTGCGGCCGCGGTTGTCCCTGACACGTCTGGCGAGCCCCTGGAGGAGCGCCCTGGTGAGGTTGCGGCAAGTGGGTCGGCCGCGGTTGTCCCTGTCGATGACCTGCCGGGTGGGTTTGCGTTTGCGTTGCATTCGTTGGTTGAGATTCAGCGGGCGCATGCGGGGTTGGATGCGATGGAGACCGCACTGTATACGGCGGTGTTTGAGCATGTGGATGCGTTGTCGAAGGAGACAGCGGAGCTTATTGCTGAGCGCGACATGATGATTCGTTCTGCGTGTGCGGAGATCGGGGCTGCGCTGCGGTTGAGTGATCGTGTCCCGCGTCAAGTAGTTGGCAGGAATTCTTCGATTTCGAAGTTGGGGATGGTGGGGTTGGCGGTGCCGGCGTATACGTCGGCGGGTCGGTTCCAGGCGATCGCTTCGTGCGGGCGGACGTGGT
>NZ_JBNTKF010000014.1:0-62574 GCF_050408675.1 Microbacterium daqui | reverse complement strand
CACCCAGCCGAAGCTAGACGAGGATAATTTGGCATTTGACAAGTGCACGCTGTTGAGTTCTCAAGGATCGGATGCTCCCCCACCAAACCATCACTGGCCTGCCAAAGGGCAACTTCTCTATCTTATGTGTTTCACGTCGTTTGTCAATTCGACAATCTCAGTGAAATAAGATGTTCCCAACACAAAACCTGAACCGAATTTCTTCGGTGTGAAGAGTGTTTGGGAGGTGGTTCTCCGCTTGAGGGGAGCCAGGCCTTCCGGCCTTTCGCTCTACCCTGTGGGGCGAACAGGTAATAACTTACGCAGGTTCCGGGGGTCGGGCAAATCCGGCTCAAACCTCGGGCGTGTCGCAATACCGCTCACCGCGGTCGAGCCAGAGAAAAGTCCCGGACAGGTGATGAATATCCGCGAAACGGATATAAGAATGCGGCGCCCGGCGGGTCTCCTCCCCGGGCGCCGCACGCTTTCATCCCGACCTACTGGTCGATCATGAGACCGGCAAAGAAGTCCGCCAGCTCCGTGGTGGCAGCATCCAGCGGAAGGATGTGCGCGACGTAGTGGTCAGGGCGCACCACGACGACGACCCCGCCGCGGTCGATGCCACGCTCTGCGAAGATGTCGGCGTCGGGCGAGACGGCGTAGACCTTCTCGTGGTCGTCGAGCTGGAACGGACCGACCTGCGGGAAGAAGAGGCGCGGAACCACGGTGAGATCCACATCTTCATGGCGGGTGGGGTAGACAACCTTGACGTCGAAGACGGCATCCTTGTCTGCGCCCGCCGGCGTGAAGCGCGCGATCGGCGACTCGGGTGCGGTGTTCATCCACTCTGCCCACGCATCCAGCTTCGGCGACTGCCCCGTGGTTCCGTCGGCGAAGGCGTATACCCGCCAGCGTCCGTCGGCGCGGTGGTGGTGCCCAATGTGAATGGGGTTGGCGTCGGCGACGCGGGTGGTCATCACCGATTTGAAGCGCTTACCGAGCGGGAAGCCCGTCGCAAGATCCTGCTGCGCGGCGCCCGACGTGATCATCGACGGCTCGTACTGGGTCATGAAGCCAGCCGGGAACTCGGCGGTCGTGGTGTAGAACTCGGCGAGGTCGTCGGGGTTTTCAAACTCCTCAGGCTTCTTCGCCATGAGCGTCGACCACTCCTTGTCGAAGTCGATGAGGTTCTGCGCGATGACCTGACGCTCACCCGAGTAAGTTGCCAGCAGCGACTCGGGGCTGCGGCCTTCGAGCACTTGGCCGAGCTTCCATCCGAGGTTGAAGCCGTCTTGCATCGAGACGTTCATGCCCTGCCCCGCCTTCGCGGAGTGGGTGTGGCACGCGTCGCCTGCGATGAAGACGCGGGGCGTCGTGGTCTCGTCGTTGACGTCGTCAAACTTGTCGGTGACGCGGTGGCCGACCTCGTAGACGCTGTGCCACGGCACATCTTTCACGTCGACCGTGTAGGGGTGCAGAATCTCGTTCGCCTTCGCGATGATCTGCTCGATCGTGGTTTTGCGCACTTCGCCGTTGTTGTCGGCCGCGACCTCACCGAGGTCGACGTACATGCGGAACAGGAACCCGCCCTCGCGGGGGATCAGAAGAATGGAGCCGTGGGTCGACTGGATCGCGCACTTGGTGCGGATATCAGGAAAGTCAGTGTTGGCGAGCACGTCCATGACGCCCCACGCGTGGAACGCCTGGTCGCCGACGAGCTTGCGGCCGATCGACTCGCGCACGGTGCTGCGGGCACCATCGCAGCCGACGACGTACTTCGCCTTGATGATCTGTTCTTGGCCGGCCTTCTCACCGTCGGTGTGCTTGAGCGTCACGGTGACGGGGTACTCCCCCTCGCCCACCGTGAGTGTGATGAACTCGTAGCCGTAGTCGGGCTGGATGCGCGCCGGGCCGTTCTCGGCGAACTCAGCGAAGTAGTCGAGCACGCGCGCCTGGTTGACGATGAGGTGCGGAAACTCGCTGATGCCGTGCGGGTCATCTTCGGCGATCGCCGTGCGGATGATGTTGCCGTGGTTGTTGGGGTCTGGTGACCAGAAGTTCATCGCGGAGAGCTGGAACGCCTCGGCAATGATGCGCTCCGCGAAGCCGAATGCCTGGAACGTCTCGACGCTGCGCGCCTGAATGCCGTCAGCCTGGCCGATCGCGAGGCGGCCAGGGCGACGCTCGATGATTCGCGTGGTGACGCTCGGGTACCGCGAAAGCTGCGCGGCAAGCAGCATGCCTGCGGGGCCGGAACCAACGATGAGCACGTCGGTCTCGTCGGGGAGCTCGGTTGGGCGATTGAGGCCGGTGCCCTCGGCGGGGAGAACTCGGGGCTCGCCTGAGACGTAGCCGTGGTGGTGAAACTGCATCGTGTCATCCCTTATTCAGCAACGGCGCTGAGTCTTGTCTTGAGAGTTCCGGTGTTCTATTATCGAACGCGACGTTCGTATAGTGAACACAAGCATCGTACGTGAGCGTTTCGTATACGACAAGTGGGAGTGGCATGGCTGAGGCGCCGGCATCACAGACGTTGAGCCGCGGTATTCGCATTTTGGAGATCCTCGCGGCGGCGCGGGAGCCGCTCGTGATCGCCGATATCGCGCGCGAACTCGACGTGCACCGGTCCATCGCGTACCGCCTGTTGCGCACGCTCGAAGAGCATGGTCTCGTCACGCGCGACGCCAACGGTGTGATCGAACTGGCGCCGCGCATGGCCGCGTTGGCCGCCGGCGTCGCGCGCGATCTGCAGTCTCAGGCCCTGCCCGAGCTCACCGCGATCGCGAATGAACTGGGTATGACGTGCTTCTTGGGCGTGCTCGATCAGGACGAGGCGGTGACGATCGCGACGGTGACTCCGCGTCATTCGATCGCTTCGGTGGCCCAGCATCCGGGTGCGCGGCACTCGGTGCGGTTGGGAGCGACGGGTAAGGCGATTCTGGCGGCGATGCCAGAGTCGGATTGGCCCGCGGATATCTCCGATGAGCTGCGTGACGAAGTGCATGCGGTGCATCGATCGGGCTACGCCGTGAGTCACGATGAGGTGATTCCGACGGTGAAGGCGATTGCGGTTCCGCTCGCGTTGCGGGGGCAGCGTCCGGCGGCGATCTCGGTGATTTACGTCGGTAAAGATGCCGATGCACCCGCGGTTGGCGCCCGCCTTACGGCGTCGGCCGCTGTGATTCGCGCCGAAATGGGGCAGTGACTCAGTCGGCCTCGCCAGTGAGACCCGCTACCGTCGATGATTCTGTCAGCGGAACCAGTGGTTGCGTTGCGCAGTGCCGTCAGTTGCCGCGGAAGGTGGGCTTGCGCTTCTCCTGGAACGCGGCGAAGCCTTCGCGGTAGTCGTCGGTGTCGCAGAGGGCTGCCTGGGCGGCGTTCTCGTCGGCGACAGATTCCCAGAGACCGAGGCGTTCGTCACGCAGTTGGGCGATGAGGTTCTTCGAGGCGACGAAGGCGTGGGTGGCTCCGGTGGCGGCGCGGGCGGCAGCGGCTTCGACTGCCGCGAGCGCCTCCCCTGCCGGGAACACTTGGGAGAAGAGCCCGGACTGCACGGCTTCTGCACCCGTCATGAGTCGCCCCGTGTAGATGAGGTCGAGCGTCTTGTGTGCTCCGAGGCGCTCGAAGAAGAGGGCGTGACCACCCGAGTCGAGGGTCGCGCCGAGGTTGGCGAAGGGGGAGCCGATCTTGGCGTTCTCGTCGACGTATACGACGTCGGTCGCGATCAATAGTCCGAGTCCGACGCCGAGGCACGCGCCGTGAGCCATCGCGAAGGTTGGGGCTGGAAACGACGACATCTTGCGAAGCAGCGGTGTGACCAATTCGCCGAGGTATCCGGAGACGTCGTCGTCGCGCGGGTCGACGCCCGCGATGTCGCGGCCGGCGCAGAACGCCCGACCTTCACCCCGCAACACGAGAGCGCGTACGCCGGCACCCTGCGCCTCGTCATACGCGTCATTCAGCTCCGCGAGCGCCTCCTCGTTCAGGGCGTTGAGTTTGTCGGGGGCGTTCAGCACCACCGTGGCCACTCGGTCAGCAATGGTCAGCTCGATCATGAGAACCTCACACGTCGTAGTCGACGACGACGCGATCGGTCGTCGGGTGGGATTGGCAGGTCAGCACGTATCCGCGCTCGAGTTCGGCGGGCTCGAGCGCATAGTTCTCCGTCATCGTGACGGCACCCTCCCTCAGCAGCGCACGACAGGTTCCGCAGACCCCTCCCGCACACGCATACGGAACGTCGGGCCGCACGCGCATCGCCGCGTCGAGAATTGCCTCACGCGCGCTGACCGGCGAGGCGACCGTCGCGCGCTGTCCGTCGAGGGTGAAGTCGATCGTGATCGTGGGCTCGTCGGTGCGCGTGATGACGGGGCGGGCGGGGCCGCGATCAGCGTTGGTGGTGAAGAGTTCGTGGCGGATATGTTCGCGCGCGATACCGATCTCAGTGAGCACGGCGCGGCACATCGAGACGAGTTCGAGCGGGCCGCACAGGAACCATTCGTCCACGGTCTCCGGCAGCACGAGTCGGTCGACGATCGCGTGGAACTTCTCGGCATCGACGCGGCCCGACAGCAGTTCAGCGCCCCGCTGCTCGCGCGACAGGATGTGGTGCACGACGAAACGCGTAGGGTACCGGTCTTTGAGGTCGCCGATCTCCTGCAAAAACATGATGTCGTGGGCAGATCGGTTCGTGTAGATGAGGGTGAATCGCGACGTCGCTGATCGCTTGAGCATGGCGGTTGCGAGCGCCATGAGGGGAGTGATGCCGGAACCAGCGGCAACTCCCACAACGTGGGTGCCGTCAACGTCGGCGAGGGTGGACGTGAACATGCCTTGTGGGCTCATCACGTCGATCGTGTCGCCGGGGCGCAGTTCGGTCTGCGCCCACGTGGAGAAGACGCCGCCGTCGTCGCGTTTGATGCCGACGGAGAGGCTGCCGGGTGTCGGCGGACGACACAGCGAATAGGAGCGCCGCACCTCTTTGCCCTCGAAGTGCGCGCGTAACGCGACATATTGCCCCGGCAAGTAGTCGTATTCGTCAGCCAATGGTTCCGGAACCACGAACGTCACCTCGACGGAGCTCTCCGTCAGCGGACGCACCTCGGCAACTTCGAGCGCGTGGAACCGGGCGCGGCGGCGGGCGGGGGCGCCTCCGTCTGCAGTTTGCAGGAGTGTGGCGGCTGTTTCGTCGGTTGCCATGTCAGTGATTCTTGAAGTGGTCGAAGGGTTCGAGGCAGTCGTCGCATTGCCACAGTGACTTGCACGACGTCGACCCGAAGCGGGAGAGTTCGCGCGTGTGCAGAGACGAGCAGCGTGGGCATTTTACGGCGAGGGTCAGTGGGATCGGGCCCTTGACGGCCGCTTTGCCGGTGGGCGGGGCGATGCCGTAGGCGGTGAGTTTTTGTTTGCCTTCTGCGGTCATCCAGTCGGTCGTCCACGCGGGTGTGAGCGTGAAGTTGATGATGACGTTTGTGAAGCCTGCTTCTTCGAGTGCGAGGTGGAGGTCGTCGCGGATCGTCTCCATCGCGGGGCAGCCCGAGTAGGTGGGGGTGATCGTGACGGTGACGGTGTCGGTTTCTGTGTTGAGCGTCACGTCACGGAGCACGCCGAGGTCGGCGATCGTGAGTACCGGAACCTCGGGATCGTTAACAGCGCTGGCAACGGCACGTGCGTGGTCGAGTGTGGTCACCATGTTGCCCCCGGGTGCTGGCGGGCGAGAACCTGCATTTCGGCGAGGATATAGCCGAGTTCGGAGAAGTGGCTACCCTGGCGGCCACCGGCACTGGACGGCTGGAGCTGCGGAATCTCGAGTTGTTCTTCGCCGAGGACTGCCGTGAAGATCTGGGTGCACTCGGCTTCGAGCGATGACGGGAGTACGGCGATGCCCGCGGAGGCGAGTGCTGCAACGGCCTCGTCGTCACGGAAGAGTTCTCCGACGTACGGCCAGAGGTCGGTAAGGGCACGCTCGGTGCGGGTGCGGGATTCGTCGGTGCCGCCGGCGAGTCTCAGCGTCCACTGCACGGCGTGGTCACGGTGGTATTCGACCTCTTTGACTGCCTTCGCGGCGATCGCGGCGAGTGTCGTGTCGGTGGAGTCTGCGAGGCGCGTGTAGAGGGCGAACATGTAGGTGGCCATGACGAGTTGGCGGATGATCGTGTGGGCGAAGTCGCCGTTGTCTTGCTGCACCATCCAGCTACACCGGAACTCGGGTTCGTTGCGGAAATAGGCGAGGTCGTCTTCGGTGCGGCCGCTGGCGGATCCCGCGTAGCGGAGGAGTGATCGTGCATGGCCGAGGAGGTCGAGGGCGATGTTTCCAAGCGCGACATCTTCTTCGATCTCCGGTGCATGGGCGATCCACCGGCTGAGTTGTTGCGCGAGGATGAGCGCGTCGTCGGCGAGCCAGAGCAAGTATTCGGCGGTCTCGGGGGTCGCGATGGCATCGGCATCGCCGGTGAGTTCTGCTTCGAGGTCGAGTTGGTCAACGGTGACGGCACCGTGCGGGTATTCACTATCGTCGGGAGCCAGCTCTGTGGTTCCGTTCTGTGCGCTCGTCATAGGTGGGGCACCCCCTCGGACGCCGTGTAGTAGATGGCGTGGCGGTAGTTTTTGCCGGCGGGACTCTCGAAGAAGGCGCCGCGGGAGTCGGGGTCGCTCGTGGTGATCGCGTCGGCCGGCACCACCCAGATGGAGGTGCCTTCGCTGCGGCGGGTGTAGAGGTCGCGGGCGTTGCGGAGGGCGAGTTCGGCGTCGGGCGCGTGGAGTGAGCCGGCGTGCACGTGGCTGAGGCCGCGGTTCGATCGCACGAAGACTTCCCAGAGGGGCCAGGTGTCTTTGTTGTTGGACGCGGGCGATGTCATGCTGCTGCCTCCTGCTTGGCGGCTTGCTTTGCGGCGTAGGCGACGGCGGCTTCGCGCACCCAGGCGCCTTCTTCGTGTGCTGCTCGTCGGTTCTGGAGTCGCGTGGCGTTCATGGGGCCGCGACCGGAGAGGACTTCGTGGAATTCGGTCCAGTCGATCTCGCTCGTGTGCCAGTGGTCGCCACTCCACCGCAGTTCGGGGTCGGGCAGGGTGATGCCGAGGATTTCGGCCTGCGGCACGAGCATGCCGATGAAGCGTTGGCGGAGTTCGTCGTTGGAGAATCGCTTGATTTTCCACTGCATGGACTGCGCGGAGTTGGGTGATTCGTCGTCGGGCGGGCCGAACATCATGAGGCTCGGCCAGTACCAGCGGTTGACTGCGTCTTGCGCCATGTCGCGCTGGGCTTCGGTGCCCTGCATGAGCGTCAGGAGGATTTCGAATCCTTGTCGTTGGTGGAACGACTCTTCTTTACAGATGCGCACCATGGCGCGGCCGTACGGTCCGTACGATGCGCGGCAGAGCGGAACCTGGTTGCAGATCGCAGCGCCGTCGACGAGCCAGCCGATCGCCCCCATGTCGGCCCACGTGGGTGTCGGATAGTTGAAGATCGACGAGTATCGGGCTTTGCCCTCGATGAGTTGTTCGGTCATTTCGTCGCGCGTGATGCCGAGCGTCTGTGCCGCCGAGTAGAGGTAGAGGCCGTGGCCGGCTTCGTCTTGGACCTTCGCCATCAGGATCGCCTTGCGCTTGAGTGAGGGTGCGCGGGTGATCCAGTTGCCCTCGGGCTGCATGCCGATGATTTCGGAGTGTGCGTGTTGGGAGATCTGTCGGATCAGTGTCTTGCGATACGCGGCGGGCATCCAGTCACGCGGTTCAATGCGCTGTTCTGCGGCGATGAGCGCGTCGAAGTTGGCTTGCTCGTCGAGGTCTTCGATTGCCGTTGGTGCTGGTGTCGTCATCATTGACTCCCAATTACAGAACGATCGGTCAGTAATTAGTGTACGTGCGGTGTCGTGTTTGGGGAAGGGCGGGGGCATCGCGAGGGTGAGTGAGCGCGCGGCGGGGGCGCGGGGGCGCCGCGAGGGTGAGTACAGCAATCAGGCCGCGGCGGGTTGTCGCGACGGACGCGACCCGACCGGCCGGAAGCGCGGCTCAGGCAGGGTGATGTCACTCCAGGCGTACTTGAGTGGGGCTCGAACAGGGAGCGGCTGCGGCGGATGATCGGGGTGGGTCAGCATGAACTCGCCCTTGCCCTCGCGGGTTATTCGCCAGCCGTTGTTATGGGCGTGGAGGTGATGGTAGTGGCAGAGCAGGATTCCGCGATCGATGTCGGTTTTCCCGCCCTCTTTCCACGGATCGATGTGATGAGCCTCGGCATATGAGGCTGGGCGGTCGCAATCTGTCCACCGGCAGCCTCCGTCACGAATCGCAAGGGCGATTTTCTGCGCCGGGGTGAACATTCGCTTCGAACGCCCCAGGTTCAGGGGGTTTCCGTCGGTGTCAACGATGGCGTGAATGCTTTCGGTGTTGCACAGGTGCTGTTCGGCGACTGCGCCGGGGAGTATTGCGAGGCGATCCTCCGCGTGAGCCACGTCAGACCGGTGGCCGTCGGCGTCGATGACCTGCACGAGGCGCACTCCTGCCTGACGTGTTCCGAATACGCTCCTCGCGTCGGCGAGGATGCCAGCCCGAATAATGTCGGCCATCAGGTCGCTCGCGAGTTGCTCGTTGGTACGCGGATCGTCGGAGAGAGCCTTCGCCTTCTCCGCTTCGGCGGAGTCTGCAAACCGCGGACCACCACGGCGGGGTCGGAGTGCCGCGTCGTGCGCAGCCGTGACCATGAGGGCAGTCTGGTCGTCGAGAACCCACGTGATGCGGACGGCACCATTGTCGGTTTGGGTAATTCGGAACGACCGAGCCTCATACCGCTCATCAAAGCGGCGGCGGGCGCCCTCAGGATCAAGCTTGTCTCGCAAGTAGCGGGCGTGCCCAGCAAGGTCATTGACCTTGCGCACCCGCGCTTCGGCGACGAGTTGTTCGGCGGCAAGGCTCCACGCTTCGCGGGCCGCGGCATCGAACGCGTCGGCCTCTTCAATAGTGGGCGTGTGCTCAACGAGCTCATCGCCAGCGTTGCCGGAGTCGACATCGACATCGACGTCGGCCGCGCCATCGCCTGCGACACCGTTGGGGCCATCGGCACCCTCTACGCCACCACCGGCCGCGGTGTCAGTACTCGCCTCACCGTCGTGCAGGGCGTCTGCGCGAACCATGACCGGCAGCGGGTTGCCGTCAGCATCGCGCGGCATGCGGGGTGGCTCGCCGAGGCCCTTGCGGATCGCATCAAATTGATCGGCCGTCAGCTCGTTGGCGTATCGGGCCGTCGTGAGCGGGTGATACCAGGGCTGCTCGACGCACTTCACCGGTTCGGAGCCTTCGACACCCTCGTCATCGAGGGCACGCGCCTCAGTCTCGGCTTGCAACTCTGCATCGAGTTGCGCTTGCGCGGCGCGATCAGCGTCGGATGTCGCGCTGTCAGGCAGCGCCGCAGCACCAGAGACCTCAACGATTGATTCACCGACCCGCACCTGCTTGGCCGCTTCAGTCTTCGAGACACCCATGATCGACTGCACGAACGAGGTCGCGGAATTGTGGCCACGTGTCGCAGCAAAACCGCCATGACCAAACTCGCGGCTCGACCGCGCCGACGCAATACCGGTCGCGACCTGTCGCACAAGGGCCGCGTACTGTTCGACCGCACCGCTCTCGACCATGACGGCCGCGATTTCGGCGTCGTTCATCGCACGCATTTGCGACTGCAGCTCGCGCGCCACCGCGGCGACATCTACAGATTCGAAAGCCGCGGAACCACGGGTGTCGACTGCTCCGGCCGAGCGTGCTCCCGAGCTGGTGGCACCGCTGGCACGCCCGGCTTCATCGCCATGTGCACCCGCGGCACCAGCGGCTCCTATGGTTCCGCCGCCACCTGCGCCACTGGTTCCGCCACCCACTGCGGTGCCAGAAGCATCCGCACCCACGTCACCAGTGGGCGCAACGACATCGGCATGATGGCCACACATGGTGGGCATCAGCGCCGTGATGTCGTTGAGGAGTGTCATGGCTTAATTATCGCATGTACGTACGACATTAACAATGGCGTGCGTGACCTTGTTAGTAACTTCTTTCTAATCTTGTGAGGCGGACGCGACGAACCGATCTTGCACGCATGGTCGCAGCGTTTCGTCTCGGGCGCTTCGCGCCGTCGCCCAACGGCCAGATTCACCACCGCCCCGGGCTACGTTAGACGCATGACCACGCGCCGCAATTTTCCCGCGAAGCGATCGGCGGCGATGAGTGCGCGATACGCCAAGCGCCGGCAAAACCGCCTCGCGCGCGTCGACAACGACCTCACGCCCGAGCAGTGGGACACCATCCGCACCGCCTGGAACGGCTGCGCCTACTGCCAGGCCACCGACATCCCGCTGCAGCGCGACTGCGTGCAGCCCATCTCCCGCGGCGGACGCTACACACTCGACAACGTGGTTGCGGCGTGCGCATCGTGCAACGCCAGCAAAAGCAACAGCGAGGTCACCTCGTGGCTGCGGCGCAAAAAGCTCGACGAGCGCGCGTTTCTCGTGCGGCACGCGACGATCCTCGGGGCCCTCCTCGCCAACGATAACGAGGTCAGTACGCAAGAAAATACTGCGTAAAGCGGAACCGTCAGTACGGGCCGAAGGAAGGCTCGCGGAACGGGGGTTCGGGCACGTACCACCACCACACACGAGTCGTTGAGCGAAGACGCGAAGCGACTGAGTAGAAACGCATCGAACGAACCGAAACGGCGAGGGCTCGTTTCGCCTCGCTCCGCTCGCTCCAGGGGTCGGGACAGGCGCCGGAACCAGGGGGCGCGCTAATCGAGGGGCAGGTTGGTGGTGCGGGAGCGTCCGCGGAAGAGGGCGATTGTGTCGCCAACCTCGTTGGTCACGATGATGTCGTAGATGCCGTTGCGGCCGGTGCGGGACACACGTTTCGCGTGAGCGGTGAGCGTGTCGCCCTCACGCGTGGGCGCGAGAACGGCGATGTCGGCGCCCGCAGCTACGGTGGCCGTGTCGGTCTCGTTGCAGGCAAACGCGAAGGCCGTGTCAGCAAGGGAGAAGATCATGCCACCGTGAGTGATGCCGAAGCCATTGAGCATGTCGCGCCGCACCGTCATGCGCAGGGTGACGTCTCCGGGTTCGGCGTTGATGATCTCGATGCCGAGGGCTTGCGAGGCGTAGTCGTCGCGCATGAGGCGCTCCGCGTTGGTCATGCTCCGAGCTCGGCCTTCGCGGCCTCTTTCGCGGCGCCGACGCGCTTCTCAACGAGCGTCAGCACGTCGTACTGGGCGACGATCTCGTCGTTCTGGTTGTGAATGACCGCGTCCCACCGCACTTCGCCGTACTCGTCCGTCTCGCGGGGCGAAATCTGCTTCGCGGTCAGCGTGACGCGAATCGAGTCGTCGGGTGAAACCGGCGTGATGAAACGGAGGTTTTCGAGGCCGTAGTTGGCGAGCACCGGGCCCGGGTCCGGGTCGACGAAAAGTCCGGCTGCCCACGAAACGAGCAGGTAGCCGTGGGCGACGCGTCCGGGGAAGAACGGGTTTGCGGCGGCATCCTCCTCATTCATGTGCGCGTAGAACGTGTCACCGGTGAAGTGCGCGAACGTCTCAATGTCGTCGAGCGACACCGCACGCAACGGTGACGCAAACTGGTCGCCGATGCGCAATTCGGCGAGCGACTTTCTGAACGGGTGCACGCCGTCGTTCACGGCTGCGGCGCCCGCGTGCCATACGCCGGTGAGCGCGGTGAGGATGTCGGGTGAGCCCTGAATCGCGGTGCGCTGCATGTGGTGGAGCACCGCGCGGATTCCGCCGAGCTCCTCACCACCGCCGGCGCGGCCAGGTCCACCGTGCACCAAATGCGGAACCGGCGCACCATGCCCGGTCGACGTCTTCGCGTCGTCGCGGTCGAGAAACAGCAGGCGTCCGTTATAGGCGGCGGAACCAGTGAGCAAGTCTGCGGCGAAGGCCGGGTCGTGCGTCACAACACTCGTGACGAGCGACCCGCCGCCCCGCGCAACCAACGACGCAGCCTCAGCAGCAGACGAATACCCAATCACGGACGACACCGGCCCAAACGCCTCAACCGAGTGCACAGCGTCAGGCTCAGCACCAGCACCAGCACCAGCACCAGAACCAGCACCAGACCCACCAAACCGCAGCACCAGCGGTGCAATGAATGCTCCCTCGGGCGCCAGCCCAATGGTTCCGTCGCGCTTCACAACAGAAGGCGTCGCAACGTCGCCGATCACGATCTCGCCGCCAGCCTCAACCAGTCGCGACACCTGCGCGAGCACGTCATCGCGCTGCTCGACAGAAACGAGCGGACCCATCGTCACACCCTCGGCGTGCGGGTCGCCGAGCACGATGCGCTGGTCAATCTTCGCCCGCAGCGCGGCAACCACATCGTCGACGACGCCCGAAGGCACAATCGCACGGCGAATCGCGGTGCACTTCTGCCCCGCCTTCGCCGAAATCTCCACGAACCACTGCGATACGTAGGCGCCGAATTCGGGGGTTCCGGGCACGGCGTCGGGGCCGAGCACCGAGGCGTTGATCGAGTCGGTCTCGCTCGTGAACCGCACCGTCTTGTTCTGCACGCTGGGGTGCGTGCGCAGGCGGTCGGCGGTGGAGGCGGAACCAGTGAAGGCGACGAGATCGCCGAGGCGCAGGTTGTCGAAAAGGGTGGGAATACTGCCGTTGATGAGCTGCAGCGTGCCGTCGGGAACGAGCCCGCTGTCGAGCAGAATCCGCACCCACGCCTCGGCAATGTAGGCGGTGGGGGTGGCTGGTTTGATGACGCTCGGCACGCCGGCGAGGAAGGCGGGCGCGAACTTTTCGAGCGCACCCCACATCGGAAAGTTGAAGGCGTTGATCTGCACGGCGACGCCCGGCAGGCGCGTGTACACGTGGCGGCCGAGGAAGGAGCCGTCGCGCGCGAGCACTTCGACGGGGCCATCGAGGTAGACCTGCGAGGCCGGCATTTCGCGCCGCCCCTTGCCCGAATAGGTGAACAGCACGCCGATGCCGCCGTCGATGTCGGCGCCCGAATCACGCACGGTCGAGCCAGCACGCTTGGAGAGTTCGTAGAGCTCCGCCTTGCGCTCGGTGAGCACCTGACCCATTTGCTTCAGCAGCATCGCACGCTGCGGAAAGGTCAGCTCGCCCAGGCTCGCCTGCCCGACCGTGCGGGCGTAGTCGAGCGCGGCACCGAGGTCGATGCCCTCGCTCGAGACCCGCGTGATGACCTCACCGGTCGACGCGTCACGCACGTCAACGCCGCCGTCGCCAGCGGGCGTCACCCACTCGCCACGCACAAAACTCGGCAGGATGGCAGTCATTCGGTGCTCCATTCGTAGAATCCGCGGCCGGTTTTGCGGCCCAAATTGCCCTCCGCAACCAGCCTTCGCAAAATCTCCGGCGGCGCGAAACGGTCGCCAAACGCACGCTGTAGTTCAACAGCGATGTCGAGGCGCACGTCGAGTCCGACGATGTCGGTGGTGCGCAGCGGCCCAACCGGATGCCGGTAGCCGCGTTCCAGCGCCGTGTCGATATCGGCGGCGGTCGCGACACCCTCCTCGAGCATGCGCATCGCCTCCAACGCGAGGGCGACGCCGAGACGGCTCGACGCAAAGCCCGGCGCATTCGAGACGGTGATCGACGTCTTGCCGAGCGCCTCCACCCACGCCTGCGCGCGCTCGATCACCTCGGGCCCGGTGTGTGCACCGCGCACAATCTCCACGAGCGCCGACGACGGCACCGGGTTGAAGAAGTGCAGCCCCAAGAATCGCTGTGGGTTGTCGATGGCCGCGGCGAGATCATCGATCGAGATCGACGACGTATTCGTCGCGATGACGGCCGCCCGGTCAACAACATCGTTGACCCGCGCGAGCGCGACCGCCTTGAGCGCCCGCGATTCGGGCACGGCTTCGATCACCAGCTGCACCTCGCGCAGGGTGTGAATGTCCACCCCTACAACGAGACCTCCCGTGGCGACTGCTGTCGTGGTTCCGGAACCATCCACGGGCACGTGCGCTGCGGATTCGTGTGTGGGGTGGCTGGCGTGGGCAGCTCGTTGGGAGGAGCGGGCGAGCAGCGATTCGACGCGCTCGTGGGCGACGGTGGCGGCCGCTTCGTTTCGTTCGATGACGGTGACGTGGCTGCCGGCGAGAAGGAACGCGTGCGCGATACCGGCGCCCATGCGGCCGCCGCCAATCACGCCAACACGGGTGGGGGTGGTCATCGGTTTTTCCTCTCGAGGAAGGCGGTCATGCGCCGCATTTTGGCGTCGCTTTCGAAGAGTTCGGCCTGGAGTTCGCCGATGAGCTCGGGCTGGTCGACCGGCGGCGTGCGCAGCAGCGTTTTCGTGTGCTGCACGGCGCGGGGTTCGAGCTTCGCGATGCGGTCGGCGATGGCGTGCGCCTCGGCGAACGGGTCGTCGACAATCGCGGTGATGAGCCCGCACGCGAACGCTTCGTCGGCGTTGAGCAGGCGTCCGGTGAGCAACATTTCGGCGGCGCGTGCGTGGCCAACGATGGCCGGTAGCCGCAGGGTTGCACCGGCGGCCGCGACGATACCGAGCCCCGGTTCGGGGTTGCCGATCACGAGCCCGGCGGATGCGATGCGAATGTCGGCCGCGTAGGCGAGTTCGGCTCCCCCGCCGAGCGCGTAGCCGTCGAGCGCGGCGATCACCGGCATTGGCAGCGCGTGGATGCGGCGGAACGCCATGAGATTGATGCCCTCTTTGGCTTCTTTTGCGCGGCGGTCGCGGAGTTCGGCGATGTCGGCTCCGCCTGCGAAGTTACCGCCGGTTGCGGTCAGGATGAGGGTCTTCGGAACCACCTCAAGCTGCGCGCAGAGCAGGTGCAGCGCGTCGATGGTCGCCTTGTTGATGGCGTTGCGCTGGTCAGGCCGGTTGAGGGTCGCGACGACGCGGTCATCGTGGCGCTCGACGAGCAGCACGTCTGAGCGCGCGGCATCGGCCGACTCACTCCCCGGTTGCGACGTCATCGTCGAACTCCCTAATTACAGACCGATCGTTCAGTAATTAGGGTAGCGGGGTTGGGAGGCGAGGGGAAGAAGGGCTCCGGCATTCAGGCCTATTAGCTAGACGTCAGGGGTTTTATCGATCGTTGCGCCTGCGTAGGGTGAAGGTGTGAAAATCGCGATTGCGGGCGGAACCGGAGTTGTCGGGCGCCATGTCGAGCGGGTCGCTCGTGAAGCGGGTCACGAGACCCTCGTTCTCACACGCTCCCAAGGGGTTGATCTCGTCAGTGGTGAGGGGCTGAACCTTGCCGGGGTCGACGTCGTTATCGATGCCTCCGGGCCGTCGAAGGGCGAGCGCGGCAATGTCGTCGAGTTCTTTGAGCGGGTTTCGACGAACCTGCTCAAGGCAGAAGTAGACGCGGGCGTTCGGCATCACGTCGCGCTTTCCATCATCGGTGCGGCACAGGTCAATGCTGGCTACTACGCGGGCAAGCGTGCCCAAGAAGATGTGGTGACTGCCGGGGCGATTGCGTGGACGATTCTGCGCGCCACCCAGTTCTTTGAGTTCGCCGATCAGGTCTCGATGCCCTTCGGCCCGTGGGTGGTGACTCCAAAGGTGCGCTCGCAGCCGATCGCGGCGGCGTCAGTCGCCGCCGAACTCGTGCGGCTCGCCGAGGCGGCAACGCAAGACTCCTCGAATGATGCGCACGGTGTGCACGAGATCGCAGGCCCCGAGGAACGTCAGATTGCCCACCTCATGCGCGAGCTGCTCGCAGCGCGCGGCGACAAGCGTCGGGTGCTCGACCTGCCCCTGCCTGGCCGTTTCGGCAAGGGTCTTCGCGACGGCACGATCTTGCCGAGCTCATCAGCGAAACTCGACGACGTGACGTTCGAAGAGTGGCTTGCGGGGGCGCACGACGGGTTGAGTAAGTAGCCGGTGAGCTACTCGGGTGGAGCAGGTGGGGCGACGCTGAACATCCCAGCGTCACCGAGGCCTCGCCGCTGTCCAGAAATGACATGCCGTCCCTTTTGAGTTAGCGGCATCGTCCGGGCGGCACATCGTGATTCACGGTTCATATACCAGGATGAGAAGGGAGGCTCGGTGGGCCTCACCGAGCAGTCAGGAGCAACAGCCGTTGGTCAATCACGTCAACTTCATCTGGAACATTGCCGAGTCGCTGCGGGGCCCGTTCAAGCCGTCGGAATACGGGTCAGTAGTATTGCCGTTCACAGTACTCCGACGCCTGGATGCTGTGCTCGCGGAGACCAAGTCGAAGGTTCTGAACGTCGCGAAGGCCACGGAATCGATGCCCGACATGCTGCGGCACCTCCGTCTGACCGAGGCCGCGGGGCACCAGTTCTACAACACGAGCCCGTTCGACGTCGCGAAGCTCGTTGCCGACCCGCAGGATCTTCGGGCGAATCTTTCGGCCTACCTTGCCGGATTCTCAGAGAACGTGCGCGACATTTTCGAACGCTTTGAGTTCGACAAGATGCTCAACAAGCTGGCCGAGAAGAACAAACTCTATGCCGTGACCGAGAAGTTCGCGCAGGCGGACTTCCACCCGAAGGTTGTCAGTAACATTCAGATGGGCCAGGTGTTCGAGGAGCTCATTCGGTGGGCGAACGAGCGCTCGAATGAGACCGCGGGCGATCACTACACGCCGCGCGAGGTGATCGCGCTGATGGTGCAGCTGTTGTTCGCACTCGACGACGATGCGCTCTCGAAGTCGGGCGTGGTTCGCTCCATCTACGACCCGACTGCTGGTACCGGTGGCATGCTCTCCGTCGCTGATGAGTACCTGCGCAAGATGAACCCGGGGATTCAGCTCACCCTCTACGGGCAGGACTACAACGACGCCTCTTACGCGATCTGCAAGGCCGACATGGTCATCAAGGGCCAGGATGTCGACAACATCGCTCTGGGCGACACCCTCACCGAAGACGCTTTCGACGACAAGAAGTTCGACTACGGGCTTTCCAACCCACCCTTCGGCGTGGACTGGAAGGATCAGCGCACATACGTCGACGACGAGCACGCCAAGCTCGGCTTTAATGGGCGATTCGGCCCCGGCACGCCGGCGGTCAGTGATGGTGCCATGCTGTTTCTTCTGCACCTGGTGTCGAAGATGCGCAAGAAGGAAGAGGGCGGATCGCGCGTCGCGATTGTGTTGAATGGGTCGCCGCTGTTCTCGGGTGGCGCGGGCGGAGGCGAATCGAACATCCGCAAGTGGCTGCTCGACAACGACCTCGTCGAGGCGATCATCGGCTTGCCAAAGGACATGTTCTACAACACCGGCATCTCGACCTACGTCTGGGTGCTCAGCAACCGCAAGACTGACGAGCGCAGGGGCCGCGTGCAACTCATCGACGGCCGGGAGATGTTCACCAAGCTTCGCAAGGGGCTGGGATCGAAGCGCAATGAGCTTTCCGAGAAGGACATCGAGACCATCGTCGGCCTGTACGCCGGGCTCGAGGAGAGCGCGAACTCGAAGATCTTCCGCAATGAGGACTTCCTTTACCGCACGATCACGGTGGAACGCCCGCTGAAGCTCAACTGGCAGGCGACCCCCGAGCGTGTTGACGCCGTCTTTGCCACGAAGGCAGTACAAAAGCTGACTGAGGCGGATGCTTCCGCGCTGCGCGCGACGCTGAGCCGCCTGGCGCCCCCACCCTCTCCGGTCGTTGAGCGAGAGCCGCGAGACGAAACGCCGCACCCCATCTGGCGGAACCGCCCCAAGTTCCATAAGGCGCTGAAAGCCGCCGCGAAGGCGGAGGGGTTCTCTCTCGCTGCACCGCTACTGAAAGCGATCACCACCGAACTCGGCGAGCGGGATGACACGGCAGATGTGTGTTCCGACAGTATGGGCAACCCTGAACCTGACGCATCGCTCCGAGACACGGAGAACGTTCCGTGGGGCGAAGATGTGGACGAGTACGTCACCCGGGAGGTGCTGCCCTACGCGCCGGACGCCTGGATCGACCACGCCAAGACCAAGGAGGGCGCGGAGATTCTCTTCACCCGCCACTTCTACCAGTACGTGCCGCCGCGCCCGCTGCAGGAAATTGACCGAGACCTCGAAAAGGTCATGGACGAGCTCCGTGCGATGTTGACGGTGGTCGAAGCGTGACCGCGATCATCTGGCCCGGTGCGGCAGAGCTGCCCCAGCTGCCCTTCAAACGTCTGTTCACGCCAGTCAAGCGCGCGCCCACACAGGGCGCCCATATCGTTACTGCCTATACCGACGGCCAGGTCACATTGCGGTCCAACCGTGCCAAGGTTGGCTACCACGAGGCCGCTGATACCTCGACCTATATTGGGGTTCGTAAGGGGGACTTCGTAGTCCACGGCCTTGACATCATGCGTGGGTCGGTGGGAGTCTCCGACTCGGACGGAGTCATCTCTCCTGTTTGCACGGTCTGTCTCCCGACGCATCTGATTGAACCGCGATACGCCGCCTATGCGATGCGTTTGCAGGCAGCATCAGGCTTCCCGAAGGCGCTCGCGCGAGGAGTGCGTGAAGGTGGAGCTGACTTTCGCCGTTGGGATACGCTCGCGGAGCTGCCGTTGCCTGTCCCGCCCGTGGACCACCAGCGGGCGATTGCGGACTATCTCGACCGGGAGACGGCACAGATCGACGCGTTCATCGCGAAGAACGAGGAACTCATCGCCCTCCTCACCGAGCGCCGCTCTGCAACCATCACCGAGTTGATCTTGCGGGGCGTGGACCGCTCCGCCGTTCTTCGCGAAAGCGGAGTCGAAGGAATGGGTCGCATACCCATTCATTGGGGCGTCCAACCGATTGTGACATTGGCTCGAGTGCTAACAAGCACGATTGACAAGAAATCGTACCCCGGCGAGCAACCGGTGCGGCTGTGTAACTACACAGACGTCTACTACTCTGAATCCATAAACTCGGATGTCGGGTTCATGGCGGCCACTGCCACCCGCGAGCAGATCAAGAAGTTTTCGGTGCGCGAAGGAGACGTGCCGTTCACCAAGGACTCCGAGTCTTCGGACGATATTGGGATCTCATCTTATGTCTCCCGCGATCTCCCGGGGGTGGTTTACGGTTACCACCTCGGCATATACCGCCCCGCGGACATGAGGAGCGGCAAGTACATTAAGTACCTTCTCGACACCACATATGTTAAGGACTACTTTTTGCGCCGGACTCCCGGCGTGACGCGCGTTGGGCTTGCGCAGAGCGTAGTTCGCTACCTTCGGAGTCCAGTACCTCCTATGCATGAAACGCTGGCGATCGTGACCGAGATCGAACGCGTAACGGGAGCTCTCGACGTGGGCATTAATCTCGCCAGCGAAGCAATCAAGCTGTCTCGAGAGCGCCGTGCCGCGCTAATCTCGGCGACGGTGACAGGGAAGATCAACGTAAGGAAGGCGTCATGAGTGGGGTGACAGGGGCGCATCTGGAATCTGTTCTCGAGACGGAGATCGCCGAACATCTCGCCGTCAACGGATGGCTGTATTCGCCGTCCGATGCGGGGTACGACCGCGAGCTTGCGCTCTTCCCCGAAGACGTGTTCGGCTGGCTCGCCGACTCCCAGCCGATGGACTTCGCGAAGGTGGTGCGCTCCGACGACACGGAGGCCCAACGAGGGACGGCAGCGCGTAGTATCCTCACCCGCCTGGCGAAAGCCCTCGACAACGACCCCCTGAAGAACGGCGGAACCATCCGTATCCTCCATGAGGGATTCTCGATGGTGCCAATGCACGGTGGTGCGGTGAAGTTGCGGATGGCGCAGTTCCGACCAGCGACCTCGAACAACCCCGACACGCTCGCGGACTACGCGAAGATGCGCGTGCGGGTCATGCGGCAGGTGCACTACTCGGCGAAGCATCCGAACAAAGCACTCGATCTGGTGCTCTTCGTCAACGGCATCCCCGTCGCAACAGTCGAGCTGAAGACCGACTTCACCCAGCCGATCAACAACGCGGTCGAGCAGTACCGGTTCGACCGCAACCCGGCAGGTGAGCCGCTGTTCGCGTTCGCGAAGCGGTCGCTTGTGCACTTCGTCGTCTCGAACAACGAGGTGCGCATGACCACGAAGTTGGCGGGCGCGGGAACGCGCTTCCTCCCGTTCAATAAAGGTCATGACGAGGGTGCGGGCAATCCGCTGAACCCGACAGGGTCAGCATCCTCATACTTCTGGGAAGAGCTGCTCCAACGCGACGCGTGGCTGCAGGTGCTCGGATCATTCGTGCATCTCCAGGTCGAGGTCGACGTCGATCCCGATACGGGCAAGAAGACCCGCACCGAGAAGATTCTGTTCCCCCGCTACCACCAATGGCGTGCCGTCAACCGACTGGTGGAGGCGGCACGGTCGGAGGGAGCGGGCAACCGCTACCTGGTGCAGCACTCCGCAGGTTCGGGGAAAACGAACTCGATCGCATGGCTCGCGCACCGGCTGTCGCAACTGCACGACGAGCAGAACGAGAAGGTTTTCGACACTGTCGTCGTCGTCACCGACCGCACCGTGCTCGACAAACAACTGCAAGACGCGATCGGCCAGTTTGAGAAGCACGCCGGCGTCGTGCAGTCGATCACTCGCGAGAGCGGCGAGTCGAAATCGACCGAGCTCGCGGCCGCGCTGTCGGGCGGCAAGCAGATCGTGATCGTTACGATCCAAACGTTCGAGGCACTAATCACCGTCATCCAGTCAAAGCCGGAACTGCAGGGTCGCCGATTCGCCGTGATCGCCGATGAAGCACACTCCTCACAGACCGGCTCGACGGCCGGCGCGCTCACAAAGGTGCTCTCGCCGCAGGAACAGACGGCAGTGGCAGAAGGGGCCCCGATCGATTCAGAGGCCTATCTGCAATGGGCGATGGAGGTCACCGCCAACGCATCGAACATCTCGTACTTCGCGTTCACAGCGACGCCGAAGGCGAAGACGTTGGAGCTGTTTGGCAGGATTCCCGCGGGCGCGGAGAAGCCAGAGCCCTTCGACCTGTACTCGATGCAGCAGGCAATCGAAGAAAGCTTTATCCTCGACGTGCTACAGAACTACACGCCTTACAAGGTCGCTTGGCAGCTGCAACATCCGGGATCTGACTATGACGGGCCGGGTGAGGTCGACGAGTCAACAGCGGTGAAGGCGCTCGTGCAGTACGTACGGCTGCATTCGACGAACATCAGCCGTAAAGCGAAAATCGTCGTCGATCACTTCCGGGCTTTCGCGCAACCACTGCTGGACGGCAAAGCGAAAGCGATGGTAGTCACCGGCTCCCGCAAGGAGGCCGTCCGATGGAAGAAGTACCTCGACACGTACCTGTCCGACTCACACATCGAAGGCGTCAAGGCGCTCGTCGCGTTCTCAGGCACGGTCGAAGACCCTGAGGACCTCGGCGAGGGCTTGACGGAGAAGACCCAGAACCCGGGATTGTGGACCTCCGACCTCGCGGCAGCGTTCAAGCCATCGACGTACAACGTGATGATAGTCGCGGAGAAGTTCCAGACCGGATTCGACCAGCCACGGCTCGTCGCGATGTACGTGGATCGCAAACTTGGCGGAATTCAGGCCGTGCAGACGCTGTCGCGCCTCAATCGCACCTACCCGGGCAAGGACAAGACGTTCGTGCTCGACTTCGTAAACGAGCCGCTCGAGATCTTGGATGCCTTCAAGGGCTACTACCGCAAGGCGGCCCTGACGGCGACGACCGATCCGAACTTGATCTATGACCTGGTCACGAAGCTCGACGGCGCTGGCGTCTACACGATGGCTGAAGTCGAGCAGGCGTTCGATGCCGCCCTCGTCGGTGGCGTCAACGCGAACAGTGCGGTGAGTGCCGCGACCGCGCCGGCGGTCGATCGCTTCTCGAAGCGCTGGGTGAACGCGGTGCTCGACGGGGATACCGCGGAGCAAGACGAGCTCAAGCTGTTCAAGAGCGACGCCGGACAGTACGTGAAGTTCTACGACTTCATCTCGCAGGCGCGGAACCTCGAAGACACCGATCTACCTCGGCGGCACTACTTCCTGCGGCGCATTTTGCCGCAGCTGTCGACAGCGACCTACGAGGAGCCGGTCGACATCTCGAAAGTGCAACTCACCGAATACAGCATTGCGCCCGGTGAGGCCGTGAAACTCAACCTGGAGCAGGGGCCGGGGCTCGACCCGATCACTGCCATCGGTTCCGGAGCGATCCACGAGAAGCACCGAAGTGCCCTCGAGGAGATCATCGGCAAGCTCAACGAACGCTTCGGCGACAAGTACGGAATCGGTGCTGTCGACCTTACCGTCAACCACATCATGGGCAAGCTGGCCGTCGACTACGATCTCGCCCAACAAGCTGAAGTGAACACTCCGCAGCAGTTCGCGGAGTCGCCCGCGCTGCCGAAGGCGTTCGCGAAAGCCATCATCGAGGTGCGGGACGAGACCCCGTTGCTGGTAGACGACATGCTAAGCGACAGCGGCCTGTTCACTGCGCTGAGCAAGGCGCTGCCTGCGATGCTTTACGAGTTCTTGAAGGGCAAGAATTCATGACCATGGCCGCCGGGCACGACGGCCAGTCCGGCACCCCGCGCTCGACAGATGAAATCTGCGGCGTCCACCGGCATTGCTTGAACCACGAACACGACTTGTCTTTGATTTTGAGGGTGGGTAACACGTGATCAAGTTTGAGGACCACGGCAACCGCGTGGTCTTGGCGTACAGTCCTGATCAGAGCCCAGCGGATTGGCTCGATGCGAAACTGGATAAGGACGGTAGCCACCGCCTCGCCTTCACCTTCACCCTCCGGAAGCAGGATCTGCTACCGAAGGGTGATGAGGAGAAGGAGGACGGCTCAGACGTTCGTCGCTTCGTCATTGGCGTACGTGATGGCGAATACCGTCGGATTCGGGCGAACTCATTGGGGCTGAAACACGACGTATTGATCGACCGCGGCGTCCCCCTCACCCGGAGCATGTTCATCGCGCAGCAGAACATCTCGATCTTCTCGCGCATTGGAGAACTATCTGACGAAGAAATCACTATTGGTGGCGACCGGGAAGGAGCAATACCCACTGAAACGTTCTTCCAGCTGCTCAACGCTTTTCCGACGACAACGGAGATGCGTCACTATTCGCACTCGCGAGTCACCCGGATCCTAAAGGAACACATGGGAACGATGAGCGACGCGGAGGCGCAGCTCGAAGAGCATTTCGAGCGCCGCCGTTCTCGCACGAAAGCCCCCACAGTAATGAGTGAGAGACTCCCGGCGGCAAACCAACTCGAAATGGAGAAGTTTACTTTTGTCCGGGAGCGTATGGCAGAGATGCTTGATGACGCCGAGTCATACTCCGAGGCAGAGTGGCAGCGCACGGTCGCCGATCTCTTCCTCTTGGTCTTCCCGCAATACGTCGCGGTGCTGCAAAAAGTACGGGTTAGGGAGAACTACTCGCGGAATGGCGTCGGTAGCACACGGGAACTTGATCTCGTTCTGGTAGCGGCGAACGGAACCGTGGATGTCCTCGAAATCAAGAAGCCTTTCTCCAACGGCCTAATGTCAGCGCGTACATATCGTGACAATCACGTCCCTGTTCGGGAGCTCTCCGGCACAATCGTCCAAGTCGAGAAGTATCTTTTCTATCTCAATAAGTCGGGACCAGATGGAGAGCAGACGATCACAGCGAAGCATGCGACAGAGCTGCCGGACGGATTACACGTTCAGATCACCAACCCGAAGGCATATGTACTTTCAGGGCGGGACACTAATTTCACGGATCAACAAGCCTTCGACTTTGAGTTTGTCCGCAGGAAGTACTCAAATTTGGTCGACATCATCACGTACGATGACCTCCTCAGGCGGCTTGACAACATACTTCTCTCGTTGAGAATGCGGACGGACGGCGACGATACAACGGATGACGAGACGCGTGGCGAGCATCATGGCCTTCAGGAATTGCCTATCGCTTGAGCGAGATGCCCTCTATTTCCTTGATACAGATCGCCATGGGACCGAGCCGGGAAATTCGACGCGCGCGAAGGCCACCGTGCGGTTTCAGGCATTCACGTTGCAGCAGCTTCGTGAGCCTCCATGCGACACCTCACGTAACTGGTTCCCTGCCGCTCTTGCTCGGCTGGATTTGCCGCCAAGTCGTAAGTTACCGTTTCGGCGGGAGATCCTTTATGTCGCCGTGAACTGTCCAGATCCGGCTCAGAACCATCAAGACGTTCAGCATGACGTAACTCGCAAGCCCGACGAGTATTCCAACCCAGTATTGCTCGATGGGAGACTGCGGCGCTTGTGCGGCGGTCGCGGAAGCCATCACGACTACCAACGTGAGCGCGCTGATTGCGGTCCAGGCCGCATTCGCCATTAACTCATCGACAGAGCGCGCTAGTCGCTCCTCGGGGCGGATCCGTTCGTCACGGCGAATCTTCACACTGAAATTGAAGACATTCACCAGCAGGGCCACGAGAAGACCGGCGAATACGGACGCACCGGTCAATAGCCCAGCGACGTTAAAGACCGGCGGCGCGAAAAGCCAAGCGGCGAAACCCAGAGCCAATGGCAAGATGACAAACGTACACACGTCCGCCACTCTCACACCGATGCTGTAACCACTAAAGGTCGCAACCTGAGCTCGGGCCAGCTCCAGAAGATTTATCTTTCGGCTCATGATGCTCAACCATCAATATCGAGACGAGACATTAGGTCACCGATGATGCCGCGGGCAACCTCATAAAAGCGCTGATCCAAGGGGCGTTCCACACTTCCCGGGTCGATCTCCCAAGTAAAGCGCGGCCATTCGACACCGATTGCGATCGTGCGTCGGCGCCCATCTTTCTGCACCACGATTCGCGTCTCGTCAACATCGGCATCGTCGACCGGAACGCTCAATACGTCTGAGGCTGGAAGCGAGCCATCTGCACGCAATCGGTTAAGCCAGCTTTGCGGCAGGGCCTCCCCGCGGCGCCCGGGACGTACATCATAGTATTCGGTGGTTGGCCGTCCAGCACGGTTACCCTGGGCGGGCCGGTGCGCAATGAAGGTGAGCTCCCGTAGTGAGGAACCGTCGAGGAACTCGTTCCACGCTGCTGCATCCTCAACGTAGTCGACCTCGATCCGATACCCGGGGTGACGTTCCTGGAACCACTTCTTAAGATCAGGTGAGAGGACGCCCATAACGCTAGATCGCCCGACCACTTCGTGCGCAATGAATGCGCGCGTGCCTGTTGCGGGCGAGCGCACGACCCAACGCAGGGGGTCACTCGGCACCTCATCAGTTTCGATATCGCTCACATGATCGCCGCTCCTCGCATCTCTAACTCTGCGCCGAGTACCGAAGTGTCCGTAGTCGAGTTCGCACCGATGCTCCCGCAGATCGTCGTCCTGGCTCTTTCGCTCAACCGTGAAGTATCTCTCACGCGAGCGAACTCCCCGGCTGCGCACGACGTGCTCAAGGTATGAATCCCATTCAGTGAAGAAGTCAGCCTGAGCTGGCCCGAAATTTGATGGGTGAACTTCTTGCGCCGACTGGTTATGAATGATTCGGACGTCTACGAGTCCTACGGTGTGGAGTGGCATCGGTTTCCTTCAGATCGATTCATGAACCTTCGAGCGTTGCCTGCAGCTCCGCGCACCTCGACAGTATCCCCACGGTCGGACATCCGGTCCTTTCGCAGGTGCTAGGTGCCTTCTCGCGACGGGCGAGCCCCTACGTTTTGGAATCGTGATCGGGTATCGCTTCAGTGCGAGCTCGCTCAATGCGCTCGATAGTGCTTACCTTCCGGCTTCTATCGACCCGCATGCGATCGGCGACGGGCGGGAGGTTGCCCAGGAGTTCATCCGCGCTAGCTTCGCGCCAGCGACGGATCCTGGTTCGCAGCTGATTCGTATGCAGTCATCATGGTTCCGATCTCTACTCGCCGCGGACAATGCGGGCGACGGCGTCGCGCAGGAAGCGCTTGGGGTCGTAGTCGGGAAGCGTGTTGCGAATGCCGGCCCAGGCCTCGTCCAGCGCAACCCCGAGGTTCCGCGCGCTGTACAGCGCAGCAACCGCAGACCTGCGGCTGCGCGCCTCCGCGCAGTGCACGAACACCGTCTTGTCTTCGGCACGCAGCGCGGCGATCATGTCGGCGGCCTCGGCGAGCGTGAAGTCAAGATTCGCGTTGCGGTCAGGCTGATCAACGAGCCACACCTGAATGCTCTCGACGCGCGCAGGCACCTGCTCCGCGCCCACCCGACAGAGCGAAACCACCGCATCCACCTCGATCGGCAGGGCGTCGAGCGTCGCGACCGAACCCAGCAGCACGCCCGGGTCGACCGGGTGTTGCTCGAGGGTTCCGGGGCGCCGAACACCAGGCTGCGCCATCTTCTCGAGGGGCCAGCCGGAACCATCGGTGCGGCCATTGCGCGCGGCAAGTGCGGCTTGGCGCACGAGGTCGTCGGCGTTGTAGCCGGGCCACCCGTGAATCTTGCGCTTCCAGCTCAGCGGCACCGCGGTTCCACCCCACAACGCGCCAGCAAGCGAGCCCGCGATCGCCGCGACCGTGTCAGTGTCGTTGCCGCCGCGGATGGCGCGCTCGATCGCATCGACCAGCGACGTTGCCCCGGTGATTGCCGCGAGCGCACCCTGAAACGCCCGAACAACCCAGCCGTTTTGCGCGCTGAAGTAGCGGGGGTGCGCGCCCGGCGCGAGCGCTTCGTCGACGATCTCAGCCCAGCGCGCCGCGTCGTCAGCGGGCAGGAGGTCGAGGCCGCGCGCGATGTCGAACTCGCCAGTGAGGATGGCGTGGCGAATCGCGACCGTCCACAGGATGCAGGCGGAGGCGTTGTCGGCCTCCCAGTGCGTGAGTTCGGAGACGGCGCGGGCGGCGCTCGCCGACTCTTCGCGCGGTGCGTTGAGGTAACCGAGCGCGAGCGGGCCGGTGCGCATGAGGGAGCCGTTGCCACCGCTTCGTCCGTTGCTGTCGTGCTGCGCGCGCGATGCCTGGCGCACGTCGGCCTCGGTGAATGACTGCGGAATGCGCGAGAGCACCGAACGGGTCTGGGCGCCGACGTCTTTGGCGGTGCGCGACCAGTCGATCCAGCGTGCGACGACCTCTTCACGGGTGTGCGCGTCGTTGAGGTCGGCGCCGGCGGCGAGCGCGTCGAGAATCGGAATCGCCATGCTGGTGTCGTCGGTGTACTCACCCGGGGCGTGGCCGAAGATGCCGCGGCCGAACACCGGGGTGAAGTCGTCGGCGAGCTCGGGGCCGAACTCGTACTGCGAGCCGAGAGCGTCTGCGGAGGCCGATGCGAGCACGGCGCCGACGGTCCGGTCAAGCTGAATGCTGGTGAGGTTCATGGCGACTCCCTGGTTTAAATCAGTTCTGCGTTAATTGGAGTATGCACCATGGTTCCGACATTACGCAAATGTGCGTAAAGTGGATGGCGTGACGAGTTCGCTTGATGGATTCCCCCGCCCGGCCGTGGCCGTTGATACGGCTGTACTCACTGTGGCGGATGGCAGGCTTTCGGTTCTCCTCCTTCCCGCGTCTGACACGTTTGCGAAGCGACTGCCGGGAACGTTTCTTCACGAGGGCGAGACGCTCGAAGAGGCGGTGCTGCGATCGCTGAGCTCGAAGGCTGGCGTGCGCGGACTACAACCGCAGCAGGTGAAGGTGTTTGACGACGTCAACCGGGACAGCCGGACACGCGTGCTGAGCGTGGCGTTCGTTGACGTGGTGCGGTCGTCGGCGCTGCCCGCTGATGCGCTGGTGGAGCCGGTTGATTCGGTCAGCGGGTTGGCGTTTGACCACGATCAGATCGTGGCGTTTGCGGCTGAGATTGTGCGGGAGTCGTATGTGTCGGCACCCGACCCGCGGGGGTTGCTAGCGGAACCATTCACACTGCGGGAGCTGCGTGAGGTTCACGAGGCCGTGAGTGGCGAGCGGATTCTGCCCGATACGTTTCGACGGACGATGCTGCCGGGGTTGGAAGCTACCGGGCAGTTCTCTAGTGAGGGGCGCGGTAGACCGGCGGAGATGTACCGGCGGGTGGGGTAATCGCTCGTAGCTCACGGAGAAGCCGGCGATATTTGCCGCATTCCTGCGATGGTGGACCGTCGCAGTCAGACTCTCTCAACGTCGCCACAAGCGTGGGCTAAAAATACGCCTGTCAGCATGTCGGACCTGGTCGATATCGTCGAGGGCATGATCGAGATTCAGGTTGCCTATCGCGCCAATGCCGCGACTCCGCCTTCGTTGGCGACCATCAGAGCGCGCCCTGAAGCGATCTTCGTGCAAGAATTCTGCCTTTTGACCCAGAGACCATGGGAGAAGAAGAACACCTATGTGTTCCTGGCCGTCAAAGGGGATCAGGGTGGATCTGGGTCGTGGCGAATTGATACCGATCTTACGGTCAGCCAACTCCACGCCTTTGCCGCAGGCGAACGTCTCCTGATCGATACGGGCGGGCGTGGTGGCGGCCCGATTCCATTGGTATCCGAACTGTTGGAAGCATCTCTCCAAGTTGCCGGAGTGAGCACTCTTGTAGGCTTGGGGGCCAAAGCTATGAGCGGGGTGGTAAACGCACCGAAACGTCAGGCTGTGCGTGACTGGATGGCCGACGAGGGCGGGACTGATAACCCGCCGGGGTTAACACTGCAACGACAATTGCGCCGACAACGAAGCCACTTTCTTGGCGACATCGAGCGCCAGTATGGTGTGGACGCAGAGGTCGCCGCCAAATTGCTGCGAGGTACAGGGTTTCGGAAACTCCCCGATGACCCTTACGGCTACCCCGAAAGCTGGCGACGAATAGAAACCTGGCCCAGAACCCATTTCCGCGCGCTCCGGAGTGCAGACGTAGAACTCCTCGAGCTCGCAACGCTGGGGAACATGAATTGGTGTGGCGATCGCCTCACGATTGAAGCGATCCGCTCGAGACCGGAGTATTCGCACTATACGTACATCGTGCCGGAGCGTGGGGACTTTGGAGTGGTCGCCGAGATCGGCGGTGAAGCGGTTGGGGTTGCGTGGGCGGTGTTCTTGCCCACCTCGGACGCCGGGTACGGGTTCGTTGACGAAACCACGCCCGAATTGAGCCTTTGGGTCGCGGCCGAGCAACGTGGGATCGGGCTTGGGCGAGACCTGCTGCGAGCGCTAATCGACGAAGCGAAGGAGCGCGGACTCAAGCAGATCAGCTTGTCGGTTGAAGCCGACAACTATGCCAAGGTGCTCTACCGCTGCGAAGGGTTCCGAGATGTGCCGGGCGGCGAAGCTGACGGGGTCATGATTCGCACGCTCCTGACAGACTGAGGTCACTGCTAGGTACGCGGTCGGTCTACTTCAGGCGGTCGAAGCGTTTCGTCTCGGGCGCTACGCGTCCTCGCTCAACGGGCGAAAATGGTTCCGCTCTATGTGATCGGCGTATGCCTGGCGGAGGTCCCACCGGTTCGCGGGGGTGCCGGACGCGAGCTGGTTATAGAGCCACGTCGCATCCATCTGCGTGAAATAGCGGTAGAAGATCTCGACTGGCCCGTGCTCGAGCTTTCGATCGGGCACGAGTAGCTTCACGCCCTCACCCGTCGACCACACGGCCGCCACCTCGCCGTCGACCAGTGCAACCCAAACCCAGTCGGGCCCGCCGACGGTGATCGAATACTTCGCGATCGCAGCGCTCACGAGAATGCCGGCCGGTGCCTCTTTCGCGACGCGCTTCGGCATGGAGTCGCCCATCGCCACATCGTCGCGGTCAAGATGCAGCGTTATGCGTCCCCAAGCCATGGGGTGAGTTTATTGCGATGAGCGGTCAGTCAGAGGGCCGTGGGCGGCACGTTTCGTCTCGCTACGCTCGCTCAACGGGCGGTTTTGTGGGCGCGCGACTCCGGTCGTCGAGCGAGGACGCGAAGCGACCGAGTCGAAACGCACCGAAGACGCAAGGGGTGGGCGGTGCGTTTCGTCTCGCTCCGCTCGCTCAACGGGCGGGGGACGAGTGACATACCCACCACCGTCCGCCAGACTGGGCGGGTGAGTTCATTAGCCGAGGCCGTACTCCCGCTGATCCGCACGCGTGCCGATCTCTCGAGCTGGCGTGAGGCGAATCATCATGGCCACCAAATGCGCGAAGCGGTTCGCATTCTGGAGCGCGCCCTCTGGCACACAGACCCAGCTGAGGCATACGCCGTCGCACACAAGGCCGTGGCTTCCGCCATGACCGTCGTCCTCCGCGCCGACGACTCCAGCGGCATCATCGGCGACGCCTGCCGAGACCTCCTGGAACTACACCCGAAGTTTGCCGCCCGAGCCCAGGTTCCGCCGGCGAAGCTCATCGCGTGGATGATGAAGTTTCAATTCGACTCCGAAGTCGGCTTCTTCGAGCTCGACCCCGCAGCCTACGCGCCCGCGCTCGGCGAGAAGGGGCTCGCCTCCTACCGCGCCAGACTCGACGACATGCGCCACCAGCTTTCCCCCAAACCCGAGGTTCCGTTCGCCGACGACCCTGACTATGGCCCCCGCTTCACACTCGAGTGGAACGACCAGCGCCTCGCAGTGTTCGACCGCGACATCGACGAAATCATTCGCACACACGCCCGCGACCGCAAAGCCGCGCGATGGTTCCACGACACGGCGAAAGCCCTCGAAGAGATTGGCGAATACGACCTCGCCATCGACTGGGCGAAGCGGGCAGTCGATTTTGACGACGGTATGCAGGCGTTCGAGGCCGCCGAGTATTGGTGCACGCTCGTGAAGCTTCACCGCCACCCCGAGTACGCCGCCGCCCGCGAGCACGTGTTTTGGCGCTGGCCGCTCGCGGCGACGGCGACGGCACTGCGCAAAGTGAACAAGTCGCGGTGGGCGGCCTACGACGAGAAGGTCATGGCAGCACTGTCTGCCAAGCCCGCCGAGGCCGTCGCCTTCGCGATCATGCCGTTGAATGACCCGCAACGCGCGTGGCAGCTCGCGCACGATCTCAAGCTCGACGATCCGCTGGTGTGGAACGACCTCGCTCGCGCCTACGTGAGCGTTGACAAGCTCGCGACCCTACCCGTGCACGAGCGCCTCGTCAGGCTTGACCTGGAAAGCACAGGCGCCGAGTTCTATGGTTCTGCGGCGCATCGCTTGGAGCGCATGCGCTTGATAGCGAGCGGAACCAGTGAAGCGGCGCGCGTAGACGCGCTGATTTTGGAGCTACGGGAGGAGCACCGCCGCCGGCCGCGCCTGCAAAAGGAGTTCGACCGCTTTCGGCTGCCGCGTGCGCAAGGGTGACTATTCCAACGGGCGGGGGTTTTGCCTATTGGAATAATTCCTATAAGCGAATATCCTGCTTATAGGAATAATCGGGCGAGGAGCCGCCATGAACGCGACCAGCGACGGGTTGCGAAACTTACGCGCATCAGGGGCGCGAATCGTCGTTGACGGTGCAAGTCGCGTCTTCATCGGTGACGAACCGTTTACGCTGCCCAAGCTACGCGCGGCACCAACTCGATCAGACGTTGAGCGCTTCCTCGCGGCAGGAACGCGTGTGCTCGTCATCCCGCAAAGTCTCACACCGAGTTTGCGCAACCTGGCCTTGGAGGATGCCCGCGTGGCGGTTGCCGCACCCGACGTTGTGATCTTCAACCGCACCGCCACCAACCTCACGGCGCCCTCCACGCCCACTCCCACCGGCAAACGTGGGCCGGCACCATACGCACGCCTCGCGATTGCGCGGGCGCTACTTGCAACACGAACGCAGTCACTTACGCAGGCACAGCTCGCCATTCACGCGGGTGTCAGCCAAGGGGCTGTCGCGAAGGCGCTGCAGTCCACGTGGTTCCGAGACGATCTCCTCCAAAGCCGGGCTGCCATATCCGTCAAGCCCGCCGCGCGGGGTGAACTCTTCGATCGAGTCCTTGACGAGTACCCCGGCCCCGGCGGAATCACCACCTACTGGTGGAAGGAAGCCCCCGCCACGCAACAGGTTCGAGAGGTGACCGCCGAGTTCGCCTCTGCGCGTTACTCCGGCGACGTATTTGCCGATCAAGTCACCGCTTGGCGCAAGCCTGAACATGCCGTGATCTACTCCACCCAACCCATGGACGTTCGGCCCCTTGGTTACGCAACAGCTGAGGCCAACGACTACACGCTCATGCTGATCCACCCCAAAGACCCGACCATTGAGAGCACCGCACGAGCATGGTTCCGCCCTCACGCAGTCGACCCCATAATCGCTGCATACGACGTACGTATAACGAGCACGACGGGTGATGAACATGAGGCCATCAACGCATTGCGCGAGTACGTCATAAAGGGCATGAATTGACGCAATACACAGCGCACCTGATTGCGACATCCAACGCCGACGACGCGGCATTTGAAGCGCTCGTCGATCTATCCGAGATCATCGCTGACGAAGAAGGTGCTGTCATCATTGGCGGTCACATGGTTGAGCTCATCACTGCAGCTTTTCCGGCTCCAGGACTCGTATCCCGGCGAACTCAAGACGCTGACGCGGGCATCCCTACCGCTCTGGCGTCGTCCGGCCAGATGCATGCTGCGCTATTGGCCAGAGGTTACTCCGCAGCGGAGGGCAACAGGTACGTCAAAGGTGACCATGCTCCGCAGCCCACGATTGACTTACTGGTACCAACGACGCGTGCTCGATTTGGTCAGGTCGTTCTGGGCGGACGAGGCTTCAATGAAATGCCCGGGCTCGGCGTTGGCGCGAGCCCGACATTCACCGTCCGCGCTGAGCTCACGCTCCAATACGGAACCACGACTGTCGCCATCGCAAAGGTGCCTCACCTCGAAGGCGCGGTCATTCTAAAGTCAATTGCGTGGCGCGATCGCCACCATAATCAGAGCAAAGACGGCGTCGACCTAGGCAACCTCTTTGCGGTTCTCCAGCACCACAGGGAGAGTGAAATCGCGGAGACCTGGCAGCTCAGAAAACCCGGCCTCATCGGGTTTCGGCGCGACGCGGCGGCCATATTGCACGACCTTGCCGACCTGTGGGACGCCCGGCCTCCAGGGGGCGCCGTGGATTCCCGGGCTCTCGTTTCGCGCATCCGCACATGGGTGACCGACCCGCGATAGGTCGACGGTGGCCCCAATCGGCTTCGCCTCCGGGCGGTCAGCGGTCAGCCGGAGGGCCGGGGCGGCGCGTTTCGTCTCGCTCCGCTCGCTCAACGGGCACGACACTAAACCTCGCGAAACCGCACCATCGGGCGCTCGAGTGACGTCACGAGGTGACGCAAGAAACCAGCGGCATAACCGCCGTCGCACACGCGGTGGTCGAAGACGAGCGACACCTGCACGATGCGGCGGGCGACGATCTCGCCGTCGACAACCCACGGACGCTCGATCGCACGCCCCATACCCACAATCGCGACCTCAGGGTGGTTGATGATCGCGGCCGATCCGTCCACACCCAGCGCCCCATAGTTGTTGAACGTGATCGTCGAACCGGTCAGCTCCGCCGGCCCCAGCGTGCCCGCGCGCGCAGCAGCCGACATCGACCGTAGCGCCGCATCCAACTCCCCCACCGACAGCGCATCGGCCCGCGAAATCACCGGAACCAACAGCCCCCGATCAGTGTCCGCCGCGACCCCGAGATTCACGCCGTCAAACGTCACGAGATCGGAACCGTCAACCCGCGACGCCAGCAACGGAAACTCCGCAAGCGCCATCAGCACAAACCTCGCCGCGAGCGCCGTGAAACTCGGCGCCGGCACGTCGCCGTCCGCCATCTGCGCGCGCATCGCCCACAGGTCGGTCACGTCGACATCAACCCACACCGTCGCCTCAGGAATCTCCGCCCGCGACACCGACATCTTCGCCGCCACCGCACGCCGCAGCATCGACATCGGCTCCCGCGCGGCAACCGCGAGGCCAGCGGGCATCGTCGGGAGAGCGGAACCAGCACTCACGTTGGCAACGGAAGGTGCGGCGGAACCACTACCCGCGTTGGCAAGTGAGGGGGCGGCTGCCGAAGCGGCAAGAACGTCCGCCCGCGTCACAACGCCGTCGACGCCCGTGCCGCGCACGCGCGCGACATCCACGCCCAGGTCACGCGCGAGCTGGCGGACGATCGGCGACTTGACCGCAACCGGCCCGCCGACGCGAGCAATCGGTTCCGTTGCCCCAGCTACTGACGTAACCCGCACCCGTCGCCGCTGCGGCGCACCGCCGTGTGACGAGGTTCCGTACCCGATCAACACGTTGCCCGACCCCGACGACGCAGCCACCGGCTCCTTAATGCCGGCGCGCTCTTCGTGGCGGTAGCCCTCTAACTCGCGGGCGTCATCGGGCACGCGCACGGTCGCGATCTCCGCAGTCGTGGGGCCCGAAACACGAGCACCACCCCGAGCCTCCGCAGCCACCTCAATAAACGGCGCCCCGACCCTCACTTCGTCACCAACATCACCGTGCAGCTCCACAACCACCCCGGCGAACGGTGACGGCAGCTCGACGATGCTCTTCGCGGTCTCAACCTCGGCAATGACTTGGTCGACCGAGACCGTGTCGCCCACGGCAACGTGCCATGCGACGATCGCGGCCTCGGTCAACCCCTCCCCGAGATCCGGCAGCAAAAACGTGCGAGTCATGAGTCCCACCCCAGCGCGTCGATCGCATCGAGCACCCGATCAACGTCAGCCAGGTAGTACTTTTCGAGCTTTGGCGGGGCGAACGGAACATCGAATCCCGTCACCCGAAGTACCGGAGCCTCCAAGAAAGAGAAGCAGTTCTCCTGAATGCGCGCGACGAGCTCAGCCGCCACCGACGCGAACCCAGCCGCCTCCGCCACAACAACCGCACGACCCGTCGCGCGCACCGCGGCGAAAATCGTGTCGTCATCGCACGGCGTGAGGGTGCGCACGTCAACAACCCGCACACTTCGCGCCTCAGTCGAAGCGACAGAGGCGGCGTCGAGGGCGATCTGCACGCTGGATCCGTAACTGATCAAAGTGACATCGGAACCATCACGCACGGTGCGCGCGTGGCCGAGAGTTTCGCGCACGGAGGTATCGACCGGCCCCTTCGACCAGTACAGCTTCTTCGGCTCCAAGAACACGACGGGATCGGGCGAATCGATGGCCGCGCGCAGCATCGAATACGCATCCTGCGGGGTCGCCGGGCACACTACCGTGAGCCCCGGTGTGTGCGCGTAATACGCCTCAGACGAGTCACAGTGATGCTCAACGCCACCGATGCCGCCACCAAACGGAACCCGAATCACAATCGGCATCCGCAGCGCGCCCCGCGTGCGGTTGCCGAGCTTTGCAACGTGCGACACCACCTGCTCAAACGCGGGGTAGGCGAACGCGTCAAACTGCATCTCCACCACCGGGCGCATGCCGTTCATCGCAAGCCCAACGGCGAAGCCCATGATTCCCGACTCGGCGAGCGGCGTATCGAAGCACCGCTTCTCACCGAAGCGCGCGGTCAGCCCGTCGGTGATGCGAAACACGCCACCGAGCGCGCCCACGTCTTCACCAAACATGAGCACCGATTCGTCGGCCGCCATCGCATCGGCGAGCGCCCGGTTGAGGGCCGCGGCCATGGTCATCGTCTCAACGTTCGTCGTGGCCCGCGCCTCAACTGGGTGATCAATCAGCGTCATGACCGCACCTCCATGGTTCCGTCCGTCGCAGAGTCAACCGCGGCACCAGAACCAGCCGCGTACGCAGCGCTCCGCGCCATTTCGTCTTTCAGCTGGTTCCACTGCTTCTCCAGGTGCGCGGGCCGGGAGGCATACACGTACCGAAACAGGTCTTCGGGGTCGACCTCGACCTCGCGATTGAGCGCGTCGCGCAAGTCTGACGCCATCGCCTCGGCCTCTGCCGCGAGCGCCTCCTCGTCGTCGGCACTCAGCAGGCCAGCGGTCGACAGGTACGCGCGCATGCGGGTGAGCGGGTCGCGATCGACCCACGCCTTGACCTCATCGCGCTCGCGATACCGGGTATCGTCGTCGGCGTTCGTGTGGGCCTGCATGCGGTACGTGTGGGCTTCGATGAGGGTTGGTCCACCGCCGCTCCGCGCCCGCTCGACTGCCTCGTCGAGCACCGCCATCACCGCGGCGACGTCATTGCCGTCGACGCGCTGGCCGGGCATGCCGTAGCCAACCGCCTTGTGCGCGAGTGACGGCGCATGCGTCTGCTTCGCGAGCGGCACAGAGATCGCAAACTCGTTGTTCTGCACGAAGAAGACGACCGGAACCATAAAGACAGCGGCAAAGTTAAGGGCCTCGTGAAAGTCGCCTTCGCTGGTTGCCCCATCGCCGCAGAGCGCCATCACGACGGTGTCTTCGCCGCGCAGGGTGGCGGCGTGCGCGAGACCGACGGCGTGCAACAACTGCGTTGCGAGGGGCGTTGCCTGTGGAGCGACGCGGGTGCGCTTCGGGTCGTACCCGCTGTGCCAGTCACCGCGGAGGAGCACGAGCGCCTCTTCGGGCGTGACGCCGCGGTTCACGACGGCGACGGTGTCGCGGTAGGTGGGAAAGAGCCAGTCGTTCTCGCCGAGCGCGAGGGCGGCCGCCACCTGGCAGGCCTCCTGCCCGTGCGACGACGGATACACCGCGAGGCGCCCCTGCCGCACGAGCGCCGAGCACTGGTCGTTGAGGCGGCGGCCGTGAACGAGGGCGCGGTAGGCGTCTGTCAGGCGCTGCGCGTCAGGCATCGCGTAGACGTCATCGGGGTGTGCGGTGCCGGTCTGGTCGATCAGCTGCACCGGAATCTCGCGCGGCAACAGCGCCTGCGCGTGTTCAACAGAGGTATTCACGCATCCCGCCTTTGGGTCGTGTTTGTCTTTGTACGCCCACGTGGTTCCGTAGACGTTTCGTCCACCCAGCATGCGCTTGTGTGAATGAATAGTCACGGTATGGCCCCGCGCGCTAGACGTTCTGTATGCTGAGGCCACGACGTTCAGCAGTGCGTCTCACCAACGGCGGTGATTCGCCCCGATCATCAGGAGAATCGTGGACGCTCTCGATCACGCCATCCTCGACATCCTCCGCGCTGATGCCCGCACCTCCGTCAACGTCATCGCGCAGCAGGTGCACATTTCGCGCGCCAACGCCTACGCGCGCATCAAACGCATGACCGACGACCGCGTGATTCTCGGCTATCGCGTGGTCACCGACCCGGTCAGCGCGGGTTTTCGCTCGTCGGCGTACGTGTCAATGTCGGTCGATCAGCGCCGATGGCAAGAGATTCGTGCGGCCCTCGACGCCCTGCCCGAAATCGAGCATGTCGCGCTGGTCGGCGGTGACTTTGATGTGATGGTGTTGGTGCGAGCCCGCGACAACCGCGACCTGCGCCGCATCGTGCTGGAAGAAATCCAGTCCATCGACGGCGTCACGAGCACGCAAACGTTCCTCATCTTCGAAGACCACCAACCAAAGGCCACGTCATGACCGACTCGCCCCGCCGCGGACGCCCCGGCTACGACCGCACCCAGGCGCTCGACGCCGCCGTCGCGGTGTTCAACGAGCAGGGATACGACGGAACCTCGATTGCGGCGCTTGCCGATCGCATGGGTGTGACGAAGTCGGCTTTGTACCACCACTTCGATTCGAAAGAGGCGATCCTCGCGGCCGCCCTGGGCGTCGCGCTCGACGGCCTCGACAACGTGATTGCCGCCGCGGAATCAGCCCCTGGTTCCGCTCTCGACCGCCTCACCCACGCCATCACGGGAGCCGTGCGACTGCTGGTTCTGGAGAAGGCGTCGGTGACGCTGCTCCTGCGGGTGCGCGGTAATAGCGCGACCGAGCGGGCGGCGCTGGAGCGTCGTCGCGACTTCGACGCGCGCGTGGCGGCACTGGTGAGTGCGGCGCAGGCTTCTGGTTCCGTGCGTCGCGATGTCGACGCCCGCACCGCCGCGCGTCTGCTATTTGGCACGGTCAACTCCGTCGTCGAGTGGTACCGCGGCGACGACGCCGACGGCCTCGCTCGTGACGTCGTCGCGATCGGCCTCGACGGGTTGCGGGTTCGCTAGCGGCCCTGGCGCTTCTTGTAGGGCTTCGGCTGGCCCTTGACGGCAGGGGCGCGGCCCTTGCCCTTGTTAGCCTTCGCCTTGCCACCGGCTGGCGCTTTCTTCTGCACCGCTGGTTCCGGAGCCGCGGCAATACGCTCGCGCGCTTCTTCCAGCAGCACATTGCCGGCACGCGTCACGGTAGTGTTTTTGCCGCGCGTGATGATCGGGTGGCCGACCTCTTCTTCAAGCTTTTCGATCGACGAATACAGCGACGCGAGCGGAATGCCGAGACGCTCGGCCGCCCGCGGAAAGTGCAGCTCTTCAGCAACCATGACGAAGTTGCGAAGCTGGGTGATGTTCACGGGGCTGCTCTCTGTTGCGGGGCTCGGCTGTATCCAGCGTACGCGGCGGATGTCGGCGGGTGGGCAACCGCTGAGCAACCGCTCAGATGGGCGACCTAGGCTGGCGTCATGCGCCTTCCGTCCGTCGACACTGCTCTCGCTCACATTCGACGTGACGCCGCAGCCGGACGATTCGCACAGTGGGGGCTCTCGACCCTGATCGACGAGTTCACCGGTGTGCCTTCGATCGAGAAGGACCTCTTCGACACCCTGCACCGCGCCGCCGGCATCGCCGCGGAGTTCCCGATCGGCAACGCGGGCGTGCTGCACGTTTACGGATACTGGTTCTCCGAGGTTCCGACCCCGTTCGGCTACAAGCGCGACCGCTGGGCCGACGGCCAGCTCGCCCAGGCCCTCGGGTTCGACGCCGACGCATTTCTGCTCGAGGCAGAGAGTGAGAGCGGAACCACGGAGTTGGGTTCGAGCGCAAGCACGCTGCTCGAGCGAGTGACGAAAGCTGTTCTCCCCGCACTTCTGGCACCGCCCGCCGATGCGATCACGGCGGACGTTGTGGTCGGTGAGTACCGCACGCGGGTTATCGCGCTTGCGCCGCTCGAAGGCACCCCGTCTGCGCTGGTCTACGGCATCGCGCCGATTGCGGCGCCGATGAACTTCCGTCTGGTGACGACGTTTCCGGTGGCGAGCGACCCGGCCGTCATGGTCGCCGAGTGCATCACCGACCCGCGCCTGCACTTCAACGCCATCGCCCTCTGAACCTCCCGCGCCCTCCGCGCCCGCCGCGCGTGGTTCCGCTCTTTCCCGCGCCCGCACCCCGTGGTTCCGCTCGCCTCGTCACGGGAGGAGGAGAGTGCGCTGGCAGGAGGTTTCTACCCCGAAAATCACCTCCCCTCGCGACAATCACCTCCCCTCGCGACCGCGACGCCCACGCACCAGCACCCGAACGGCGACAGCACGTTTCGTCTCGCTCCGCTCGCTCGCAACCCCGAAGGCGCACCCCAAACCCCTGCCAGAAGTACTGATCGTTCACCCAATCGTCACCAGAGCGCGAACTTTTCGTCCAAACTCGCTGATACCTTTGGATCAACAGTCCAGAGCGGAAAGCGAGCACATATGACGCCCAGTATCGTCTTCGACTTCGACGGAACGTTGGCCCTCGGCCACGGCCCGGTTCTGGCTTTCGCTCGCGCCATCGCTGACCAGGCGGGCACCGACTACCTCGCTCGCGTCGACGCGGGTCTCGCGGCCTATGACGCGGGCTCGACCGACCACCGTGACGGATACGACATCGTCACTCAGCTCGCGAAGGCTGACGGCGTCAGCGCCGAAGCCCTGCAGAACGCCTACAACGTGAGCCGCGAATCGCTCGGCACCGACGCGGGTTCTGTCGGCACGATGGACGACCTCGACGGATTCCTGAAGACGATCGGAACCACGGCTCGCCTCGTGCTCGCAACGAACGCCCCTGAGACGGGTGTCGACCGCGTGCTCGAAGCCTGGGGGGTCACCGACCTCTTTGACGAGAAGCACTTCACGGTCGGCAAGCCCGATGGCCTCGGCGCCCTGGTTTCGCGCCTGCTCGCCGACGGCCCCGTCCTCTCTATTGGCGACATCGCCATCAACGATCTTCTGCCCGCCCACGCTCTGGGCGCAGACACAGCCCTCGTTGGCGCCACCGCGCAAACGAGCCCCATGACCGCAACCATGCGGGGTGCGTCACTCGGCGCGCTTCGTTCCGACATTGAAGCCTGGGTCGCATCCGCGGCCGCGGGCACGACTCCGGCCGCATAAGCGCCGAACTTTGAAAGGTCTAAGAATGCGTAAACCCCTCATCGCTGCTGGCACCCTCGCGGTCGCAGCGCTCGCCCTCGCTGGTTGCTCGGCTCCGGACTCCGGTTCGGCAGACGGCGGCGCAGACCAGTCGTGGCCCGAAGAGATCACGATCTCGCTGGTTCCGTCGGTCGAAGGTGAAGACCTCGCTGAGGCTCTCGACCCGCTGACCACCTACCTGTCGGAGAACCTCGGCATCAAGGTCAACGGTGTTGTCGCCAACGACTACGCAGCCACGGTTGAGGCCCTCGGCGCCGACCAGGCTCAGATCGTCATCACCGACGCGGGCTCGATGTACAACGCTATTCAGCAGTACGACGCGAAGCTCATCCTCCGCGATGTGCGCTTCGGTGCGACCAGCTACGCATCGGTTGCCTACACGAACAACCCCGAGAAGTTCTGCGAAAACGACGTCACCACCGCAACGTACGCAGCCAACGGCGCTGAGTTCTCGTATTGCAACGGCATTGAGCCCGAAGCTGCCGCAACCGGAACGGGCCCCGCAGGCCTCGACGCTCTGAAGAACATCGACAAGAACACGAAGGTCGCGCTGCAGGCTGTCACGTCGCCCGCCGGTTACCAGTACCCGATCGTCGCCATGCGCGACCTCGGCATCGACACCGACGCTGACTTCGTTCAGGTGCCGATCGAGGGCAACAACAACGCGATCCTCTCGGTCTACAACGGTGACGCTGAGGTTAGCTTCGGCTTCTGGGATGCCCGCGCATCGGTCATCTCCGAGGTTCCGGATGTCGCTGAGAAGGTTGTCGCTTTCGCCTATTCCGACATGATCCCCAACGGTGGCGTTGTCGCAGCTAAGTCGCTGCCGGCAGACCTCACCGACAAGATCGCTGAGCTGATGGACGGCTACGCCGACTCGTCGGAAGAAGCAAAGTCGATCATGTTCGACCTCGTTGGCCTTTCGGACTGGACCAACGAGACCGCTGAAGAAGAGATCACGCGCTACGGCGAGATCCTCGCGGAGTTCTCGAAGTAAATGTCAGCTCCCGCTAACGCGGCCCACGAGGCGGACGCCCGACAGCAGTCGGGTGCCGCCTCGTGGCGCATTGCGCTCGATAATGTTTCGGTCACGTACGGCAACGGCACCAAAGCCCTGCGCGATGTCTCACTCGGCATCGCGCCCGGTGAGATGGTGTCGATCGTCGGCCTTTCTGGTTCCGGCAAGTCGACGCTGATTCGTACGATCAACGGCTTGGTGCAGGCGACGAGCGGAACCGTAAATGTCGGTCCGTACGAAGTCTCGAGTCTGCGGGGGCGCAAGTTGCGCGAAGCCCGCGGCCACATCGGCATGATCTTCCAGGCGTTCAACCTGGCAGAGCGTGCCGACGTCTTTCACAACACCCTCGTCGGCCGCTTTGCGCACACGTCGTCAGTGCGCACCCTCCTCGGCATTCCGACCGCCGCTGACCGCGAGATCGCCCTGCGTGCCCTCGACTCGGTTGGCATTCTCGACAAGGTGTGGACCCGCGCGGGCTCGCTCTCGGGGGGTCAGAAGCAGCGCGTTGCGATTGCGCGTGCGCTGTCGCAGCAGCCGAGCGTCATGCTCGCCGATGAGCCGGTCGCGAGCCTCGATCCGCCGACCGCGCACTCGGTGATGGCAGACCTGCGACGCATCAACGCGGAGCAGGGCCTGACTGTGCTGATCAACATTCACCTGATGGATCTGGCCCGCCAGTACACCACCCGCATGATTGGCCTGCGTGCCGGCGAAGTGGTTTACGACGGCCCGGCAGCCGGTGCGACCGACGCTGATTTCGAAGAGATCTATGGTCGTCCGATTCAGGCGAAAGACCAGTTGGGTTCGGGGGAATGACGACCCTCACCCAACCTGCAGCCGGCTCTGAAAAGGAGCTCGTGGTTCCGCCTAAGCCCTCCAACCGCTTCAAGAAGGCGTTGATCGCGGCGGCCGTTGTTGCGTTCACGGTGCTGACGTGTATTCCGGCGATCGGTGGCATTGAGATCGACATCGCGTCGATCATCAAGAACTGGCAGAACGGCGCGAACAAGATCGCCCAGTTGCTGGCTCCGAACTGGGAGTTCTTGCCGCGCACGTGGGGTCCGATGCTGGAGACCCTGCAGATGGCCGTTGTTGCGGCTGTGCTGTCGGCGGTCGTGTCGATTCCGCTCACGCTGTGGGCGGCGTCCACCACGAACCCCAACGCGGTGAGCCGTTTCATCGTGCGCACGATCATCAACATCAACCGCGCGGTGCCTGACCTCGTGTTCGCGACCGTGCTGGTCGCGATGCTCGGTGTAGGTGCGCTGCCCGGTGTGGTGACGCTGTTCTTGTTCAACCTCGGCATCGTCGTGAAGCTGGTTTCGGAGGCGATTGACGCTTCTGACCACAGCTACATGGAGGCCGGGCGTGCGGCTGGTGGCTCGCAGTTCCAGATCAACCGTCTGACCGCGCTGCCGCAGACCCGACCGCTGTTCATGAACCAGTGGCTGTATGCGCTCGAGCTCAACGTGCGTATCTCGGCGATCCTCGGAATCGTGGGCGCCGGTGGTATCGGTCGCCTGCTCGACGAGCGTCGCCAGTTCTACGCGTACTCCGACGTTTCGGTCATCATCATTGAAATTCTCGTGGTCGTCATTGCGATCGAAGTTCTCTCGAACGTGCTGCGCCGGAGGTTGGTATGAGTCTTTCTACTGTGAAGCCTGCCGCTTCGTTTGCGGGGTTGAGCGCCGAGGTTCCGGCGAAGCCTTCGAAGCGCGCGGCGACCCTCTGGGCGCTGCTCGCTGGTTCCGTCTTCCTCGTGGCGGCCGGTGGCCTGCAGATCTCGTGGGATGACCTGCCGTCGCTACCCGCGCGTATTTGGGACTACCTCGTGCTCATGTTTGGCGACCCGAACTGGGAGAAGCTGCCGCGTGCGCTGTTTGAGACGTGGCGCTCGATTTCGATGGCCTGGATCGGTGCAATTCTGTGTGTTGTCGCGTCGATTCCGCTCGGCATGCTCGCCGCGAAAGGCGTCGGCCCGGCGTGGCTGCGCTTGCCGTTGCGTGGCTTGTTTGCCGTGATTCGTGCGGTGCCTGAGGTTGTTATCGCCCTCATTCTGCTGACGGTGACGGGCCTGACGCCGCTGACGGGTGCGCTTGCGCTCGGCATCGCGGGGATCGGAACCCAGGGCAAGTGGGTGTACGAGACGGTTGAGTCGGCGAATGATGGTGCGGCTGAAGCTGTGCGTGCCGCGGGCGGAACCACGGCTGAAGTCACGCGCTGGGCGCTGTGGCCAGCGGTGGCACCGACACTCATGTCGTTCGCGCTGTACCGTTTCGAGATCAACATCCGTACCTCGGCCGTGCTCGGCCTCGTGGGTGCGGGCGGTATCGGAAGCATGTTGTCGAACTACACGAACTTCCGTCAGTGGGACACCGTGGGCATGCTCTTGATCGTGGTGATCGTCGCTACGATGATCATCGACGCGATCTCGGGTGCGATTCGCCGGCGTCTCATGAACGGGGGCAAGTAACGTGAGCTGGACCGGTGCCATCGATGCCAAGCCGAGCGTGCGTATGGCCGCGCTCGCGCCCGACCTGCTGCGCACCGAACGACTCGTCGTCGATGCAATCGCGCAAGACCGGGGCAAGGCAACGGAGTTGACCGCGCAAGAACTTGCGGAGTGGGCGGGCGTTGGCCGCACCACCGTGATTCGCGCGGCGCAGGCACTCGGGTACGAGGGGTACTCGCAGTTGCGGGTGGCGCTGGTTCAGGAGCTCGCTTCGGAGTCTTCTGCTCCTGTCGTGGAATCTGACGCGTCGTCGCTCGGTGTGATTCGTGGGCGCATGCTGCAGGTGGGCTCGCGACTCGAGCACACGCTCGCGGTGCTGACGCCCGAGGCGATTGACTCGGTGCTCGACACGCTGGACACCGCCGACCGCGTACTGGTCGTTGGCAACGGACTTTCTGGCCCGTTGGCGATGGCACTGGTGATGCGGTTGAACGCTGCCGGACGCTCGGTGGAATACTTCGCCGACCCCATCGCCCAGCAGATCGCAGCCAAGCAACTGGGTGCTGGTTCCGCTCTCTTTGTGCTGTCGGGGTCGGGAGCTAGCCGGCCGACGCTCGAGGTGATGAATGCCGCGCAGGAGAGTGGTGCGCGGGTGATCGCGGTGACGTCGTTCGCACGGTCTGCGGTGGCGAAGCTCGCCGATGTGCCGCTGGTGATGCCGCCGACGGAGGAGACGTTCCACGATGAACTGATCCACACGTCGCGCGGTGCGCTGATGCTGTTCTTGGAGGAACTCGTCGACCTGTTCGTCGAGCGCCGCGGTGAGCGCGGCCGCATCGCCCGCCAGACGGCGATTTCGATGCTGGGGCGGGCTATCGCCGACTGAGGTTGGGTTCTCTGGGTTCTCAGTTTGGCCCCGGAACATTCCCGCGCGGTTCGCGGGGAGGTTCCGGGGCCTTTTTCTTTGGGGCTGGCGAGGGATTCCGAGACGAAACGCGCCGCCCCGTCCGCGGGCCTCTACCGCACTCCGTGGTTCCACTTGGTTTACTAGAACAGATCAACTAATCTCCCACGCCACGCCCGCCCAACGGTTCAGACCCTCCTCCACAGCTGGCTTTCAGTTAAATATACCCCCATCTGCTCTTTTACCCCGCCCAATGTCGGAGGCCCCTGGAACAATAGTTCTATGACCAAGACAGTCGTAGATCTCGCAGAGGCAACCCGCCTGCTGCGGTCGGTCGCGGCTGAATTCGTGGGGGCTTACGGTGCTCGCCTCGCGACGGATGCCGAGCTCGTGGCCGTTGCGATTGAGGCGGGTGCCGCGCTGCGCGGTGCCGAGGCTGTGCTGATCGAGGTCGCCGGCGAGGTCGAGGGGCGGTCGGAGAGCGCGGTGCGTGACGAGCGGTTCTCAGTGCGGCACGGGTGCCACAATACGAACGAGTTTCTGCAGCGGGCCACCGGTGTCGCTCCGGCGACCGCCGGGCGTTGGCTTCGGGCGTCACGCGGACTCCATGGCCGCACGTGTATGACGACCGGAGCGACGCTTGAGCCGTCACTGCCCGGGCTACGTCAGGCACTTGCCGCGAGCGCGATCGGCGTCGACGGACTGTTGGCGGCGGCTGATCCGCTGCTCGATGCGGAGCCGCGGGCGATTCCGGCTAACTTTGCTGCGGCTGATGCCGCCGTTGGAGCGGTCGCGCTCGAATCCAATCCCGCGTTCGGCGAGGCCATTCGCGGCGATGCGCCCGAGCCTGATGCTGGCGATGAAGCCAGCGACGACACCTTTCCCGACGACGACACAAACGACGGCTCCGGCAACGGCAACGGCAACGGCAACGGCAACGGCAACGGCAACGTGCTGATGGTTCCGATCTCTGTCGCGGAGCTCAAGATTCACGCGACCGCGTGGGCGTGCGCGCTCGACCAAGACGGCGCCGAGCCGCTCGAAGACCGGGCGCTCCGCAAGCGTGGCGTGAGTCTCGGCACCCCGCAAGACGGGCTCGTGCGACTCAACGGATGGCTTCTCCCCGAAGTCGCATCAGTCATGCAACGAATCTTCGACGCAATCGATACGCCGCGGCGCGTGCGGTTCGTGGAGTCTGACCCCGACGCCGCCCCGGTCGACAAAGACACCCGCACCCCACAACAGCGGCGGCACGACGCCTTCGCGACCGCCCTCAATGTGGCCGCAGCGTCGGAGACGCTTCCCACCGTCGGCGGGGCCGCGCCCACGCTCGTGGTGCACGTCAGCGAGCACGACCTGGTCACCGGTCGTGGTTGGGCAGGGGTCGACGGAACCATGGTGTCGGTTGCGGTGGCGCGTCACGCCGGGTGCTCGGGTTCCTTGCAACGCGTGACCACCAATTCTTCCGGTCGAATCACATCGATCGGCACAGAAGAACGACTCTTTAACCGCCATCAGCGTCGAGCCATTGCGCTCCGCGATGGCGGTTGTGTCATTCCCGGCTGCACTGTGGGTGCCGCGTGGTGCGAAGTGCATCACGTCACCGAACATGCCCGAGGTGGAGCCACGCACACAGACAACGGCGTACTCCTGTGCTGGAACCACCACCGCTTCCTCGACAAGAACGGGTGGTCGGTACGCATGAATACCGGCGTTCCGGAGGTTCGAGCACCCCGCTGGATCGATCGCGAACAGGTCTGGCGGCGGCCACACCCGCCACCGTCGTTCCGCACCGAAGTCAGGCGAACGTGAAAAGAGACGGCGAATGTGAAAAAGTCGGGGTCTACGCCGAAGCCTCCGCCACCACCTGCAAAAATCCGAACGAGCGGTGTCGGCGTTTTGCCGACGTCATCGTGAAGCTCGGCCGTGCGCTGTTGCTCGCATCTGTCAGGGCGATCGTCAGCTTGCGCCAGCGTGGCGCTGTCCGCCGTCATCGTCGCATCGTCGCCGGCACAGCCTTCGCCGGCGTCATGCTCTTCGCGTGACCTAACCGGGTCAGGCAAGACTCCCGCCGCACGATAGCGTGTGGTGTGCAGTTCGAGTCATTTGAGGCATATGCCGCCGTAACTGGGACGCCCGTGCAGGTGACTCCGGAACCACAAGACAGCGACTACGAGTCGGGCTCGGCTGTGATTGATGGCGAGGTGTGGCACATTCGCACCGCCCGAACCACTCCCACCAAACTCGGTGCCTTCGTCGCATTCTGGCGACGTGAGGACGGCGGCGAGACGGCGCCATTTCCGAGCACCGACGCATCAGCCGGCTTGCTCGTCTTCGTGACGCAGGGCGCACACCGCGGCGTGTTTCGCTTCACTCTCGAGCGCCTCGCAGAACTCGGAATCACATCAGCTCCCGGCCGCGCTGGCAAGCGCGGATTTCGTGTCTACCCGAGCTGGTGCACCGAACTCAACCCACAAGCGACCCGCACCCAACGCGGTCAAGCATCGGCGTTCCAGTTGTACTGAACGAGGCAACGCAAAACCCCCGGAGAAGAAACTCCTCCGGGGGCATGCTGCGCCGCACAGGACACTGGGCGACGCAGCGGGTCAGCGCGTGCCTGTCAGCCGCGCGACTTCTTTACCTTGCGCATTTCGTGCAGAATCGGCTCGGTGTAACCGTTGGGCTGTGCTGCGCCCTCGATGATCAACCGACGAGCCGCCGCAAACGCGATACCGGGCTCATCGCCGGCGATCAGCGCCTCATACGACGCATCTCCGGCGTTCTGGCCGTCAACAACCGGCGCCAGACGACGCAGGCTTGCGTCGACGTCAGCCTCAGAAATCACACCGTGCGTCAGCCAGTTCGCGAGCAGTTGGCTCGAAATGCGCAGCGTCGCGCGGTCTTCCATCAGCGCGACACCGTTGATGTCGGGCACCTTCGAGCAGCCGACGCCCTGGTCAATCCAGCGCACGACGTAGCCGAGGATCGACTGCACATTGTTGTCGAGTTCGGTCGCGACGACCTTGTCCGAAAGATCTGACGCGGAAGCGAGCGGAACCGTCAGCAGCGACTCGAGAGAAGCTGGGTCAGAGGTGATGCCGGCACGCTGCGCGAAGGCGTCTACCTGGTGGTAGTGCAGCGCGTGCAACGTCGCGGCGGTCGGCGATGGCACCCATGCGGTCGAAGCACCCGAACGCACATGGCCGATCTTCTGCTCGACCATGTCGTGCATGAGATCGGGCATCGCCCACATACCCTTACCGATCTGCGCGCGACCATCGAGACCGGCCTCGAGGCCAATCGCCACGTTGCGGTCCTCGTACGTCTGCATGAACGGACGCGACTTAATCACCGACTTCGGCGGGAAGACGCCCGCGTGAATCGACGTGTGAATCTCATCACCCGTGCGGTCCAAGAACCCGGTGTTGATGAATACGACCCGCTCCGACGCGGCGGCGATGCACGCGGCAAGGTTTGCCGACGTGCGACGCTCTTCGTCCATGATGCCGATCTTCACGGTGTTCGGCGCGAGGCCCAAAAGCTCTTCGACGCGACCAAACAGCGTCGAAGCAAACGCCGCCTCCGCGGGTCCGTGCATCTTCGGCTTCACGATGTAGACCGAACCGGTGCGCGAGTTCGCACCCGCACGCTCGCCGCGCAGGTCAGGCAGTGCACCGAGCACCGTCATGATCGCGTCGAGCACACCCTCAAACACCGGCGCACCCTGAGCATCAAGCACAGCGTCGGTGCGCATCAGGTGTCCGACGTTACGAATGAACAGCACTGAACGACCCGGCAGCGTCAATGAACCACCGTCAGGCGTGACATACGAACGATCTGCCGCCATCACACGCGTGATCGTGCGCCCGCCCTTTTCGACTGTCTCACTCAGCGTGCCATCCATCAGCCCACGCCAGTTGCGATACCCGAGCGACTTGTCTTCAGCGTCAACCGCGGCGACCGAGTCCTCCAGGTCGATGATCGTGGTGATCGCCGACTCCACAACGATGTCTTGCACACCAGCAGCATCGGTCGAGCCGATGCCACCCGCACGATCAATCACGATCTCCAGGTGCAAACCGTTGTGCTTCAACAACAACGCAGACGGAGCCGTCGGCTCACCCCCATACCCAACGAATGCCGCAGCATCTGCCAGCCCCGTGGTTCCGCCAGCCGTCTGCACAACCAGCGCGCCGGTTGAGTCAACCGCATAGCCCGTGGCGTCGGCGTGCGACCCCTGAGCGAGCGGCGCCGCCAGGTCGAGAAGTTCGCGACCGCGAGCGATAACCGCAGCACCACGCACAACGTTGTACGCGGCACCGGGGGCCAGGTCTCCGTCCTGCGAAATCGCATCGGTGCCGTACAGCGCGTCGTAGAGCGAACCCCAGCGAGCGTTGGCGGCGTTGAGAGCGAAGCGGGCATTGAGAAGCGGAACCACGAGCTGCGGACCAGCGGTCGTTGCGATCTCGGGGTCAACATTCTCGGTCGAGATCTGGGCATCAGCAGGCTGCTCGACGAGGTAGCCGATGCTCGTCAGAAATTCGCGATACGCCGCGGGGTCAGGCTGACCCGGGTTCGCGCGGTGGAAGTCATCGATCTGCTGCTGCAGCTCATCGCGCTTCGCAAGCAGCTCGACATTGCGCGGAGTGAGATCCCGCACGATCGCGGCAGCACCCTGCCAGAATGCCTCGACATCGAGACCGAACGACGCGAGCGTCGACTCGGCGAAGTCGGCAATCTCTGGCGCTACGGCGAGGTCGGCGCGCGTCAGGTATTCGGTGCGGGTGGTGGATTCGGTCACAGCATTTCTCCTTCAGTTCGGGCGCCCAAGCGGCGAAGGGTTTCTAGTGCAACGTCAGCATCTTGCGCGGGTGTTCCGCCGGCAACCCCGAGCCCGCCCACGTGAACGTCTTCGAAGAAGATCGGCATGCCACCGTCAACAGCAGTCAGGAGACTGCCGGTTCCGAGGGCAAGCTTCGTTACGAGCGGCTCGGGAATAAGTGCGGAACGCTTGCGCATCGATGCTGACGTTGCAGCCTTGCGGCGGCTGGTCTCGGCGCTGTGCGGCGTTGCACCGTCGGCCATGCCGTACGCCACAAGCGTCATGCTGGGGTCTGCGACCGAGACAACCGGGCGGATGCCTGCTTGTGCCCCCACTTCCATCGCAATTGCGACGGCTCGCGCTGCGGTTTCGTAGGAGATTGTTGCGGTCTGGCGATACGGCGTCATGTCATTCCTGGGTCAAGCGGATATTGCTTCCCATACGGTACGAAATATTCCGCTTCTTGGAGTCTAAATTTTGTATGGTGGAATTATGGCGTCGACGTCCCCGGCTGGTTCCGTTCAATCTGTCTCTCGTGCGTTCGCACTTCTTGAAGCAATCGCAGATGCCGAAGACGGCCTCCCGCTCGCCGTTGCGGCAGAATCCGCCGGGTTAGCGGTGCCGACCGCGCACCGCATTCTCGGAACCATGCAGAAGCTCGGCTACGTGCGCCAGACCGACAAGCGTCGGTACGCCCTCGGCGCTGGCCTCATCGGTCTCGGCCGCCGCGCTGTCCCACCGCTGGCGGAGGTCGCAAACCCCCTCCTCGAGCGACTCGAGGGTGCCTTTCACGAAACGGCGAACCTTGCCGTGCTCGACGGCGACCTCGTGCTCTACGTGGCACAAATGCCGTCGCGTCACCGCATGCGCATGTTCACCGAAATTGGCCGGCGCGTTCTCCCGCACTCCACCGGCGTTGGCAAAGCGATGCTTTCGACGATGCCCGAAGATCGCGTTCGAGCTTTGGTCGAACGAACAGGCCTCCCCCGCTTCACCCCAGCGACACTCGTCACTGCCGAAGACTTCATCGCAGATCTTCGTGTCTCCAAGGGGCGGGGATTCGCCGCCGATGACAGCGAGCAAGAGGTCGGCGTGCGCTGTATCGCGGTCGCTGTCACCGGGCTCGAGCAACCAACGGCACTCTCTGTTTCCGGCCCGATCACTCGCATCACAAGCGCGATCGTTCCACGCGTCGTCAAGGCTCTTACCGAAGCCGCCGCCGAACTTCGAGCAGCGGCTCTCTCGCAGCAACCGTAGCGGAACGACAAAGCGGGGGCACCGGGTCTCCCCCGTGCCCCCGCTCATGTCTGCTTACGCGGCGGTTCCGGCGAACGCCGCTTCGATCTCGTCGACAGGACGCACGCGTCCGATCAGGGGGAAGATCGTCGAGACGCTGTAGTCGTGACCGGCCGTCGTAATGGCCGACATCGCCTCGTTGGCGAAGACGACGTTGTAGTAGTTCTCGTAAGCCGCGCGAGCAGTACCTTCGACGCCGTAGTTCGTGGACATACCAACCATGACGACCGTCTTGATAGCGTGGCGTCGCAACTGCACGTCAAGGTCAGAACCGTGGAAGGCATTCCACGAGCGCTTGATCATGACCGGTTCGTTAGGAAGCGGCGCAACCTCGGCGACCAGCTCATCCCAGCGCGGCTCACGCACCGGGTTCAGCGGGCGCATCTTCTCAATCTGCATCGGCGCGAGGGAGTCCTTCTCATTCGGAAGGAAGCTCGTACGAACGTGCACGATGAGCGACCCTGCGGCGCGTGCTGCAGTGAACAAACGCAGCGAACGCTCGAGAACGTCGCGAGGGCTGTGGGGCTCGTGGTGGCTGGTCAGGTTTGCTTCCTGCAGGTCAATGGAAACAATTGCCGTGGTGGCGGGGTCAAAGAGGGTCACGATATGTGCCTTTCATTAGAGAACTCGAAGGTTCAGTCGTCGCAGAACCGGCGGTTCGGGAGGAGTGCGGAACCGAGAGGTTCGACACGAAAGTGCGTAGCGCGGCGCCGCGGTGGCGCAACGAGCGCCCTGTGCGCAGGGGGAGTGCGCACAGGGCGTACCACGTCGACCGCTCAACGCACAGGGAACCGCGAGAACGACGTGGTGTCTGAAAAACTATGAAACGGATTCAGCGGGCATAGCGAACGGCGCCAGTTCGGGTGCGGCATCGCCCATCACGTCACGAGCAACGGCGTCGCCGAGGAGCGGACCCATGGTGAGTCCACCGGCGCCGTAGCCAGAAGCAACCCACAGGCCATCGCGTCCGGGTACTCGTCCGACAACGGGCATGTGGTCGTCGCCCATCGGTCGAATGCCGACGCGGGTTTCCACGAGGGTTGCCTCGCCGAGACCGGGTGCGAGCTCCAACGCCTTCTGCAACACCGACATCTGACCAGCCGCGGTAACGCGGGGGTCAAATCCGCTTCCCGTTTCGCGCGTAGCGCCGACGGCGATGCGGCCGCCATCAAACGGTGTCATGTAGTGGTCTCCGAGAGGGTGAACGGTCGGCCACGGCGATGTGTTCACGCCGCGCAGGTGCAGGTGCACGATCTGACCGCGCTGCGGCGTGACCCCGATGCGCATGTCAAGTCGATCAAAAATGTCCATCACGCGGGCGCCCGCAGCGACCACAACGGCATCGAACATCGTCGTGCTCGTGGTTGTCTTGACACTCCAGCCCGTTTTCGTTTGCTCCAACCCGATCACCGCGTCGACGAGGTGGCGCGCACCGTGCGCAATGGCACCGGTCAGCGCGGCATCTCGTAGGATGCGACCGTCAACTCGCCCACCACCGGTGACCAGTAAACCCGTCAGGCCAGAAGCGAGTGCGGGGAAAAGGCTCTGCACGTCATCGCCAGCAACACGTTTAACCTCACCAGCAACGTCACCGGCATCACGCACGCGGGAAACGATGCGCTCATACTCGGCTTCGATCCCTTCGGCATCGGCGTCGACCATGAGTGCGCCCGAACGACGGTAACCGAGTTCAGGGATTCCCAAGGCCTCGAGCTGAGACAGAAATTCGGGGTAGTAGTTGCCACCAGCGGCGTACGCTGCATAGAAGTCGCCATCAGACTTCGACACCCATGGCGCGATGATGCCAGCGCTGGCCGCTGTCGCCTGTCCGAAGCCACCGTCGTCGATAACCGTGACCGTTGCGCCTCGACGAGCGAGGTGGAAAGCGGTTGTAACTCCGGCGATACCGCCGCCGATAACGGCGATGTTTGTCGTGCTCATGGCGTGGATCAGAACTCCTAATCGTGGGATGTGAGGTAGCGGACTCCGCGCAGATCGTCTGCGAGTGCAACGGCAGCATTGCGGAGAGTGTCGACGGTTGTCATTAAGACGTTGTCAGGCATACGAAGGGTGGGAGCGGAGAGAGAGAAACCGATGGGTGCCAAGTCGCAAGCAATGGCTACCGCAACGCAACGCATGCCCTCTTCCTGCTCGCCTTCGTTTACTGCATAACCGCGCTCCTGTGCTGTTGCGATCGCATCCAGCAAAGTGGGACGGTCAGTGATCGTCGCCGGAGTGAAACGGGGCATATGCGTGTGGTCAAGAATGTGATGCACCTGTTCGACCGGCATGGTGCCGAGCAGGAGCTTGCCTAACGCTGAGGCATGTGGATGCGAGGGCACCCCAATACTGGTGTGAATGCGAATCGATCGGGTGCCCGGAGTGCGCGCGATACCGACGACGAATCCGCCCTTGAGGGTGCCGACGGCAACAGTCTCACCGAGCTCTTGCGCAATGCGATCCAAATAGGGTTGAGCGATCGCGGCGACAGTTTTCTGACGCGTTCCGGTCAGTTTAGTCAACCGTGGTCCGGCGAAGTACTTGCTGCTTTCGTCTTTGTCCACATATCCCAGCTCGTACAGAGACTGCACCAAGCGGTGAATGGTTCCGACGGGTAGGTCGCACTGGCGAGCGAGCTCTGTCACGCCGACAGGTAGATCATGCGCAACAACCGCTTCGAGCACGGCAAAACCGCGGCTGATGGACTGCACAGCACCGCGCGATTTAGCGTTTGGCTCTGAGGCAAAGGTGCTCTCCACGGTTACTCCTTCATATTTGATCCGTGTGCGTTGGGGTGGGCGATGGCAACCATCGCCCACCCCAACTACAGGATCACTTTGTCAGTTCGACCGCGTCGAACACCACACCATCGTCTGCACGCGGCGAGAACTTCAGGTCGGCATTCACGCCGTAGGCGGACGGCTGCAGATACAACATGACCTGCGGGCGGTCTTCCTCAGCGATGATCTTCTGAACCTGCGCGTACAAGTTTTCGCGCTCGGCACTGTCCAGCGTGCGGTTGGCCGCAATCAGGAGTTCATCAACCTTTGCGTTGCTGTACCCGAGGCGGGGCATGCCCAGCTCGGTCGCATAGCCCTGCAGTGCGTACGACGCGTCGAGGAGACCGTCGGCCAGGGCAACCTGGTAGACCTCCTGGTTCGAGTAGTCGCTGTAGATGTCACCGAAGGCGCCGCCTTCAAGAATCTCAAGGTTGACGGTGAAGCCAGCCTCGGTCAGCATCGCGCTCACCATTTCAGCCAGTTCGGCATCCATCGGGTAGCTACCACGTGACGCGCTGTAGTGCAGTTCAACGTCGCCGCCTTCAGCGACAACCTCAGCCACGAGCTCCTTGGCACGATCGAGGTCAAACAGCGACGTGTTGTACAGGTCGGGGTCACCGCCAAACACGATGCCGTGCGGCGCTCGCGTACGCACCGGAACGGCGTTGCCGTTAAAGAGCGTGTCGATAATGGCCTGCTTGTCGATGGCCAGGTCGATTGCTTCGCGCAGGCGCACATCCTGCGTGGCGTGCGGCTCGTTGACGCGAAGCATCAGCATCATCGTGCGCGACGTTTCGCCGAATGCCATCGTGGTGTCGCCAGATCCGACACGCTCCCAATCAACGACGGGAATGTCGGTCGCGATGTCGACGCCACCGGTCAGCAACTCTGAGACGCGGGTCGAGTTCTCGGGAATCGTGCGCACCTCAACAGATGCCCACTTCGGGGTGCCACCCCAATAGTCGTCGTTGCGCTCGAGTACGACGCGGTCGTCGCGTCGCCACTCGACGAACTTGTAGGGGCCGGAGCCGATCGGCGACTTGATGAACTCTTCGATGCCGTGCTCTTCGATGTAGGCGGCCGGCATGATGTCGGCACCGCTCTTCGACAGTGCTGCCAACAGTGTCGGCATCGGCCCGTCGGTCGTGATCTCGACGTCGTACTCGCTCGTCGCCGTTACTTCGGTGATCTGTGAGTACCAACGCGACTCGAGGAGCGCCGGGTCCTTCAGGCGGTCAAGCGTGAACTCGACATCGGCTGCCGTCAGCGCCGAACCATCGTGAAAGGTCACATCGTCGCGAATCGTCATCGTCCACGTCGTGTCATCGATCTGCTCGTATTCCGTGACCAACTGCGGAACGATCTCTGACTCGCCATTGCGGGTAAACAGGCGGTCGTAGACGTTTCGGTTGATGCGGTCGGCCGAGGTCTGAAGAGCGTTCTGCGGATCGAGGTTGCGGGGGTCGACGGTCTGGGCGAACACCAGCGTGTCCTTGGTCGCACCGGAGTCGCCGCCTGCGTTTGAGTCAGATCCGGTGCCGGGGACGCAACCGGTCAACAACAGCGCTGCCGCACCAACGACGGCAATCGCTTTGAGAGCCTTTTTCATGACTTTCCTTTCACACTTATGTGGGTGAGGGCCCTGCGCCACCGGCGACGCTCATGCTGTGCGCGCGCCGGTGCGTTCTTTAAAGGGCTGTGCACGAGACGACTCGATGAGCTGTTTCGTGTACTGGTGGGTGGGGTGATGCAGAATCTCGTCAGCGGTGCCGTGTTCGACGACTTCGCCCTTGTACATGACGCTGATTGTGTCGCTCATGAAGTAGACGCTTTCCAGGCCATGACCGATAAACACATAGGTCAGACCGAGCTCTTCCTGCAGTTCTTTCAGCAGGTTGAGAATCTGACTCTGAATCGATACATCCAGAGCAGAAACCGGTTCATCGCACACCAGAACAGGGGGTTTTCGTGCGAGCGCGCGAGCAATGACGAGACGCTGACGCTGGCCCCCGGAGAACTCGTGCGGAAATTTGTCGAGTGCCGATGTTGACAAACCGACCTGATCGATCAGTTCAGTGACGCGCGCGTCGATAGCCTGTCGAGATTCACGCGGCGAAACGGTGAGGGGTTCTGCCAGGATCGAGCGAACCCGCATGCGCGGGTTCAACGCCGAGTAGGGGTCTTGGAAAACCATCTGTGCGGCAGTTCGGCCAGCAACCGTCGTCCGCCCCTTGGCGTCAAAGACCGGGGAACCCGCGACAGTAATGTCACCCGTAGTCGGTGCGAGCAATCCGGCGATCATTCGCGCGACGGTCGTCTTACCTGACCCTGATTCGCCAATGATCCCCAGTGTTGTCGCTGGCGGAACAGTAAAGTTCACATCGCGCACGGCTGGGAAATCACGTTTCTTCCCGAAGAATCCCTCCGGAATCTGGAAGGTCTTGGACAGCCCAGTGACGGATACTGCCGCGGCGCTCTTCAGCTCACTCATGATGCTTGCCTCCACTCACGAACGCGGTCTGTGTGCCAGCAGGCTGCCTGCTGGCCGTCGACATCAACCACGGGTGGCTTCGAAGCGCACTGTTCAGTAGCAAACTGGCACCGTGCCGCGAATCGACAGCCGTCCGTCCACTCACTCGGCGTAGGGACTCGACCCGCGATCGCGAGCAATCGCTCGGGTTTGGATTCCAAAGATGGAGCGGAACGCATAAGTGCGGCGGTGTACGGATGCTGCGGATTCGAAAGTACCTGATCCGTGGTTCCACTCTCAGCAATGCGCCCCGTGTACATCACCGCGACGTCATCGGCGATGCGGCGCACGACGTTGAGGTCGTGGCTCACCAGCAGCAGCGCAGTGCCCGTCTCAACGGTGATATCGTAAATCAGCTTCAGAACCTGATCCTGAACCGTGACATCAAGCGCAGTCGTGGGCTCGTCTGCGAGAAGGAGTCGCGGCTTGCCGAGAAGGGCCATCGCGATCATGATGCGTTGGCGCATACCGCCCGACAGCTCATGCGGGCGCTGACGCAAAACCCGCTCGGGCTGGTGAAAACCGACACGGTCGAGCATGGCCAGGACATCACCCTTCGTCGCCCGTACGTGCCTGGCCGCTTCACCCAACTGGTTGCCGATCGACAGAATCGGGTTCAACGAGGTCAACGGCTCCTGATAGATCATTGAGATCTCGCGCCCGCGCAATTGGCGCAAGCGCGATGACGACGCTTGTGCGATGTTCGTGCCGTTCCAGCGAATCTCGCCGCCCGTAACGGCCAGCCCTTTCGCCAGCAGACTGATGATCGACATGCAGGTCAGGCTCTTTCCCGACCCGGACTCGCCGACGAGGGCTACGCGTTGGCCGGCGTCGATGTCGAGAGAGACACCGTCAACAAGCGTGAGGTTCTTCTTCGCGGCCTTGACCTCAAGGTCGCGGATACTCAGCATCGGTTGATTCGCCATGTCAGGCCCCCAGTCGCGGGTCGAGTGCGTCGCGCAGCCAATCGCCGAGCAGCAAAATGCCGAGAACTGTGGCGGTGATCGCAACGCCGGGCAGGGTGCTCAGCCACCACGCACTCGTGATGTAGTCGCGTCCGGCCGTCAGCATGAGGCCCCACGAAATGTTCGGGGGCTGCACGCCAAGACCCAGGAAGCTCAACGAGGACTCGGTGATGATGATGGTCGCCACGCTCAGTGTGGAGAGCACGATGAAGGTCGGCATCACGTTGGGTGCAATGTGTCGCGCGATGATTTTGACGCTTGGCACGCCGAAGTTGCGTGCCGCTTCGACGAACAGTCGCTCACGAATTTCGAGAACCTCGGCGCGAATCTGACGCGCGTAGATCACCCAGTTGGTGAATCCCAGAACGACGACCAGCGTCATCACGCCGGGTTTGACGACGCCGAGAATCACCAGCACGAGCAGAATTCCGGGGATCGCGAGCAGCGCATCGACGATACGCATGATGATCGCGTCAGTTGCGCCGCCGTAGTACCCCGCAGCGAGCCCAGCGATGAGACCAATGGTTCCGGCCAGCACGACACCCAAGACTCCGACGAGCAGTGAAATGCGCGAACCCTCAATGAGGCGGCTCAACATGTCACGACCGAGGTTGTCGGTGCCCAGAAGGTACGCGGCCTCGCTGCCTTCGAACGGGAAAGGAGGAAGCAGTGAGCGAGACGGATCAATCTGCGAAGGATCGTGCGGCATGATCCACGGCGCCAGGATAGCCACGAGTGCGGGAACGATGATGAGCACGAGCCCAAACATCGCCGGCGCCGGAATGCGCTTCACTGTGGTGATCAGGCGGAACGGGGCGCGCTGACGGGGCAGCGTAATGAACTCAGTCAAGTTTGATCCGCCTATCAACGAGTTTGAACGAAATGTCAGACAGGATGCTCAACGCGATGACCATCAGCGCGATGACAAACACCGCTGCTTGAACGACGGGCATATCGCGCTGGGTCACCGATTTGACGAGAAGCTGACCGAGACCGGGCCACGCGAATACAGCCTCAGTCACGAGCGCTCCGCCAAGGAGGGTGGAGAACTGGAGCACGGTGATTGACGCGACGGGGATGAAGGCATTGCTGAGCGCGTGTTTGAAAACCACAACAGATTCGCGCAGGCCCTTTCCATGCGCTGTGCGCACGTAATCCTGGCTCAGGATTTCGACCATGGAAGAGCGAACGAGGCGAGTGATCTCGGCCGCCGTTCCCGTTCCCAGCGTGATTACGGGCAGAACAAGGTGCGCCCAGGTGCCGGAACCAGAGACGGGGAACCAGCTCAGGGTGACGGCGAAGAGCAGGATGAGCATGATGCCGAGCCAAAAGTTGGGCATCGCCTTGGCGAGAACTGACAGCGACGAGACGACGTTGTCAATGACACCGCCGCGGTGCGTCGCAGCCCATACGCCGAGGGGAATTGCAATGACAAGGGCCAGGATGATCGACCCGACTGCGAGTGTGAGAGTCAGCGGGAGGCGCTCAAGCACGATGGCCATCGCAGGCTCGCGGTATTGATATGAGTCACCAAAATCGCCGACGAATGCGTGCGTTATGTAGTTCCAGTACTGAACGAGGAGCGGATCGTTCAGGCCCATCGAATCGCGAATCGCCTTGACCTGTTCCGGCGTCGCGTTCTCGCCGAGCATGAGCGTGACAGGGTCACCCACGATGTAGACGAGGAAGAACACGATCGTCACGATCAGGAAGAGGGTCGGAATGACTTCAAGGAGCCTTCTCCCGATGTAGTACCCCAAGTGATTCCTCCTGAATCGCCTCGCCGCGCTGTGTGTAGGTTGGCTCCTTTCTACTTCTGCATTCCACGATGCGTCAAAGCGATTCCATAATGCGGTAAACCTACCGCCATCCTTGAGATTCCCTCGGGCGGGTGATATTTACGCGGGCGCGTTCTCGCGCGCGCGGGCACGCGGATTCCTTCCGTTGAGCGGACTAGCTGTTGGGAGGAGCGGAAGCGGCTGATGGCGAGGAGCAGGGTGCATTACTCCCCCAGGAGCTTTAAGACCCTGTAGCGCCGCTGAGCGTCGACCGACGATTGCCCATGGTTCCACCTGGCCTCATGGACCGTGTTCGTTTTCACGGACGCCATCCTCTGGGGCTGGCTGGCATGGGTCGTACTCGCGCTCGGCATTCCGCTCGGTGAAACGCAAATGGTCGCCCGCGCTCGACGAGCCCGTCACAGCAACGCGACCGGCATGGCGGCGTACGGACTGGCGATTCGTAGTGCTTTCGCCGGCCAACTGCCCCCGCTCATCACGTTTCACGCAATATTCAGTGCGGCCGTATTCTTCGGCTCCCTCGTGTGCCCGATCGGGGTTGCCATCGCCGGGTAAGGGCACCATGGCGTGGCCCTCACTTACCCTGGAGGGGATGACTTCAGACGCCTCACCAACGGTTGTATGGTTCCGCGATGACCTGCGCCTTGCCGACAACCCGGCGCTGACGGCTGCCGCCGCGCGGGGGCCGGTCGTGGCGTTGTTTGTGCTCGATGAAGAGTCGCCCGGCATCCGCCCGCTGGGCGGTGCGGCGCGGTGGTGGCTGCACCACTCGCTGGCGTCACTACAGGCCCGGCTCGCGGCGCACGGGGTGCCGCTCGTGTTGCGGCGCGGGGCTGCCGGAGCCGTGGTGCGTGAGATCGCGGCTTCGCTGGGAGCCGGTGCGGTGATGTGGAACCGTCGCTACGCGAGTGCAGAACGTGCGGTTGATACAGAACTCAAGTCGGGCCTGCGAGCGGCCGAAATCGAGGTGCAGTCGTTTGCGGCGTCACTCCTCTTCGAGCCCTGGACGGTACAGACCGGGTCGGGCACCCACTACTCCGTGTTCACGCCGTTTTGGCGCGCGTGCCAGTCACTGCCCGCCCCGCGCCAGCCGCTCCCCGAACCCGAAAACCTGCACGGTGGTTCCGCTCTCCCCTCTGATGAATTGAGCGAGTGGAACCTGCTACCGACATCGCCAGATTGGGCTGCGGGATTGCGGGAGACGTGGGAACCGGGCGAACCGGCCGGTCTCGCGCGGTTGCACCAGTTCGTCTCGGGAGACTTAGCCGACTACGACCGGGCGCGTGATGAACCATCAGCTGGAGCGACATCGATGCTGTCGCCGCGGTTGCGTTGGGGTGAGATCAGTCCGTTCACGGCGTGGCATGCGGCGGTTGATGCGGGTGAATCCGCGCGATTCTTGACTGAGCTGGGCTGGCGCGAATTCGCGTGGCATACGCTGTTTCACTTTCCCAACCTTGCGACGAAGAACCTGCGGCCAGAGTTCGACGCGTTTCCGTGGCCCGATGTTGACGACGGCGCGTTGGCCGCATGGCGCAAGGGCAACACCGGCTTCGGCATCGTCGACGCCGGTATGCGCGAGCTCTGGCACACCGGCCATATGCACAACCGGGTGCGCATGATCACGGCGTCGTTTCTCATCAAGAACCTGATGATCGATTGGCGCATCGGCGAGCAGTGGTTCTGGGACACGCTCGTCGATGCCGACGCTGCCAGCAACCCCTTCAGCTGGCAGTGGGTTGCTGGTTCCGGAGCAGACGCCGCCCCCTACTTCCGCATCTTCAACCCCGAATTGCAGGCGAAGAAGTTCGACCCGCACGGCGTGTATGTGCAGCAGTGGGCCGCCGACGCGTCTCCATTGCAGATCGTTGATCTCGGGCTCACGCGCAAGGCGGCGTTGGCGGCATATGACGTCGTGAAGCGCTCCGGTCGCCCGTAAAATCTCTGTGTGCTTGAATCGCGCCTCCGGGCGCATTTGTGCCCTCCGAGCACCGGATTCTGCACAACAGTAAAAATTTCGCGAAACTTCTCCCCCGGATTGGCCAGAAGAAGCCTTCTCACAGCCCCATTGTGAGAATAAGCAAACGCCAATGAGTGACTGAGTCACCACCCGCCGAAGGAGTCATCGTGACTGCATTCCAGAACGACAAAGAAGCCGTGGATTCGCTCAAGCAGCAGAACGGTTCCAGCTGGGACAGCATTAACCCGGAATACGTCGCCCGCATGCGTGCCCAGAACCGTTTCAAGACGGGTCTGGAGATTGCCCAGTACACCGCAGACATCATGCGCCGTGACATGGCCGAGTACGACAACGACTCCTCGGTCTACACGCAGTCGCTCGGTGTTTGGCACGGCTTCATCGGTCAGCAGAAGCTGATCTCGATCAAGAAGCACCTTAAGACGACGAACAAGCGTTACCTCTACCTTTCCGGCTGGATGGTTGCCGCACTCCGCTCCGAGTTCGGCCCGCTGCCCGACCAGTCGATGCACGAGAAGACCTCGGTTCCGGCGCTCATCGAAGAGCTCTACACGTTCCTCCGCCAGGCAGACGCCCGTGAGCTCGACCTGCTCTTCACGCAGCTTGACAACGCACGCGCCGCCGGCGACGAGACCGCAATCGAATTCGTTCAGTCGCAGATCGACAACTACGAAACCCACGTGGTTCCGATCATCGCCGACATCGACGCTGGTTTCGGTAACCCCGAGGCAACCTACCTGCTCGCCAAGAAGATGATCGAGGCGGGTGCCTGCGCGATCCAGATCGAGAACCAGGTTTCTGACGAGAAGCAGTGCGGTCACCAGGACGGCAAGGTTACGGTTCCGCACGAAGACTTCATCGCGAAGATCAACGCTGTGCGCTACGCCTTCCTTGAGCTGGGCATCGACAACGGCATCATCGTCGCCCGCACCGACTCGCTCGGAGCCGGCCTCACGCAGAAGCTCGCCGTCAGCAACACCCCCGGCGACCTGGGCGACCAGTACAACTCGTTCCTCGACGTTGAAGAGATTTCTGAGGCCGAGCTCGGCAACGGCGACGTCATCATCAAGCGCGACGGCAAGCTGCTGCGTCCGCGTCGCCTCGCCAGCAACCTCTACCAGTTCCGTCAGGGAACGGGTGAAGACCGCTGCGTGCTCGACTGCATCACGTCGCTGCAGAACGGCGCCGACCTGCTCTGGATTGAGACCGAGAAGCCGCACGTCGAGCAGATCGCTGGCATGGTTGACCGCATTCGCGAGGTCATCCCGAACGCCAAGCTCGTTTACAACAACAGCCCGTCGTTCAACTGGACCCTCAACTTCCGCCAGCAGGCCTACGACCTGCTCGCAGAGCAGGGTCAGGACGTCTCGGCATACGACCGCGCGGCACTCATGAGCGTCGAGTACGACAACACCGAGCTCGCTGCCAAGGCCGACGAGATGATCCGCTCGTTCCAGCGCGATGGTTCCGCCCGCGCCGGAATCTTCCACCACCTCATCACGCTGCCGACGTACCACACGGCTGCGCTGTCGACCGACAACCTCGCGAAGGGCTACTTCGGCGACGAAGGCATGCTCACCTACGTTCGCGACGTTCAGCGCCGCGAAATCCGCGAGGGCATCGCGACGGTCAAGCACCAGAACATGGCTGGTAGTGACATCGGCGACAACCACAAGGAGTACTTCGCCGGCGACGCCGCCCTCAAGGCAGGCGGCAAAGAAAACACGATGAACCAGTTCAGCTGAGTTCGTTGCGGGCTGATTCGCTCGCGCTCGGGGCCCATCGCGTTTCGACGCGGTGGGCCCTTCGTTGTGCGGGTGTGGGGCGCGGCTGCGGCTCGCGCCGCCACGTCGTGAAACCCGTAAAACAACGCGGTACCCGTGTCAATCGCGCCAAAACATACGGGTTTCACGCCAAAGCGGCTCTTCACGAACGAGGGTGTAGTTGGGGTCTGAAGCCTCCGGCTTCGAGTAGTGATCTGGCGACATAGTTCGTGAGGTTGCGGAAGCCGAGTGCGGAGCCGCGGAGGTGCTCGAGCCGC